>JAJZQV010000094.1 GCA_021803025.1 Actinomycetes bacterium | reverse complement strand
GGGGAGCCCTTCCGTGAGGAGCCCGTCGTAGATCTGCACCTGACGCTGGGACTCCAGCGCCACGTCGTGCTCGTGGGTGATGAGCACGATCGTGCGCCCCTGGTCGTGGAGCTCGTGGAGGAGCTTGAGCACCTCGTGCGTCGAGACGGAGTCGAGGTTTCCCGTCGGCTCGTCCGCGAGGATGATGTCCGGGTTCGTGACGAGCGCTCGCGCGATGCAGGCGCGCTGCTGCTGGCCGCCGGACAGCTCGCCGGGACGATGGTGGGTACGGTCGCCGAGTCCCACGCGCTCGAGGGCCTCACGGGCCCGGGTGTGCCGCTGTGTGGCGTGGACGCCCGCGTACATGAGCGGCAGCTCCACGTTGCGCTGGGCGGTCATCGACCGGAGCAGGTTGAACTGCTGGAAGACGAAGCCGATCCGCTTGTTGCGCACGACCGCGAGGTCCTTCTCGCTCATCGTGCTCACGTCCTCACCGCCCAGCAGGTACGTGCCGGCGGTGGGGATGTCGAGGCAGCCGAGGATGTTCATGAGCGTCGACTTGCCCGAGCCTGACGGCCCGGTGACGGCGATGTACTCGCCCTCCTGGACCTCGAGGCTGACGCCTCGCAGGGCCTCGAACGTGATGCTGCCGCTCTTGTACGTCTTGTGAACCCCGGAGAGCTCGACGATCGTCGGCATCGGTCAGCTCCCTTGCGCCGTCGGGAGGGTCGACGGTGCGGCGTTGGCGCCGGAGCCGGCCCCGCCGATTCCGCTCGGCCGGGCGCTGGGCGGGAGGCCGGAGCGTCCGCCGTGCGGCTGGCGGCTGCTCGAGCCGGTCGCCGCGGCCTGCGTCGTCACGAGCACTTCGTCGCCCTCCGCCAGTCCCGCCGCGATCTCGCTGCGCGCGCCGAACGTACGGCCGACGGTGACGTTCGTCCTCGTGGGCACACCGTTGGCCACCACCGTCACGTACGTCTGGCCGTTCTCCTGCTGGACCGCTGCGGTCGGCACGGTGAGCACGGTGACCTCGCTCACAACGATCGACACGTCGGCCGAGCCACCGATGTACAGGCCGGTCGGGTTGCCGGTGAGGGTCACGATGATGGGGTACGACGTCGTGCCGGAGGTCGTCGTGCCGACGATGCCGATGCTCGTCAGCGTGCCCGTGAGGCTCGTGGTGGCGCCGGTCGGGGTCACGGTGCAGGCCAGCCCCTGCGTGAGGCTGGCAAGGTCAGCCATCCCGACCGTGCTGTTGACCAGCCAGCTGCGGGTGTCGACCACGACGATCTGGGCCGCTGACGACGTGGACGACGAGACCGTCGTGGTCGTACCGGGCCCGGTCGTCGTCGACGTCGTGCCGTTGACCTTGCTGTGGGCGGTGAGGTTGACCTGGGCGACGACGCCCGCGAACGGCGCGGTCATCGTGGCACCCGCGAGGTCGCTCTGGGCAGAGGCGAGCTTGGCCTGCGCGGAGGCGAGCTGGGCCTTGGCGGCTTCGATCTGGGCGGACGTCGCCGAGCTCGACGAGCTGAGGGTGTCGAGGCTGGACTGCGCCGAGTCAACAGCCGCCTGTGCCGAGGTGACGACGGACGCGAGAGTGGTCGTGTCCTCGGTGGCGAGCACCTGTCCGGAGGTCACGCTCTGGCCGAGCGTCACGTTCACCGTCGAGACGGTCCCGGCGGCAGGGAAGTTCAGGTAGGCCTGGTTCTGGGGGGCGAGCGTTCCGGAGGCGGAGACCGTGGTGCGCTGCGTCGCCTTCGTCGCCTTGACGGTCGTCGTGGTTGTGGTCGCCGACGCTGTCGTGGCAGGACGCGTCGACCGCCAGACCAGGAAACCGGCCCCTGCGACAACCATGAGTGCGACGGCCGCGACGATGGCCACCGTCGGTTTCCGCCATCGACGCATTCCACGCCTTCTCTCTCCATGTCACGACTGCGCTGTGCGTCCATCCGGCTCGTTCGGAGCCGCCATTCATGCTCTCACGGGGTTCCCATCAGGCAGCCGGGCGGAACCGTGGTCTTCCTGTGAGCCCGCTATGAGTTCACCGGTGACGCTGTGCGCACTGGGCGCCTGGTGCACACGGCTGCGACAGCATGCCGCTCGCGCCGCCTCAGCTGTCCCTCAGGAGGAGCTCGACGAGCCGTCTCAGGTCGTGCGTGAGATCGTCCTCCGCCACCGTGACCTCGTCGTGCTCGGGCAGCGAGAACGTGTACGAGAACGCGTCAGCGATCGCGGGACCCTGGCTCAGGGCGGCGAAGTCCGTGCGCTCGACGAGCCGACGGACGTCGTCGACGCGTGGGTCGTCGCTGTCGAGGTCCAGCTGACCGGCACGCGTGATGCCGGCGAACCCGCCCGTACGCCGCACTCCCACGCTGCTCGGCGCCAGCTTCTTGGGACCGAGATGCGTCCCTCTGGTCGTGGCTGGGGTGACACCCACAGTCGTCCACGCCTGCCGTACGACGTCGGCGTGCGCGCCCGCAGCGGCCACCGTCGCGGCGGCGAAGCCCGCGAAGTCGGTGTTCGGACCGACACCGCTGCCGGTGAGCGCGGCGTACCAGATCTTTCCGGCGCCTTCGGCCGAGCTGCCCCCGATGCCCGTCGCGGCGAGCTGGAAGGCCCGGTTCGGGATCCCGCTGTTGATGTGCACGCCGCCGTTGTCGCTCGTCGTGTGCACGTAGTCGGCGTACGAGCCCACCTGCGGGTCCTTGCCGAGCTGCGGGTCGTCGTACGCGGTCCCGGGGTGCGCCATGTCGCGCAGGGCGCGGGCGTGGACTCCCGGGAGGAAGATCCCCTCGCCGATGAGCCAGTCGGCCTGAGCGGCCGTCTGGCCGAGGAGCCGCTGCTTGGCGCAGATGCCGAACACGTCGGACATCGACTCGTTGAGCGCGCCCGGCTCGTCGGAGTAGACGAGGCCGGCCGTGTGCTCCGTCACCGCGTGGCTGAGCTCGTGGGCGAGCACGTCGACCGGCTTGGTGAACCGGCCGAAGATCTGTCCGTCGCCATCGCCGAAGACGAGCTGGGTGCCGTTCCAGAAGGCGTTGTCGTAGCGACGGCCGTAGTGGACGGACATGACCACCTCGGCGCCCGCGCCGTCGTACGAGTCGCGCCCGTACACCTGGCTGAACAGGTCGAGCGCCACCTGCCCGCCTGTGGCGGCCTCGTTGACGGCCACGTCGGGGCTCTGCGGGTCACCGGCGGTGCGCATGAGCGTGCCGGGGAGGGTCTGCGTGGAGCCGGCCGTGTAGACCGCCCACGCCGCTGTGGCGGCAGGCCGAGAAGGATGCGTCACCTTCCTCGCGCGGGCGGCTCTGATCTGCAAGTCGGTCCGCAGAGTCTCGGCCACGGCTTCGGCGACGGTGTCGACGATCATGGTCCGGGCGTCCATGGGCGCGGCGATGCGCTCGAGCAGCCACGGAGGGACGAACTGGCAGTGAAGGGGGTGCGTACTCATGGGACCAGGTGTACCCGCCGTCACTGACGATTGCCAAGAACACCTCCGCGGCTAGCGCCGCGAGAACGCCACTGCGATCGTGAACGGGCGCGCCGAGAGGACGTTCTTCGCCTGCGGGAGCGGGCCGCACGCCGCCGTACCGAGCGCATGCTGCGCGACGTCGACGGTCAGCCAGACCAGGTCGTCCCGCACGAGGTCGACGGTGTGCGCCGCCTCGTCGAGAGCGACCGACGTCCAGGGGCGCAGTGTCACGCCGACAGGCTCGTCGAACGCGAGCCGCGGACCGCCGGTGAGCTCGGCCCACCGCACGTCGGCACGCCGCCCGTTCTCCTGGGGCCGCACGTACGGGGTCTGCAGCTCGTCGAGCCTCGCGGTCCAGGTGCCGATCCGTACGGCGTCGTGCGAGTCCACGTACGCCTCGCCGGGGCCGGACCCGAACCACGTCATGCCCGTCACCGAGGTCGGCAGGCCCATCGACACGCCCAGCCGAGGCACGGGGGAGGGCCAGAACCCGTGCGGAGCACCCCTCAGATCGAGGTGGAGCCCGGCGTCGGTGGCCGTCCAGACCCAGGTCAGCTCGTACAGGTGGCTCCAGCCCGTCGGTCCCTCGTGGGTGACGACGGTCAGGCTGTCAGGGCCTGCCTCGACGGAGACGGTCGTCCGTACCGGCCGGTGCAGGCCGAAGCGACGCCACTCGGCGCCCTGTCCCGCCGGTTCTCCGTAGCGGTACAGCTCGTTGTCGATCGGCGCCCGGTACACGTCGAGCACCGGTCCGGTGACCGGCGTTCCGGCGACCTCGAGGAGCCGTCCGCGTGCGTCGAAACGCGCATCGCCGAGACGATGGCCGCGGCCATCCGGCTCGAGCGCGAGCCGCTCGCCGGACGGTTGCGCGACTGCCGGCTGCAGCTGCCCCTGGCCGCTGGAGACCTCGTGGCCGGCGGGTGCCCAGGCGGTCTCTGTGGCGAGCTGTGCGGACACCGTGAGCCAGCGCTCGCCCGTGAACGGCGGAAGCCCGGGCAGACCGAGGGTCACCGACTCGCCCGCTCCGACGTGCGGCGTGTCGAGCGTCCCGGATGCGCCGTCCGTCGTCGACCACGTGAAGGTGAGGTCGGACAGGTCGGTGAAGCGACGGCGGTTCGCGATCGTGATCGAGTCCCCGACGACGATGCGTACCGGCGCGATGACCGCGGCGTACTCGAGGAGCCCGGGCGAGGGCGTACGGTCCGGGAAGACCAGGCCGTCGATGATGAAGTTCCGGTCGTGGTCGGGCTCGCCGAAGTCGCCGCCGTACCCGTTGTAGTCCACCCCGCCGCGTACCTGCCGGATGCCGTGGTCCAGCCACTCCCACACGAAGCCGCCCTGCAAGCGGGGGTAGGTCTCGAAGAGCCGCTGGTAGTCGGCGACCTCGCCGGGGCCGTTGCCCATCGCGTGCACGTACTCGCACAGCACGAACGGGGCCTGCCGCCGGTGCGCGTCGAGCGCCTCGTCAGCCAGCTTGGCCTCCTCGCCGCGGCCGATCCGCTCGACCTCGTCGAGCGCCGTGTACATCTGCGACCACACGTCGGTGTACGCGAGGTCCTGGTCGCCCTCGTAGTGGAGGAACCGCGAGGTGTCGCGGCCCTTGACCCAGGCGGCCATCGCGGCCAGCCCGGAGCCTGTGTGCGACTCGTTGCCGAGTGACCAGCCGACGACGCAGGCGTGGTTCTTGTCGCGCTCCACCATGCGGGCGACGCGGTCGAGGAGCGCCGGCTCGAAGCGCTGGTCGTCGGTGGGATTGCCCTGCCAGGCCAGGAGCTGGAAGCCGTGGGTCTCGAGGTCGCACTCGTCGATGACGAGGAAGCCGAGCTCGTCGGCGAGGTCGAGCATCCGCGGGTCCGGCGGGTAGTGCGAGGTACGGATGGCGTTGATGTTGTGGCGCTTCATGAGGCACAGCTCGTCGTGGATCGTGTCCCACGAGAGCGCGCGCCCGGTCTCGGGGTGCCACTCGTGGCGGTTGACGCCGTTGAACAGGACGGGCCGGCCGTTGAGGAGGATCTCGGACCCGACGATCTCGATGGTGCGGAACCCGATCCGCAGCGTGACTGTCTCGCTCGGCGTCGAGACAGTCGCCTCGTACAGGCGGGGCGACTCGGCCGACCACGCCTCGACGGGGCCGCTCCAGACGGCAGCGGGGTCCGCGTCGGCGATCCCGAGCTCGGGGACGCTGAGCCGGGCGGTCGGCGGGTCGACCTCGACGGTGAGCGTGCCGGTGCCGGACACGTACGAGGCGTGGACGAACACGTCCCGTACGCCGCGCTCGGGCGTGGCGACCAGGGACACGGAACGGAAGATGCCGGAGACGCGCCAGTAGTCCTGGTCCTCGAGGTACGAGCCGGAGGAGTACTGGTGGACGCGGACCGCGACGGTGTTCTCGCCGGGACGCAACGATGCCGCCACGTCGAACTCGTGGGGGAGCCGGGACCCCTTCGCGTCCCCGAGCCGGACCCCGTTCAGCCACACGGCGAAGCACGACTCGACGCCCTCGAAGCGGAGGACGGCACGCTTGCCGAAGTCGGCGGGGAGCGTGAACGTTCGTACGTACTCGCCGGTCGGGTTGCCGTCCGGGAGGTGGGGCACGTCGACGGGGAACGGGTAGCGGATGTTGAGGTAGACGGGCTTGCCGTACGGGGCGTCGCCGGCGATGTCGGTCATCTGCCAGGACGAGGGGACGGTGATCTCGTCCCAGCCGGAGGCGTCGTAGCCGGGTGCCTCGAAGCCTTCCGTGACGTCGTCGAGCGTCGGGACCAGCCGGAAGCGCCACATGCCGTCAAGGTCGAGCCGGGGGGCGTCACTGTCGAGGCGTGCGCGAGGAGCGAGCGCGCCCTCACCGGGACCGAGGTCTGAAACGTACGAATGCGTCATGGTCCGCACGCTAGGGGAGGTCGAGGACCGAGACCTGAGGTGGTCATGTGTTGTCGCTGGGCCCGGCTCGAGCGGGAGACGGCAGACGCCCACGGAAGGTGCCGTGGGGCGTCTGTCGTGCGGTCGCCCGCCGCGCGGCTGCATCAGCTCACGAGTGCGCGGTCGTGCCCAGCATCGCGAGGCCGACCATCATGATGGCGAACCACAGCACGAAGGCGACGATGTAGAGGATCGTGAAGATCTTGCCGATGAGCGTGCCCATCTTGAGGCTGCCCTCGGTCGACCAGCGTCCCGGCTGGGCGAGGACTTCCTTCCTTGCCTGGGCACCCAGGTACCAGGCGATGGGTGCGCAGATGCCGACGAAGATGCCGACGATGCTGAGGATGAGGACGGTCTGTGCCCTCGGGTGCTCGACGGTCGCAGGGGTGCTGGTGGTCATGTACAGGTCCTTCTCTCAAGGCCGACAGGAAGACCGCGGCGGCGGTCGGCTCGCAACGTAGCCAGGCACATCTGCCCTTGTCCGCCCACAAGAGGGCTCTCTCATGTTCGCGTGTGAGGTGGCCAAAGGGTGGCTCGTGGCCCTCTGTCCGGCAGAGCCGAGCGCCGCAGGGCGGCCCCAGCCTGGGCCGTAGCATGAGCCTATGGACATCACGCGGCTCACCGACGCTGCTCGGGCCGCCTCCCGTACACTCGCCGTCACACGCCGCGAGGTCAAGGACGCCGCGCTTCACGCCATGGCCGACGCGCTCCTGGCCCATGAGGCGGACCTGCTCACGGCGAATGACGCGGACGTCGCCGTGGCACGCGACGCCGACGACTGGCTGGTCGACCGGCTCAGCCTCACGCCCAAGCGTGTCGCCGGCATGGCCGAGGGGCTCCGGTCGCTCGCGCGGCTGGGCGACCCGGTGGGCGACGTGGTGCGGGGCTGGACGAACCCCAACGGGGTGCAGATCCGGCAGGTACGGGTGCCGTTCGGGGTGGTAGGCATCATCTACGAGGCGCGTCCCAACGTGACCGCCGACGCCGCCGGGATCTGCCTCAAGTCGGGTAACGCCGTCCTGCTGAGCGGATCGCGGTCGGCCGAGTCGTCGAACCTCGCCATCGTGGCGGCGCTGCGCGAGGGCCTGGCGGCCTCCGGGCTTTCGCCCGACGCCGTCCAGCTCCTTCCCGCCGGGCGTGAGGCGTCCGCCGCGCTCATGGCGGCGCGCGGGAGGGTCGACGTGCTCGTGCCGCGCGGAGGGGCGGGGCTCATCGCGGCTGTCGTCGAGGGGTCGAAGGTGCCGGTCATCGAGACCGGTACCGGCAACTGCCACCTGTACGTGGACGCGAGCGCGGACCTCGACATGGCGCGCGACATCCTCGTCAACGCAAAGACGCAGCGGCCGAGCGTGTGCAACGCCGTCGAGACGCTGCTCGTGCACTCCGCGGTGGCCGACGAGGCCCTGCCGGTGCTGCTCGCGGCGATGAAGGAGTCGGGCGTCACTGTCCACGGCGATGAGGCGTTCTGTGCGGCATCGTCCGACGTCGTGCCCGCGGGACCCGACGAGTACGACGGCGAGTACCTCTCGCTCGACCTTGCTGCCCGTGTCGTCGACGACCTCGATGCCGCCCTGGCGCACATTCGCGACCACACGACCGGTCACTCGGAGACGATCATCACGCGAGATCTGGCGTCGGCCGAGCGGTTCACGGCAGAGGTGGACGCTGCGGTCGTCCTGGTCAACGCGAGTAGCCGGTTCACGGATGGGGGCGAGTTCGGGTTCGGCGCGGAGATCGGGATCTCGACGCAGAAACTCCATGCGCGGGGCCCGATGGCGTTGCCGGAGATGACGAGTACGAAGTACGTCGTGATGGGTACGGGCCAGACGCGGGCATGATCACGTCGTCACCTGCGACGTCTCGTACGGGCGAGAAGCATGTCTGAGCAGGTAGGATCCGCGCATGCTGCATCTGCTGGAGACGGGAATCGACTTCGGCGTGCCCACGTGGGTGTTCGGCGTCATCGCCCTGGGGATCTTCCTGGGCACTCTCATGGCGCTCCGCTCCTTCGGCAAGGGACGCCCTCACTGGTGAGCCGCCCATGACCCTGCCCAACGGGCTCGCCCGGACCCCGGGCGCCACCCGGCACCGACTCGGTGTCATGGGTGGGACCTTCGACCCCATCCACCACGGCCATCTCGTGGCGGCCAGCGAGGTGGCGGCGCGCTTCGACCTCGACGAGGTCGTCTTCGTACCCACCGGGCATCCGTGGCAGAAGGCCGGCCGCAAGGTCTCACGGCCTGAGGACCGCTACCTCATGACAGTCATCGCGACGGCGTCGAACCCGCAGTTCTCGACGAGCCGCATCGACATCGAGCGTCCGGGCGACACGTACACGGTCGATACGCTCACCGATCTGCGGGCACAGGTGGGCGAGGACACGGACCTGTTCTTCATCACCGGCGCCGATGCGCTGAGCCAGATCCTCACCTGGCGTGGCGCGGACCAGCTCTTCGACCTCGCTCACTTCATCGGAGTCTCGCGTCCTGGGTCGCCGCTCGACGAGACGACTGTCGAGCACCTGCCGCCCGACAAGGTGACGCTCATCGAGGTGCCGGCGCTGATGATCTCCTCGACCGACTGCCGGCGGCGGGTCACCGAGGGGCTGCCCATCTGGTACCTCGTGCCAGACGGCATCGTCCAGTACATCGCCAAGCGCGGCCTGTACCGCGAACACTAGGAGTTCCGTGCCAGCAACCACCCAAGCCATCAAGCTCACCCGCGAGGCAGCGGAAGCCGCCGCCTCCAAGAAGGGGAGCGACCTCGTTGCCTTCGACGTGTCCGAGCAGCTCGGCATCACAGACGTGTTCCTCATCGTCTCGGCGACCAACGAGCGCCAGGTCGGTGCGGTCGTGGACGCGGTGGAGGAGCGGCTGCTCGGGCGGTCGACGAAGCCGTTGCGGCGCGAGGGGGGCCGGGAGAACCGCTGGGTGCTGCTCGACTACGGGGACGTCGTGATCCATGTCCAGCACACCGACGAGAGGCACCTGTACGCGCTCGAGCGGCTCTGGCGCGACTGCCCCCGGATCAGCCTCGACGGGATCGTGACCCGCGTGGACGCCGAGGACGAGGACGGCACCGTCGAGGGCCTGCTGGCGGGGGAGCGTATGGGTCGCTGAGTTCGCATCCAGCACCGCTCGTGGGGTAGAGTTTCACGGGTCGCTGCGGCGGCCGAGGGGCTATGGCGCAGTTGGTAGCGCGCTTCCATGGCATGGAAGAGGCCACGGGTTCGAATCCCGTTAGCTCCACTCAACGCAAACGCTCTGGAAGGGAAAGCCCCCCGGGCCAGGGCGCTTCTTCGTGGGGTCGCGACGTACGCGCCCTCGCCCCCGGATGCACCGGTCTCCGGCACGGAAGGCTCTGCGCGGGCGCGGAATGTTCGCGCGGGGCCCCGCCGGCCCTCGGAGCACTGGCACGGTCCGGTCGTGCCGAGGAGAGCGGCTCCATCGACCAGGAATCGGTCTTCCCTGGCGTCGAACGAGCGGTCGAACGCGTTTATGGTTGTTTTGGGAAGCCGGCTGCGGCCGCACTGGCCGCCAAACCCGATAACGGTTGATATGAGCCCGGATTCAGGCTTCATAACAACCGTTACTCGGCGCCCGGGGCGAAAGCCCTCCGAGCCGTGTCTCAAACCAACCATAAACGGGTTCGAGCTCGCCTGTAGGGTCACGACGACGGCCAAGGACCAGTGAAGGGACCTCGCCAGAGCGCCAGTCCTTTGGTGGCGACGTCAGGCATCCTCATCGGCCACGAAGGGCTCTCTTCGAACCGCCGACGTTGCGCTCGTGCGCGCGTCCTGCTGCCTCTGAGACGTCACGACGTCCGAAGTTGCTCGGCCTCGCAAGCGCCTGACAAGCGCAACTACGGCGGTTGTCCATGGAACAGCTGCTCAAGGTAGTGCGTCCGCCGGCTCACCTCCAGTCCTGGCATGCCTCGCACATTCCCGCGGGAACGTCCTCACATGGCCGCCGATGGGGTGGCCGACAATGCTTGAGATCTGTGCACCTTGATGGCATGCAGCAGCAAGGCGCCCCGCGCGTCACTGCAGTTCACGGCGACGGCTTCGGCCATGCGCTAGCCATCTCGCATGCCATCGGATGCGAGACGGATCGTCATGGAAGAAGCTGTCCGTCACTGCAGTTCACGGCGACGGCTTCGGCCATGCGCTAGCCATCTCGCATGCCATCGGATGCGAGACGGATCGTCATGGAAGAAGCTGTCCCAGTCCAGATCCAGGCGCGTCCATGCCAGCGGCTGCCCGCTCTCTTCGACCAGCGGCGTAGACACATCAACGATCGCGGCGTACGACAGACCGAGAGTCGGAGACCAGTCTCGGCTATACGAGCGCACGGCAACGGCGGCGGGTGTGGACAGCAGCTCCGCCCGCAGTCCGGTTTCTTCGAATAGCTCACGGCTGGCTGCTTCTCGAGGCATCTCAAAGGGCTCAACCTTCCCGCCGGGCGGGACCCAGGCGCGCCACCGATGGTTCACGAGCAGCACCTGTTCCAGATCCTCGTCGAAGACCCATACCTCGGCCGCGAGCGGGGACATAAGCCCCTTCCTGGCGCGCTCCAGCCACTGACATGCGTTGTCGAACTCCCGAACGGCCCGGCGCGCGTCCACTCCCGCAGCCTCGCAAGATCGCATCTGAAGCTCGTCACTCATCAGCCGAACCTACAGCGAGGCTGTCGCATCGAAGTTCTTCCCTCGTCATGGTGGGGGCCCGCACAACGGCCAACAACGTTCGCTCTTGCCGCTGTGTGCGGAGCGCTCCTCGACCGCAACGCTCCCTCGGGGGTCGGTCGCTAGCCTGGTTCGAGCGGGATGATCCGCCACGGAATCGCGATTCTTGCTGCCCAAGAGAGCTGTTCGGGCGAATGAAGCCGGCTCTCGGCCGTTGCGCAGCGAAAACGGCGATCGCGACCATGCCACCCTCTCTCACCCTGCTATCCCAGGTTGAGCGCCCCACGACAACGACACTTCTGCCAGCGAGTCGCGCGTTCCCGCGGGAACGCCTTGCTCATGCTGGTCGAGTTCTCGCGGAATGTCGGCAACTGCCCGCGCCTTGCGCTCTCTCCAACCGCTTCGAGTCGATGGTGCTCGGCCCTGATGGCCGAGCCCAGCTAGATCTCGAGGTTGCCTCCGACGACGACGGTGCGATCTGGCGGGAGGTGGAACACAGTGGTGCGGTTGGGCTCGTTGGCGGACAGCCATAGGAAGATGCGCCGGCGCCAACCCGGCAGGGACGGAACGTCCCCGGCGGTGAGTCGCAGCGAGGACAGGAAGTAGTGCGCCTTCTCGGGGTCGAGGTCCATCTCGGGACCCTTGTCCCTGGCCCATTCCAGGGCCGCCGGTACGAGCTGGCTGTCGTTGAAGCCGACCCGGTAGCTGATGTGGATGATCCCGTCGTCGAGGTAGCCCAGGTCGTTGACGCTCGCGCGTTCGACGTGGGGGATGTGGGGGACGTTCTCGTTGACGATGCTGACGATGGCGATGTGCTCGTGGAGGACGTGGTAGTAGTCGACCGTCTGCCGAAGGGCCAGGGGAGTGGTGTCCGCGTTGGGATGGGGGAACACCGCCAGACCCGGGACCCTCGGGATGTGACTGGTACGGACCATCTCTATGAAGTCGACCAGCGGCCCCTCGATCTGGCGCCGCTTCTGGTCGACCGACTCTTGCCCCTGCCGCCACGTCCACATGGTGATGGCGGCGACGGAGGCGATCAGCAGGGGTAGCCAGCCGCCGTGCAGGATCTTTGCAAGGTTCGCGGTGAGGAACACCACTTCGATGCCAAAGATCAGCACGACCGCCACAGCGGTCTTCCACGGCTTGACCTGCCATACGAAGTGGGCCAGGACCAGGAAGACGATCATCTCCAGCAGCAGGGTGCCGGTGACGGCCAGGCCGTAGGCGCTGGCTAGGCCCTCGGAGGACTGGAACACGCCGATGAGCAGCACGACGCCGACGAACAGGATCCAGTTGATGCCGCTGATGTAGATCTGGCCGCCTTCCTCCCTCGAGGTGTGCCTGACGTTCAGCCGGGGCAGGAGCCCGGAGCGGCTGGCTTGCCGGGACACCGAGAACGCGCCGGAGATCACCGCCTGGGATGCGATCACGGTGGCGAGGGCCGCGAAGACCACCAGCGGAATCCGGGCCCAGCCCGGCGCCAGATGGAAGAACGGGTTGTCGATCGTGGACGGTTCACGCAGGATCATCGCCCCCATACCGAGGTAGACGATCGTGAGCGCCGGGAAGACCAGCGCGAACCAGGCCAGTCGGATCGGCGCCCGGCCGAAGTGACCCATGTCGGCGTACAACGCCTCGACTCCGGTGACCGTGAGCACGATCGCTCCCATGGCGATGAACGCGATGCCCGGATGCGTGAGGGCGAAGATGATGGCGTGGTGCGGCGACAGGGCGGCCAGGATCTCCGGGTCGGACG
>JAJZQV010000006.1:14612-57314 GCA_021803025.1 Actinomycetes bacterium | reverse complement strand
CCGCGACTACCCCGACGTGAAGATCGAAGGCGAGATCCTCGAGGGGATGCCGATCGAGCAGCTCGTCGACCAGACCGGCACCATCGACCTTCTCGTGCTCGGAATCCACCCGCACCCCGTGACCGGTGTCTCCTTCGGGGGTCCGCTCCGAGGTGTGCTGGCGCACGCACTGTGCCCCGTCTGCCTCGTGAGGTGAGGCTGCGCGGTCGCGAGGAGGGTCGCGGTCGCGTCGGACCGTAGGCTGGGACGGCCATGGAGCCATTCCTCGACGTCGCCCCTGACCTGCCCATCGCCGCCGCCGTGCCCGACATCGCCGCGGCGCTGCTGAGCAGCCAGGTCGTCGTCGTCGCCGGTGAGACCGGCTCCGGCAAGACCACCCAGCTCCCCAAGATCTGCCTCCTCGCCGGCCGGCGCAGCATCGGCCACACCCAGCCGCGGCGCATCGCCGCCCGGACGCTCGCCGAGCGCATCGCCGAGGAGACCCGTACGGAACTGGGCGACGTCGTGGGCTACCAGGTCCGCTTCACCCGCAAGACAGGGAGGCGTACGCAGGTCAAGGTCATGACGGACGGCATCCTCCTGGCCGAGATCGCCCACGACCGCGAGCTGCGCGCCTACGACACGATCATCGTCGACGAGGCCCACGAGCGGAGCCTCAACATCGACTTCCTGCTCGGCTATCTCGCACAGCTCCTGCCCCGACGGCCCGACCTCAAGGTCATCGTGACGAGTGCCACGATCGACACGTCGCGATTCGCGCAGCACTTCGGCGACGCGCCGATCGTCGAGGTGTCCGGCCGCACGTACCCGGTGGAGATCCGCTACCGACCCGTACGCGACGACGGCGCCGTCTCCGACGAGGACGAGCCCCCGCGGACCCGTCCCGTCCCGCCCGCTGACGACCGCGACCTCGCCGAGGCGATCTGCGACGCCGTCGTCGAGCTCCAGGCGGCCGGTGACGGAGACGTCCTCGTGTTCTGCTCGGGTGAGCGCGAGATCCGCGACGCGTCCGATGCCATCGCCGCGCGCAACCTTCGCTTCACCGAGGTGCTGCCGCTGTACGCGAGGCTGTCCGTCGCGGAGCAGCACCGCGTGTTCGCGCCGCACACCGGCCGCCGGGTGGTCATCGCGACGAACGTCGCCGAGACCTCGCTGACCGTCCCTGGCATCCGGTACGTCGTCGACAGCGGTACGGCGCGCATCTCGCGCTACTCGAAGCGCACCAAGGTGCAGCGGCTTCCGATCGAGCCCATCTCGAGGGCGTCGGCCGACCAGCGTGCGGGACGGTGCGGACGTGTCGCGCCCGGCATCTGCATCCGCCTGTACAGCGAGGCCGACTACGAGACGCGGCCCCAGTACACGGAGCCCGAGATCCTGCGGACGAACCTCGCCTCGGTCATTCTCCAGATGGCCGAGGCCGAGCTGGGCGACATCGTCGACTTCCCGTTCGTCGAGCCTCCCGACGCCGCGCAGATCACCGACGGCCTCCGGACGCTCACCGAGCTCGGGGCACTGGAGGGGCGTGGCACGAGTCCTCGGCTCACGCCCGTCGGCCACAGGCTGGCCCGCCTCCCGGTCGACCCGCGGCTCGGGCGGATGCTCGTCGAGGCGTCGGCCCGCGGGTGCCTGCGCGAGGTCCAGGTGATCGTCGCCGCACTGGCCATCCCCGACGTCAAGGAAAGGCCCCAGGACAAGCGCGAACAGGCCGACCAGCTCCATCGTCGGTTCTGGGGGCCCGCTCCCGGTGCGGACGTCGAGCAGCCGCCTCCGGACGGGTCCGACTTCGTCGCGATCCTGCGGTTGTGGGACTACCTGCGCGAGCGGCGCAAGGCCCTGTCGGGCAACGCCTTTCGGCGCCTCTGCCGCGACGAGTTCCTCAACGCGCTCCGGGTCCGCGAGTGGCAGGACCTCCACACGCAGCTGCGGCAGATCTGCGACGAGCTCGGTCTTGAGCGCAACGCGGAGCCGGCGCCGGCGGACCTCGTCCACACCGCCGTCCTGTCCGGCCTGCTCAGCCATGTCGGGCTGCTGGACACGCGCAACGACCGTACCGACCTGCCCGCCCGCAAGCGGGCCCGCCTCGGCCCGCGCGAGTACCGGGGAGCTCGGGGGGCGACGTGGGCGATCGCACCCGGGTCGGCGATCGCGCCCGGGTCGGCGATCGCGCCCGGGTCGGCGATCGCGAGGACCCCGCCGCCGCTGGCGGTCGCGTACGAGCTCGTCGAGACGACGCGGCTGTGGGCCCGTACGGTCGCAGCCGTCGAGGCCGAGTGGGTCGAGGCGGTCGCCGAGCACGTCCTGAGCCGCACGTACTCCGAGCCCCACTGGTCCGAGTCGCAGGGCGCGGTGCTGGCGTACGAGACGGTGAACCTGTACGGGATCCCCATCATCGCCGGCCGTACCGTCCAGTACTCGCGCATCGACCCGGAGGAGGCGCGGCGGATCTTCATCCAGTCCGCCCTCGTGGAGGGACGCTGGCGCACCCGCCACCATTTCGTGCGGCGCAACGCGTCGGTCAGGGAGCAGGCTGCCGAGCTCGAGGAGCGCACGAGGCGGCGCGACCTCGTCGTCGACGACGCCGCGATCTTCGCGTTCTACGACGCGCGCGTCCCCGCGGACGTCGTTTCCCAGCGCCACTTCGACGCGTGGTGGCGCACCAAGCGGCAGGAGGACGACGCATACCTCGACCTGACGCTGGAGGACCTGGTCGCGAGCGAGGAGGCCGACGTCTCCGCGTCCGGCTTCCCGGACTGGTGGCGCGTCGGCAGCCACCAGCTCGAGATCACGTACGTCTTCGACCCCGGCTCGCAGCACGACGGCGTGACCATCGAGATCCCCGTCGCCATCCTCAACCAGCTCCCCCCGGCGGCGTTCACGTGGAACGTCCCCGGATACCGGGAGGAGCTGGCCACCGAGCTCATCCGCTCGCTCCCCAAGCAGGTACGGACGGCGTTCGTCCCCGCACCCAACCACGCGGCGGCCGCCCTGGCCTGGCTCGCGCAGCGTCCCGACGTCGCCTCGGCGCCCTCAGGCGACACCGCGCCCGAGGACATCGCGTTTCCCGACGCGCTCGCGACCGCCCTGCGCGCGCTGACGGGAACGGACCCGGCGGGCCAGTGGGGCGACCGGGAGCTGCCTCCTCACCTGCGCGCGACTCTCGTCGTCGTCGACGGCGGCAAGGAGGTCGCCCGCGGCGAGGACCTCGCGGGCCTCCAGACCCGGCTCACGGCGACCGTCAGCAGGACGCTGACGAGGGTGAACCGGAGAGCGGCGGTGACCGGGGCGACGACGTGGTCGTTCCCGCCCCTGGAGGATCGTCTCGTGACGACGACCTCCTCCATCGAGGTCGTCGGCTACCCGGCCGTCCGCGACGAGGGGTCGAGCGTGGGTGTCGTCGTCCTGGACACCGAGGCGCGCGCCCGCGCCGCTCATGCGAAGGGCGTCCGGCGACTCGTGCAGCTCACGGCCCCCGACCCCACCACGTGGGTGGTGTCGAGGATGTCGAACGCCACGAAGCTCCAGCTCGGCACGAGCCCGTACCCGACCGTGCCGGCGCTCCTGGCCGACGCGCGACTGCGTGCGATCGACTCGTCCCTGGCGGCGCTCGGGATCAACCCGTGGACGGTACGCGACGCAGCCCGCTTCGGCGAGGTCCAGGTGGCTGTGCGGGAGAGACAGGCCGACACGATGCGCGGCATCGTGGCCTACGTGGGGGAGGTGCTCGCCCGCTTCCAGGAGGTGATGCGGCAGCTCGACGCCACGCCGCCGTCGTACGTCGTCGACGACGTCCGCGAGCAGGTGCGCAACCTTGTCCATGCGGGCTTCGTCCTCACGACGCCGGACCCGTGGTTCGACCGGCTGTCCCGCTACCTGCACGCCGCGGAGATGCGCCTCGTGTCGTACCGCATGAACCCTGCGCGGGAGCGGCAGTCCGCCGACGTCATCGCCGACCTCGAGGACGAGTACGCGGAGCTCGCCGGCACGTACCCGGAGGGCCCGCTGCCACCCCCCGTGGCGAACGTGGGGTGGCTCCTCGAGGAGCTGCGGGTCAGCCTGTTCGCACAGCAGCTGCGCACGGCCGAACCCGTCTCCGCCAAGCGCGTGCGGCAGGCCATGGCGTCCTGTCGCCGCTGAGGCGGGGACGTCACCTATCCTTGCCCGGTGCCGATCGAGCTGGAGGTGAGCAAGGATGGCGCGTGACCACCATCGGCCAGTGACGGTGGACGCCGCGTACTTCGAGGCGGTCGCGGCCGGTCCCGCGCCTGACGAGCTGCGCGAGATCGCCGAGCGTACCGCCTCCGTCCTCGTCCGGGGGGCGCGCGCCGAAGGCGACGAGGCGCTCGCGGAACGCGTCGTCCACCTCGCCGACACGGAGGGGATGGAGACGCTGGCGGACATGTGGTCGTCGTCGGCCGCCGACTCCCTCGCCGGCTCGCTCTGGCGGCTCTATGTCGTCCGCGAGTGGATCCACGCCGACCCGGTCCGGGCCACTCGCGCGTACGAGGCCGGCTCGAGCACGGCCCAGGTCGCCCGGGCAGTCGCCGGGGTCTCGGACCCGCCCGACCCCGAGGCGATGTGCCGTGTCATCGACGACGTGCTGCGCGGCATCGTCCACGGCGACTTCGCCGACGTCCTGTGGCGCGCCTCGGCCGTGCTGCACGTCATGGGTGCCGGTCGGGCGCTCACCCTGACGCGCCCCTCGGAGGTGCGCGAGAGCGCTCGGATGATCACGCTCGCCGACGAGCTGCATCACGCCGGCCATCTCGAGCTGGCGGGGCGGCTGGCCTGACAGGCCGGGTCCTGGCCGCCGTAGAAACGCGCCTTTGGCTCCAGCCCATACACTGACCGCTGGTACGCCGGGTTGCGGAAGCCCCGGGCTCCACAATCAGCCGCTACGAGCGGCCACGCGCCGTGAGGCGCTCCCTGCCCGGCGTACCTCCACATCACTGCTCGACCGACCCGGACCGTGACCATCACGATTCCCCGTACAGCAGGCGGGCATTGTCCGAAGGCCGTAGCCTCGGGGACGTGAACGAAGCTCGAGACCTGTACGAGGTCGTCCCCGAGACCTGGGAGGCGGTCACCGGCACGGGCGCGCCGCTGATCCATCTCCTGGACGGCTTCCTCGACGCCGGCAGGGTCACCCACGGCACCGCCGCTCACCTCCTGCGAACCTGCCATCCCCAGCGCGTCGTCACTTTCGACATCGACGAGCTCCACGACTTCCGGAGCCGGCGCCCCATCATGACGTTCGACACGTACCACTGGACCGCGATCCAGATGCCCCACCTGGTCATCGACCGGCTGACCGACGAGGACGGCCGCCCCTTCCTTCTCATGCACGGGCAGGAGCCCGACATGCGCTGGGAGCGAGCCGTGACTGCGACGCTGGACATCTGTGACGCGCTGCACGTGAGCCGCGTGTACACCGCGTCAGGGATCCCGCTCGCCGTGCCGCACACCCGCCCCACGGGGATCACGCGTCACGCAACCGAGTCGACCCTCGCCCACGACAACCCTCCGCTCATCGAGCGCATGGACGTACCGGGCCAGTGGTCGGCGATGCTGGAGTTCCGGGCCGGGGAGGCGGGAAGGGTGGCGATGGGCTACGTCGCCCACGTGCCCCACTACCTCTCCCAGGTGCACTTCCCGCAGGCCGTGAAGGTGGTCGTCGAGTCCCTCATGGCGGACACAGGTCTCCGCATCCCGATGGGGGAACTCCCTCAGGAGGTCGCCGAGAACGCCGAGCTCATCGACGCTGAGGTGGCCGGGTCGTCGGAGACCGCCGAGCTCGTCGCCGCGCTCGAAGAGGCGTTCGACACCGCGCACGAACGGGTCGCGCCCGTGCCCACGGCAGACGAGATCGGCGCCGAGTTCGAGCGCTTCCTCGCCGAGCGTGAGCAGGACCAGAACCCGTAGCCCATGCCGAGAACCATCGACGACCTGGTCGCGGTCCTCGACCTGGAGCAGATCGAGCCCGACCTCTTCCGTGGCCCGGCCGCGCAGACCCGCATGCAGCGCACGTACGGCGGGCAGGTTCTCGCCCAGTCCGTGGTCGCGGCCTACGGCACGCTGCCAGAGGGGCGCGTCCTGCACTCGCTCCACGCCCAGTTCCTCGAGGCCGGGCGCGCCGACTCGCCGATCCTGTACGACGTGCTGCCCACGCGTGACGGGGAGCACTTCTCGACACGGCTCGTCACGGCACGCCAGGGCGGCAGGCGGATCTTCACGATGGGGTGCTCCGCCCAGGCACCCGAGCCCGGCCTCGACCACGCGGACCCCGCCCCCGAGGTCCCAGCCCCCGAGGACTGCCCGGCGATGTCCGAGGTGCTCGCACGGCACCTGGGACCCAATGCCCGCATGTTCGGTCAGTGGGAGGAGCTCGAGGTGCGGTACGCGTCCGCGCCCGGCGACGGACCGCCTCACCATCGCGCGTCGCTGGCGGTCTGGGTGCGGGCGAACGGGCGGCTGCCCGACGACCCCGTCCTGCACCAGGCCGTCCTCGCCTACCTCTCGGACCTCACCATCCTCAGCGTGAGCCTCATCCCGCACGGCCTGTCCTACGGCCCCGGGATGGTCGCGGCGTCCCTCGACCACGGGATGTGGTTCCACCGTCCTGTCCGGGCTGACGACTGGATGCTGTACGACCAGATCTCACCGTCGGCGTCGGGCGCCCGCGGCTTCTCGCTGGGCCGCATCTTCTCCGCCGACGGGCTGGCCGCGACGGCCGCCCAGGAGGGCCTGATCCGGGTCGTCGACGCTCACTGACCGCCCAGCCGGAGGAACCGACCCGAGGAACGGCCCAGGCGTGAGTGCCGTGTGGACGCCAAGGTCCGATTGAGCACCCCACGTGTGACAGAGCACCCCTCGTACGCGGTGCTCTGTGACATCCGTGGTGCTCAGTCGGGTCTGAGGGTGGGAACCCACTGCCTCGTTACGGAATGACGACGCCGCCCCCCTCGTCAGAGGGAGGCGGCGTCGGAGTGGGATCAGGCGGCGAGCTCGCCGCTGCGCAGCTTGGCGATGGCGTGGCGCTCGATCTGGCGGACACGCTCGGCGGTGATGCCCCAGACCTCGCCGATGTCGGCGAGCTTGGCCTGGCGCCCGTCAAGGAGTCCGTACCGACGCCGTACGACGTCCGCCGAGCGCTCGTCGAGCTTCGAGAGCATCTGCTCCAGCCGGGCGCGCTCCTCGGCGTCGAGGAACATCTCGTCGGGTCCGGGAGCGGGCTCGCGGGCGATGAGGTCGCCGAGTGCCGTGTCACCGTCCTCCTCGACCGGCGCGTCCAGCGAGACGTGCTCACGGGAGAACTGGATCAGCTCGAGGACCTTCTCCTCCTCGATCGCCATCTCCTCGGCGATCTCGCTGAGCTCCGGCTCGCGGCCGAGGCGACGCTCGAGCGTGCGGCGGATCGCCGAGACCTGGTTGATCTGCTCGGCGACGTGGACCGGGAGACGGACGATACGACCCTGCTGGGCGATTCCGCGGCTGATCGACTGGCGGACCCACCACGTCGCGTACGTCGAGAACTTGAAGCCCTTGGTGTAGTCGAACTTCTCGACCGCACGGATGAGACCGGTGTTGCCCTCCTGGACGAGGTCGAGCAGAGGCATCGCGGAGCGGCCGTACTTGCGGGCGACGGAGACGACGAGACGAAGGTTCGCGGTGACGAAGCGGGTCATGGCCTGCTCGCCGATCCGGGCGAGCTCCTCGAGCTCCGAGCGTGTCGCCGCTACTGCGCCCTCACCACGGTCCTCGTCGCCGATGTCGCCGTTCAGGATCGCCTGCGCGTACAGCCCGGCCTCGATGCGTCGAGCGAGCTCGACCTCCTCCTCCGCATTGAGGAGCGCCGTGCGAGCGATGCCGTCCAGGTACAGCCCGACAGCATCCTTTCCATCGATTCCTTCGGTGGTGCGGGTCCTGCGGGCCGTCGACAGTGCCATGAGGGATCCTTTCGTCGTCACCATCACAACGCCCAGGTACCCCGAAAGGTTTCCTTCCAGCGCCGGAAAGGGACCCTGACCATACCCTGAACAGTGGAAACTTCAACCCTGGGCCGATGACTCGTCGTTGAGAACGCCAGGTCCCGTCAGGTGGCGGAGTGGCGCGGCGGCCCGGCGCTCTCGGCAAGCCCCAGCCGGTCGAGGAGCCAGGCGAGCTCGTACGCCTCGTCGCGCCAGGCCTGGTAGCGGCCGGTGGCGCCTTGGTGGCCTCCCATCTCGACGCGCAGGAGAACCTGGCCCGATGCTCCGTCGCGGTCGCGGAGCGCAGCGACCCACTTCGCTGGCTCCGAGGCCGCGACCCGTTGGTCATGGAGGGCTGCCGTGGCCAGCACGTCCGGGTACGGGCCGGAGCCGACGTTGCCGTACGGGCTGTACGCGGAGATCGTCGCGAAGGCGTCCGGGTCCGCGACCGGGTCTCCCCACTCGTCACGCTCAGTGACCGTGAGGGGTAGGTCCTCGGCGAGCATCGCGGTGAGCGGGTCGAGGAAGCCGACCCCCACCTGGACGGCGCAGAAGAGGTCCGGGGCGAGGTTCACGGCCGCTCCGACGGTGAGTCCACCCGCGGAGGCTCCTCGGGCGGCGAGGCGTCCCGGGATCGCCACGCCGGTGTCGACGAGGTGCCGTCCGACCGCGACGAAGTCGCTGAAGGTGGTCGGCTTGGACCTGAGCCGGCCCTGCTCGTACCAGGCTCGTCCGAGCTCTCCGCCGCCACGGACATGGGCGTACGCGACGACGACGCCTCGGTCGAGAAGGCTGAGGCGTACGACCGAGAACCCGGGGTCGAGGCTCGTCTCGTACGCGCCGTAGCCGTACAGCACGCACGGCGCCGGCCACGTGGTGTCGCGGTGGCTCACGACGGAGACGGGCACCTCGACGCCGTCGTCCCCGCGCGCCCACAGGCGGCGCTGGACGTAGTCCTCTGTACGGAAGGGGCGTCCCTCGGGGTCAGGAAGGACGGGATGGCGCTTGAGGACCCGTTCGCCGCCGCCGTCCCACGGGATCTCGAGGACGGTCGCCGGCTCCACGTAGGACTCACGGTGGAGGCGGAGACGGTCCGCCAGGTAGTGCTGGTCCGCGGCGGCGACGGACTGCAGCTCCGCGGTGGCCCCCACGAGCCGGGCCGTGCCGGCGGGCCGGTCGAGCACCATGACGCGGGGGAGGCCGTCCCTCCGCAGGTGGACGACGAGATGGTCGACGTACGCGGTCACGTCGAGCAGCCGCACGCCGTCCTCGCCCGGGAGCAGCGTCTCCCACTCAGCCCAGGCGCCAGGACGGGCTGCCGTGACGGCGAGCTCGAAGTCCCGGTGCGCCGCGTTGTGGACGACGAAGAGCTGCTCCCCCGCGGGCTCGACGCTGTACTCGACTCCCTCGGCGCGGGGGACCACCAGCACGGGGGACGCCGTCGGCGTCGACACGTCGAGCAGGTGCACCTCGCTCGACGCCTTGCTGGCGCTGTCCACGACGAGCCACCTGTCGTCGCCCGAGCGGCCGGCGGAGAGCCAGAACCTCTCGTCGTCCTCCCGCAGCAGGTCGACGTCCTCGGCCACCGGGGTGCCGAGAGTGTGGCGCCGCAGGAGATACGGACGCCACGACTCGTCCGGCACGGTGTAGGCGACGTGTTCGTCGTCGATCCAGCACACGCTCGCAACGTCCTCGAGGACGTCCGGCAGGTCCTCGCCGGAGACGAGGTCGCGGAAGCGCACGCGGTACAGCTCGTCGCCCGCGGTGTCGCACGACCAGACGAGGAGGTCTCCGGACGGCGACACGTCGACGTCCCCGACCGCGAAGACCTCGTGACCGATCGCCTCGGCGTTGAGGTCGAGGAGCAGGGTCTCGCCGTCGATGGGACGCTCGATGTCAGGCACGTCGTCACGTGACGGTGCGGGGGCGCGGCGATACGAGGGGTAGTCCTGCCCCTCGACCGTACGGGCGAAGTACCACCAGGCGCGGCCGGTCGTGTCGAGGTCGTAGTCGGGAACGCTGAGGTCGGTCTGCAGGGTGCGGGACGAGATCTCGGCGACGATGCGTTCCCGGAGCGGGCGAAGATGCTCCGTCTGCTCGTCGGCGTACGCGGTCTCGGCCTCGAGGTGAGCCCGTACCGTCGGGTCCTCAAGGTCGTCGAGCCACGCGTACGGGTCCATCACCGTGACCCCGTGGATCGTCGTCTCGTGTGGTCTCCGCTCGGGCTTCGGTGCTGGCACGCGCGTCACTCTAGGGCCAGCCCGCAGTTGGAGGCCTCGGGCCAGCCCGCAGTTGGAGGCCTCGGGCCAGCCCGCAGTTGGAGGCGGGGGCAGGGCGTGGCATGATTGACCCCCGGGCCATTGACACTCGCGGGACGTTGCGCGCTCTTGATGCGGTAAGCGGGTGTTGGTCCCGGTCAGGAACCCTCCCATGAGAGGCACACAGTGGTTCGATCCGCAGCAGCCCGTACCGACGATTCGGCGGCGACGACCCCCAAGCGGAGTCCCAGAGTGAAGGTCGTCAAGGCAGTCAATGAGGAGGAGCTCGACGCGACGAAGCCGGCACCTGCCGCCCGTCGCGGTCGCGCGAAGGCGGAGGCTGTCCCCGCGGCCAAGCGCAGGAACGCCGACCCCGGCATCACGGATGAGGTCTCCGAGGACGAGATCGACGAGGAGATCGAGGACGTCGACGTCGCGGAGATGGAGGACCTGACCGGCGAGGAGCTCGACGAGGCGTCCGAGGATGACGACGAGACGCCGTCCATCGTGGAGGCGCTGTCCGGCGCCACCGAGAAGACCATCGCGTTCGTACGTGACGGCGAGGACGTGGTCCTGACCGTCGGCGGAAAGAAACGCGGCCTCGAGGACGTCGACGACACGGCGTTCGAGCCGGAGAAGGAAGCGGTCGTCGAGAAGGAGATCACCGAGGACGAGGGCTTCAGCCTCTCCGACGCCGACGACGCCGACGAGCCTGAGCAGCAGGTCATGGCGGCGGGCGCCACGGCCGACCCGGTGAAGGACTACCTCAAGCAGATCGGCAAGGTCGCCCTCCTCAACGCCGAGCAGGAGGTCGAGCTGGCGAAGCGGATCGAGGCGGGCCTGTTCGCCGACGAGAGGCTCAACGACGTCAACCCCGTCAAGCCGTCCGACGTCGAGGACTACGAGTGGATCGCGACGGACGGCCGCCGCGCCAAGAACCACCTCCTGGAGGCCAACCTGCGCCTCGTGGTCTCGCTCGCCAAGCGCTACACGGGTCGCGGCATGCTCTTCCTCGACCTCATCCAGGAAGGCAACCTGGGCCTCATCCGCGCGGTCGAGAAGTTCGACTACACGAAGGGCTACAAGTTCTCGACGTACGCGACGTGGTGGATCAAGCAGGCGATCACCCGCGCCATGGCCGACCAGGCCCGTACGATCCGCATCCCGGTCCACATGGTCGAGGTCATCAACAAGCTCGCACGGGTCCAGCGGCAGATGCTGCAGGACCTCGGACGGGAGCCCACGCCGGAGGAGCTCGCCAAGGAGCTCGACATGACCCCGGAGAAGGTCGTCGAGGTCCAGAAGTACGGACGCGAGCCGATCTCCCTCCACACGCCTCTGGGCGAGGACGGTGACTCCGAGTTCGGCGACCTCATCGAGGACTCCGAGGCCGTCGTGCCTGCGGACGCCGTGAACTTCACGCTCCTGCAGGAGCAGCTGCACGACGTGCTGGACACCCTGTCCGAGCGCGAAGCCGGTGTCGTGAGCATGCGCTTCGGGCTCACCGACGGCCAGCCCAAGACTCTCGACGAGATCGGCAAGGTGTACGGGGTCACGCGTGAGCGGATCCGCCAGATCGAGAGCAAGACCATGTCGAAGCTCCGGCACCCGTCGCGGTCGCAGGTACTGCGGGACTACCTCGACTGAGGTCGCCCCTCGACCAGACGCGAGACGCGAGACCGGCTGAGCCCGGCCTCGCGTTTCGCGCGTCGGGGGTGAGGGACAGCTCGTCGAGTCCTCGAACGTGGTCGCAGGGCATCGCCAACCGTCACGCTCACGTGGCAGGGTGAGATCAGTGCTCGCAACGCCGCGGGCCGAGAGGAGACCCCCCTGCCACTCGTCCACCCCAGCCGCCGTGCCGTCCTCAGCGGAGGTGTCGCCGGCGCGGCCCTCGCCGTAATGCCTGCAGTCCCCGGCCATGCCGACACACCCGACGCGCGCTCGTCCGTCGAGGAGGCCGTCTCGTTCCTCGACGCCATGAGCAGTGCGTACCCGGCGTCGGGCAGCCCGACCCTTCCGCAGAGCTATGCCGACGAGCTGGGCCTGTTCTCCACCAGCTTCGTCTACGACGCCGCCCTCGCGGTGTGCGCGGCCCTGGCGGCCGGTCGTACCGGTCTCGCGCGGCGCGTCGGTGACGGTCTGCTGTTCGCCCAGGATCATGACTCGACGTACGACGACGGCCAGCTGCGGCAGGCGTACAACGTCGGGCCGTACGTGTTCTACGACGGCAACCCGAGTCCGTACGGGCTGGTGCGACCCGACGGTACAGCCAACATCGGCTGGCAGTTCGGCTTCCTCGGCACGGCCGTGGGGGACATGGCGTGGCCCAGCATCGCGCTCGTACGCCTGTACGCCGCCACCGGCGACGCCAGGTACCTCGAGGGTGCCCGGAAGATCGCGACGGGTGGCGCCTGGCTCGTCGGTTCACCACGTTAAGTGGGTGAGCTGGATGTTCTCATGGCAGATTTGCCGTGAGAACATCCAGGTCGCCGGGATAACATGGTGAACCGACAAGCCCCGCCCTGCGATCGACGGACGCGTGAAGTACGGACGGCTCCTGAGGCCGGGGGAGTCCGTCGGCGACGCGGTCTTTCGCGAGAAGTGCCGGGAGGATGAGCTGCGCGAGATAACCGGGTGGCCGATGTTCCGGCTCACGTGGTCCGACTACGACCACCCGGTCGCCACCGCAGACCGCGTCGGTCGGCTGCTTCGCCGAGCAGCCTGAGTCCTAGGGGCCTACTGCCGCGTTTGTGCCGCACCGCCCCTGCGGGGTCTTCGGTTCACCACGTTAAGCAGGCAAACCGGATGTTCTCATGGCAAATCTGCCATGAGAACGTACAAGTCACCTACTTAACATGGTGAACCGCACCAACCTCCTGGCCCGCGTGCGGCGTGACTGCGGACACGCACGCGTCCGCTTACGGGGCTACGTGAGGGTCAGACGAAGATCGTCGTGTAGTCGTCGACACGTGCCAGGTGGTCGGCGGCCTCGGCGACGTCCATCCGGTTCGCCTCGGCGGCGATCGCCTTGCCGAGCAGCGTCGTCTCGCCCGCTGTGGCGAGACCGGCGATGTACGGGAAGGTGCCGAGCACCCACGACATGGCCGCACGGATGTCCTCGGCGTCCGTGAACGGCTCGTACCACGTGGCGAGCTCCCGGTCGCCGACCCACGGCTTGCGGGCGATGGCCTTGATCGTACGGAGCGCGACGTCCCGGTCCTGCACCAGCTCGTACAGGACGTCGAAGTTCGCACGGAACTCGTCGTCTGCGGTGTACAGGTGGTAGTTCACGGGCGTCAGCACCGAGTCGAAGTCATAGCGGCGCAGGGCCTCGGCGTGGACCACAGGGGCCTGCTCCGTGTGTCCGGTGATGCCGATGTAGCTGACGATCCCCTCGTCCTTGGCGCGGACGAACGCCTCGATCGCACCGCCGGGTGCGAAGACCTTGTCGAGCTCGGGGAGGTCGCACACCGCGTGAACCTGCCACAGGTCGATGTGGTCGGTGTGCAGGAGCTCGAGCGAGCGGTTGAGCTCCCGCCATGCGCCGTCCGCACGCCGCTCCGCCGACTTCGTGGCGAGGAACACCTGGTCCCGTACGCGCTCGACGGTCGGCCCCATCCGCAGCTCAGCGTCCCCGTACGACGCCGCCGTGTCGAGGTGGTTGATGCCGGCCGCGAGGGCCTGCTCGAGTGAGGCGTCCGCGACCTCCTGCGTCACGCCGCCGAGGGCCGCAGCCCCGTACACCAGAACGCTTGTCTCGTGGCCGATGCGTCCGAGTCTTCGCTTCTCCATGTCCGTCCCCTTCTCAGATCAGTTCGAACGATACGACGGCCACCGCGGCATCCTGCGGCAGCCCGGGATAGTGGTAGCAGAGTGCATCCTGCAGGGCCTCGGCGTCGTCGAGTTCTCCGCTGCAGCATCCTCGTCGGTCAGGTCGTCGAGTTCCGTGTGGCGGATTCCGGTGACGCGTGCATCAAGGAACACCGGCGGCGCCGACTCGAACCGGAACCGGGCCGGTCCCAGCCCGAAAGTCTCCCCGTACCTGGTAGTCCGCGTCTTGCTGCCCGCGCGAACCCACTCCAGGAAGCGCGGATCGAAGCTGACCACCTGCATGACTCCAACCTAGTCATGATGCGCTCGACGGGCCACAAAGCAGCGGCCCCATGCCCTCACGCGTGCGCACGAGGGGGTCCACACACGCCACGGCCCCCGACCCGCGTGAGCGGGCCAGGGGCCGAAGGTCGATGTTCAGCTCGTCGTCAGACGATCTTGTCCGTCTCGTCGTGGATCTTGAGGGCGACCTGCTTCAGCTTGTCGGAGTGTGCCTTCGCGTGATGGGCACAGAACAGGAGCTCTCCGCCACCCGCGAACTTCACGCGCAGGTACGCCTGTGCACCGCAGCGGTCGCAGCGGTCAGCGGCGGTCAGCGACTCGTCGTACAGGGTGGTGCTCACAGTGCCTCTCTTCCCCCAGCCGGTTGGTCGTGCTCGGGCTTGCTTCGGGTCATATCCATCCTTGCACCGGGTCTGCCACAGCCGGCGTATCTAGAGAACGTGCTCACGTTGCGAGTTTGTTCCGGTTTGCTTTCGGACAGTCTGGCAAACCTGAGTCTATCCGACTCAACATGTCCCGGTACGTGGACTCGTCGGGCCGCAGGCGTGCCGTACGGATTTCGTCGGTGGTGACCACTAGCCTCATCGGGTGAGCTCGGAACAGTCTCCCCGTACGCGTACCCGCGCACCTCAGGTGCTGGGACACGACTACGAGGCTCGTCACCTGCTGGTCCTCGAGGGACTGGAAGCCGTACGCAAGCGGCCGGCGATGTACATCGGGTCCACCGACACCAAGGGCCTCATGCACTGCCTGTGGGAGATCATCGACAACTCGGTCGACGAGGCCCTCGCCGGGTTCGGGGACAGGATCGAGGTCGAGCTCCGCCACGACCACTCGATCTTCGTGGCCGACCACGCGCGCGGCATCCCGGTCGACACCCACCCCGGTACGGGCCTCTCCGGCGTCGAGGTCGTCTACACCAAGCTGCACGGCGGCGGGAAGTTCGGGGGCGGCGCGTACAGCGCCACCGGCGGCCTGCACGGGGTCGGCGCGTCCGTCGTCAACGCCCTGTCGAGCCGCCTCGACGTCGAGGTCGACCGGGGCGGGGCCACGTACGCGATGAGCTTCCGCCGGGGCACGCCCGGGGTCTTCGCGGGTGACGGACCGGACGCGGCGTTCACCCCTGATGCGCAGCTGCGCAAGGTCGGCAGGGTTGGCAAGGGCGTGACGGGCACGAGGGTCCGGTACTGGCCGGACCGCCAGATCTTCCTCCCGGACGCTCAGCTCGCCTGGGAGTCGCTCCTCAACCGGGCCCGTCAGACGAGCTTCCTCATCCCCGGCCTCGAGATCTCGGTGACGGACGCCCGTGGGACGGACCCGGTCACGCAGGTCTTCAAGCACGACGGCGGGATCGCGGAGTTCTGCGACTTCCTCGCCCACGACCAGCCGGTCACCGACATCATCCGGCTGCGGGGGAGCGACCAGTTCACTGAGACGGTGCCGATGATGGACGACTCCGGGTCGATGACGCCCACCGACGTCGACCGTGACCTCGACGTCGACATCGCGCTCCGATGGGGAACGGGCTACGACACCGTCACGCAGTCGTTCGTCAACATCATCGCCACGCCCAAGGGCGGCACCCACCAGCAGGGCTTCGAGCGGGGCCTGGTGAAGGCTTTTCTCCGCGGCCTCGACGGCACGCGGATCATGAAGTCCGGGGAGGAGCTGCTCAAGGACGACATCATCGAGGGCCTTACCGCGGTCGTCACCGTGCGGCTCGCAGAGCCCCAGTTCGAGGGCCAGACCAAGGAGGTGCTCGGCACGCCGGCGGTCTCGCGGATCACCGCGCGCATCGTCGAGAACGAGCTGACCGCCTACCTCACCTCCACGAAGGCCGCGACCAAGGCCCAGGCGCGAGCCGTGATGGAGAAGGTCGTCAACGCCGCGCGCACCCGCGTCGCCGCACGCACTCACAAGGAGGCGCAGCGGGCGAAGAACGCGCTGGAGTCGTCGAGCCTGCCGCCGAAGCTCGCCGACTGCCGGTCGAGCGACCCCGACCGCACCGAGCTCTTCATCGTCGAGGGTGACTCGGCCATGGGGACGGCCAAGCTGGCGCGGACGTCCGAGATCCAGGCCCTGCTGCCGATCCGGGGCAAGATCCTCAACGTGCAGCGGGCGTCCGTCACCGACATGCTGAAGAACGCGGAGTGCGCCTCGATCATCCAGGTGGTCGGTGCGGGGTCGGGCCGTACGTTCGACCTCGAGCAGGCCCGGTACGGCAAGGTCATCTTCATGGCCGACGCCGACTCCGACGGCGCCCACATCCGCTGCCTGCTGGCGACGCTGTTCTTCAAGTACATGCGGCCCATGGTCGAGGCAGGGCGGGTCTACACCGCCGTGCCGCCCCTGCACCGGTTCGAGATCTCCAACCCCAAGAAAGGGCAGGAGAAGTACATCTACACGTACAGCGACGCCGAGTACCAGCGGAAGGCCGCTGAGCTCACCAAGCGCGGCATCGCCTTCAAGGAGCCGCAGCGATACAAGGGCCTGGGCGAGATGGACGCCGACCAGCTGGCCGACACCACCATGTCGCCGCGGCACCGCACGCTGCGCAGGCTCACGGTCGACGACGCCGAGGCGGCCGCGCAGACGTTCGAGATGCTCATGGGCAACGACGTCGCCCCCCGCAAGGAGTTCATCATCGAAGGCGCCTACGCCCTCGACGCCGAGCGCATCGACGCCTGAGGAGCCCAGCACCGGTCGTACCGCTTGCCAGGAGAAGGCCAGCACCGGTAGGACGGACGGGTGACCGGAGACTTCGACGACCTGCTCGCTGCCAACGCCCGCTACTCCACGCAGGCCCCCCGCAACTTCGACGGCATCGCCCACGCCGGCATCGCGGTGGTGACGTGCATGGACTCACGACTGCAGCCCCTCGAGATGCTCGGGCTGTTCCTCGGAGAGGCCAAGATCCTCAGGACGCCTGGTGGGCGTGTCACCCCGGACGCGCTCATCGGCTGCGTGCTGGGCGTGCACCTGCTCCAGGTCGACCGGATCCTCGTCGTCGCCCACACCCGCTGCGCGATGGCGAGCGGGTCGGACGAGGAGATCCGGGCCCGCGTCCTCGAGCGGACGGGTACGGACCTGGGCGACATGAGGATCGGTGCGACGGTCGAGCAGGAGTCGGCGCTCGCGGCCGACGTGGACCTGCTCCGGAACCACCCGGCCATCGGAGGGCGCGCGGCGGTGGGCGGCTTCGTCTACGACGTGGACTCCGGCCTGCTGCGCCAGGTGGTCTGACAGCAACGCGGCCGCGTTCGCTCAAGCGCGCCGGCACGTCACCGCGCACTACCGCGCGACCGGCCACCCGGTGATGCGCATGCCGGGGGAGGCCTGGCGGCTACGTCGACCAGCAGCTCGGCTGGGCGTCAGTCGATCGCGCGGGTGCCGATCCCGTCGATGGGCTGGGCCGCCGGCGTCCCCGAGCCGTCGCGGCGCGAGTCCGGCGTGGGCAAGGTGATCGGCGACCCCGAGGCAGCCGCCGCCACCGCGGGCGCTGGACCGACCCAGGCTCGCTGGAGGATGTCCTCGCCCTTGAGGAAGCGGTGGCAGCGCACGCCTCCCGTGGCGCGTCCCTTGCCCGGGTACTCCGAGAGCGCGGTGACCTTCACGCTGCCCGCGTCCGTACCGGGCAGCGCGCTCGACGAGCCGGCGACGGTCACCACCTCGCTGTCGTCGAGCGGGACGGCACCGAAGAAGACGACCTTGGCTCCTTTCGCGAGGTTGATGCCTGCGATACCGCCGCCCGACCGCCCTTGAGGACGTACGACCGAGACGGGGAAGTGGAGCAGCGACGCGTCCGAGGACACGAAGACGAGCTCCGCGGACTCCGACGTGAGCTCGACGGCGCCGACCACCTGGTCGCCGGGATCGAGCCTGATGATGTCCCAGGAGTCCTTCCCGATGATCTCGGGGTTGGTGCGCTTGACGACGCCGCGTTCGGTCCCGACGGCCCAGGTGCCGGTCTCTCCGTCGAGCCTGGTCAGGGCCAGCACGCGTTCGCCCGGCTCCAGCGCCACGAGCTCGGCGACCGGCGACCCGCCCTGAAGGTTCGGCGCGGTGGCGAGCGGGGGCACGGCGGGGAGGTCGATCGCGGCGATGCGGATCACCCGTCCGAGCGACGTGAGGAGCCCCACGTCGCCATGCGTCGTCGTACGGACGCTCGAGGTCACGACGTCGTGAGCCACGCGCTGACCGCCCGTACCGGGTGCGTCCGCGCCGTCGAGGCGTGCCAGGAGGCCGGTCGAGGACAGCATGACCCGGCACGGACCGTCGGGAACCTCGAGCGGCTGGGCGCCGCTCCCGGCCGACAGGGTGGCGCCGGACCCCGAGAGGAGGACCGTACGTCGCGGTGTGCCGAACTCCTTCGCCACCTCGTCGAGCTCGGTGGACACGACGCGCGCGAGGCGGTGCGGGTCGTCGACGATCGCGGCGAGCTCCTCGATCCGGGTGTTGAGCTCGTCGCGCTCCGACTCGAGGTCGATCGTCGAGAACCGCGTGAGCCGCCGCAGCTGCATGTCGAGGATGTACGTGGCCTGCACCTCGGTGAGGTCGAACGCCTCCATGAGCCGGGCTCGAGCGGCGGCGGCGTCGTCCGACGAGCGGATGATCGCGATGACGTCGTCGATGTCGACGATCGCGATGAGCAGGCCCTCGACGAGGTGGAGGCGATCCCGTGCCTTGCCCAGCTGGAACCTCGTACGGCGCAGCGTGACGTCGAGGCGGTGCTGCAGGTACACCGAGAGCAGGTCCCGCAGCGACAGGGTGCGGGGCTGGCCCTCGACGAGGGCGACGGCGTTGATGCCGAAGCTGTCCTCGAGCTTCGTGAGCTTGTACAGCTGCTCGAGCAGGGCGTCCGCGTTGATCCCGTTCTTGACCTCGATGACGAGGCGCAGTCCGTTCGCGAGGTCCGTGAGGTCCTTGATGTCGGCGATGCCGGTGAGCTTCTTCGCCTGGTGAAGGGCCTTGACCTGCTCGATGATCTTCTCCGGGCCCACCAGGTACGGCAGCTCGGTGACGACGATCCCCTTGCGGCGAGGCGAGACCTGCTCGACGCGGGCGGTGGCCCGGATGCGGAACGAGCCGCGCCCCGTCTCGTACGCGTCGCGGATCCCGTCGAGGCCCACGATCTTGCCGCCCGCCGGCAGGTCGGGACCCGGGATGAACCGCATGAGGTCCTCCGTGCTCGCATGGGGGTCGCGCAGGAGGTGCTTGAGCGCCTGGACCACCTCGACGAGGTTGTGGGGAGGGATGTTCGTGGCCATGCCGACCGCGATGCCGGTGGCGCCGTTGACGAGGAGGTTGGGGAACGCGGCGGGCAGCACGACCGGCTCGGATCCCTTGCCGTCGTAGTTGGGCCGGAAGTCGACGGTGTCCTCGTCGAGCCCGCCCGTCATCGCGTGGGCGGCGGCGGCCATCCGGCACTCCGTGTACCGCATGGCGGCCGGGCCGGCGTCGAGTGAGCCGAAGTTGCCGTGCCCGTCGACGAGCGGCAGCCGTTGGGCCCAGGGCTGCGCCAGACGGACGAGGGCGTCGTAGATGGCGACGTCGCCGTGCGGGTGAAGCACGCCCATCACCTGGCCGACGACACGGGCACACTTCACGTGCGGGCGGTCCGAGCGGATGCCCATGTCGTCCATCGTGTACAGGATGCGGCGCTGCACGGGCTTGAGACCGTCACGGGCGTCCGGCAGTGCCCGCGAGTAGATGACGGAGTACGCGTACTCGAGGAAGCTGGACTCCATCTCCGAGGAGACGTCGATGTCGACGATCCGCTCGGTGCTCTCGTCGTCCACATCCTGGGTACGCGTGGCCATGGGCCTCCTTCTTGAGTCCGAGGGGCATTCTGCCGCGTCGGACCGACAGGGAGGCCGAGGCGCGGCGGGCTCAGGCGGATCCGATGACCCGCTCGATCTGGTCCAGGAGCGTATATCCGTCCGGACCCTCGATGCGTGGCACCGCCGACGGCAGGTCCTCCGCCCGCGCCGTGTCGAGCCGCTCGCCCGGGAGGCCGTGTGCCAGGACCTGCTCCACGGGGTTCAGCAGCCGGATCGCGATGCCGCGGACCCGTTTCGGGGCGTACGCCGCGAACTCCCCGTAGATCATCGGGTCGTGCTGCCCGTCGTCGCCGATGAGCAGCCAGGAGATCTTGGGGAAGTCCCGCGCGAGCTGTCGCAGGGCGTTCCGCTTGTGCTCGATCCCGCTCCGGAACCAGCCGGTGTTCGTGGGCCCCCAGTCCGTGAGGAGCAGGGGGCCGGCGGGGAAGCGGTTGCGGTGCAGGAACCGCCGCAGGAATGGCAGCGTGTTCCACGCCCCGGTGGACACGTACACGATGGGTGCCCCCGGATGGTCGTTGAGGATCGACCTGTACAGCTCGGACATCCCGGCGACCGGCTGGCGGGCGTTCTCCGTGACGACGAGCGAGTTCCATGCGGCGATGAACGGGCGGGGCAGGTACGTGCTGATGACCGTGTCGTCGATGTCGCTGACGATCCCGAACGTCACGTCCTTCGCGACGACGAGCACGTCTGCGGATGTGGGCTCCGCCTGAGGCGTGGAGATCTGTACGGTATGCCAGCCCGGCGTGAGGCTGTGCTCGGGGATCTGTGTGTCGATGTAGCCCTGGTTGTCGGTGACGACCTCGTACTCCCGGTCCTCGAGAGAGATCTTGACGGGGCGGGACACGCAGGCGACCGTCACGAAGTTGCGCCAGCCGCGCCGGGCGAGCATCCGCTCGACCTCCTGCCCGACGATGCCCTCGACGGGCCGCGGCTGCAGCCCGAGGCGCCCGAGGACGCGGATCTGCTTGTGGTTGCCATAGCCGACGTACGAGATGATGTGCTCCTGCCAGCCCGCCCGACGCGCGATGCGTTCGACAGCCCGGTTGAAGCGCTCCTCGATCCGCGCAGCGATGAAGGTCCGGTTCGGCACGACATAGAGACTACGAGACTCGCGCCGCCGACCGGAGGTCTCGCGGGTACCGGGCAGCACCGGGACCCGGGCGGCCCTCGGTGACGTGGGAGGATGGGCGGCGTGACTGACTCGATCCACGAGCTGCGTGACGACGTGGCGGCGTGCGGCTACTTCCCCGACCTCATCAGCGAAGGGATGGAGCTCGCCCTGGGCGACGAGCTGCTCGTACGGCACCTGGTGCACCACGAGGCGACGTTCAGCGAGGACTCGCTCCACCGGCACCTCACGGTCCTGGGGCTGACCGACACCCGCCTCGTCGTCTCGCACACGGATGAGCACACCATCGACCTCGGCCCCATGCAGGCGGCGAGCACGACCGAGGTGGTCTCCCTCGACGCGTTCACGTCCGTGTCGTTGACGCGCATCGTGAGCCACCCGGAGAAGTTCGGCTCCACCGCATCCCGTGTGGAGGAGGCGTGGCTCGCCGTGGGCTGGGGCACGATGCGCCGCGCGGACCTCGAGCCGGCTGGATGCGACGACCCGACCTGCGAGGCGGACCACGGCTACACCGGCACGCTCACGGCGGACGACCTGACGGTACGGATGAGCGCCGCGGCCGACGGCGTGGAGAACGTGGCACGCCTCGTGTCGTTCGGCGTCGAGCTGCAGCGTCGTACCGGTCGCAGCGCTCTGACAACGAGGACGCTCCGATGAGCGAGGCGGTCCTTCCGGCCTACGGGTCCGGGACCCTGGGGGATGTCCTGACGGGCATCGGGGCCCACCTCGGCCTCCCCGGATGTCGTGAGGACCAGCTCGGTCTGCCTGCGGGGGAGCGGTGGGTCGTGCTGCTCGTCGACGGTCTCGGCTGGCAGCAGACGCGGGCCGCGATCGCCCGTACCCCCTTCTTCGCCGGTGCGGTCGGGCACGGTCGGCCCATCGCGGCTGGGGTCCCCTCGACGACCGCGACGTCGCTGACCAGCCTCGGTACAGGCCTCACCCCGGGCCAGCACGGGATCGCCGGCTACACCTTTCGCAACCCCCACACCAAGCGGATCTTCAGCCCCCTCACGTGGGACCCCACCACGGACCCCATCGCGATGCAGCCGATGCCCACGATGTTCGAGCGCGCCCGGAGCGAAGGGGTGGCCGTCACCACTGTCCTGCCGGCACGTTTCGACGGCAGCGGGCTGACCGCGGTGGCGCTGCGCGGCGGCACGTTCTCGGGTGTCGTCGACGAGCACGACGACGACGCGCGGGTCGAGCAGGTGCTCAAGGCAGCGAGCAGGGGTCCGCGGAGCCTCGTGTACGTGTACGAGAGGCTCCTCGACCACGTGGGCCATGGCCGCGGTACGGCCTCGGACCAGTGGCTCGCCGAGCTCGTCCGCATCGACTCGTTCGCCGAGGCCCTCCGCGACCAGCTTCCCGATGACGTACGGCTGGTCGTGACCGGGGACCACGGCATGGTCGACGTGCCGGCGGACCACCGGATCGTCATGGAGGACGAGCCCGAGCTTCTCGCGGGAGTGGACCTCATCGGCGGGGAGGCCCGGCTGCGCCAGCTGTACACGGCCTCGCCGGACGCCGTTGCTGCCCGCTGGACCGAACGGCTCGGGTCGCTCGCATGGGTCCGGACCCGGGAGGAGGCCCACGCCGAGGGCTGGTTCGGCAAGATGGCACCCCGCGTCGCCGACCACTTCGGGGACGTCCTCGTCGCCATGCGCGACGACTGGGCGGTGCTGACCCGGGAGGTGCCGGGCGAGTTCAACCTCGTCGGGATGCACGGGTCCCTGACCGCCGCAGAGATGGAGATCCCGCTCGTCTGCGAGTAGCCGAGGCTGGTCGGGCCTAGGGTCAAGGTATGCGCCCACTGATCTCGGTCTCGGAGCTGCACAGGCTCCTCGGACGTGACCACGCCACTCTCCTGGACGTTCGCTGGTCGCTGGGGGAGTCGGGCGGCCACGAGGAGTACCTGGCCGGGCACATCCCCGGCGCCGTCTATGTGGACCTCGAGACGGAGCTGACAGGTCCGCCCGGGCCCGAAGGTCGGCACCCGCTGCCACCGCCGCACGTGTTCGCAGAGGCCATGCAAAGGGCGGGCGTGAGGGAGGACCTCCAGGTCGTGGTGTACGACGGGGGGTCGGGGCTGGCGGCTGCGCGGCTGTGGTGGATGCTCACTGACGCCGGGCTCCGTCTGGTTCGTGTTCTCAACGGTGGATATCCACGATGGGTCGCGCGCGGGTTGCCCGTGCAGACGGGCGAGGTCACGCCTTTGCGCTCAGCGTTCGTGCCCGAACCGGGTCACCGGCCCGTCGTCGACCCTGACGGCGTGGTGCGCCACCTCGCGAGCGGGGGAGCGGTGTACGACGTGCGGGCCGCCGAGCGGTACCGCGGCGAGAACGAAACCATCGACCCCGTCGCCGGTCACATCCCAGGAGCCCGCAGCCTGCCACTGGCCACGCTGGTGCGCGGTGGCAGGTTCGCTGCACGGGGCGAGCTCGCCGCCTCGACGAGCCACCTCCGTGCGGGGGACGTGCTGTCCTGCGGCTCCGGCATCACCGCGGCCGCGGTCATGCTCGCCGCCGAGCAGGCGGGCGTCACCGGTCTCGTGCTCTTCCCAGGCTCGTGGTCCCAGTGGATCGCCGATCCCGCGCGACCGATCGCGACAGGCCCCGAGCCGGGTGCGCTGCCGACGCTCTGAGAGCTGCTGCGTGCTGGGAGCTGCTCCTTGGCGGGAGCTACGCCTTGGGCCCGAACATGATCTCGTCCCAGGTCGGGACGGACGCGCGCCTGCTGCGGCTTCGCTTCGGGGGGGCGGGCTTCTCGGTGGCCGGGCTGGGAGGCGGCGCGACCTCGGCCACCGCAGTGGTGTCGTCCGGCGGCGCGACGGGCTCGGGCTCGGACGTCCGCTCGCTCGACGGCTGGTCGGGTTCGTCGACGGCCGGTGACTCGTCCTCCGGGTCATGGAAGAGGGAGAGCTGCTCAGGCTCCTCGCGGGGCGTCACGGGTCGCTGGAGTCCCTTGTAGATCCGCACGGAGTCCTCGTCGATGCCCGAGATCATGTCGTACAGGACGTCCATCTCGTTGCGCGGGGGGACGAGGTCGTAGACGCCGTTGACCTCCTCGAGCTCCGCCGGCGCGTAGTCGTGGACGTCATGCAGGCCCGTGGCGAGCCCGTACGCGTCGGGGCCGTTCTCCGACAGCGTCGCGCGGACGAGCGCGAGCTCGTCGTCCAGATCGATGGTCGGCTCGTTGTCGGGGTCGGCCGAACGACGGCGGCCGGGCTGGGGGCCGTGAGCCGTGGTGGACTCCTCGATCAGCCACCGTGCCTCGTCGTCCTCTGCCACGGAGAACCGGCCGTTGAGGTCGAACAGGAACGTGGCCACGTGGTGCCGGCTGCCCGACTCGTACGCGGCCTGGACCACCCAGAGTCCGTCCGGGCGCTTCCAGGCGTCCCACTCCACGTCGTCGACGTCGAGACCGCGCTGGAGCAGCCGCGTTGCCACGGTCGCCTTGAGCCCGCGTACGGAGGCGGCTTCGCCGCGGCGCCTCACGGTGCCGGCGGTCGCGATCCCGACGACGTGCGCGCGCTCGGCGAGAACCGGCGCCGCGAACGGCTCGATCCGCTCGATGGGCACACCGGCGGCCTGCGCGACCGACTCGACCGCCTCGCCCGCGCGAACCCGCGCTTGGATCTCACGCGGTCGCAACTGACTCTCCATGTCGATCTCCAGTTGGCCGAGTCGAGCGCGGTCCCCTCGGAGGGCGGCCGTCAGACGTTCGTCTGCAGGGACGGCGATCTGCTCTCCGTCATCCGTCACGACGAGGAGCGAGGCACCGTCGCCGGTGAGCCCGAGGGGCCGTGCCTTCCTCATGTGTGGCCGTTTCTCGTTCCGGTGTGTCCGCCCAAACCTACAACGCGCGTGCGCCCCGCGCGTGGACCTCGACTGTGCGTCGAGAGCCCGACCACGGGGGAGCCGGATCACGACGGCCCTTGTGCAGTGTGGTACACATTCCCTCGAATCGGACGGGCGCGAGCCTGACCGGCACCGACTGCAGGACACGGAAGGGACCATGGCGACCGACTACGACGCGCCCCGCAAGACCGATGAGGACTCAGGCGAAGACAGTCTCGAGGAGCTGAAGAGCCGACGCAACGACAAGAACTCCGGCAAGGTCGACGAGGACGAGGCCGAGGCGGCTGAGGCGTTCGAGCTCCCCGGCGCCGACCTCTCCCACGAGGAGCTGACCGTCCGGGTGCTCCCGCGCCAGGCCGACGAGTTCACCTGCGCCTCGTGCTTCCTCGTCAAGCACCGCAGCCAGATCGCCGAGGTCCGGGGCGGGCAGACCTACTGCGTCGACTGCGTCTAGCAGGTACGGCGCCGACGGACTCGCCGTCGGCGCGGCCAGGTCAGGAGCTCGACCCGGCCTGCCACTGGCGGATCTTGCGGTTGGCGAACCGGCCCATGAGGATCTGGGCCACGCCGACGCCGATCGAGGACGCGACGAACCACGTGACGGCCTCCCGCGTGGGCACGTCGGGATCGTGCGGGTCAGGCGGCGTGTCGCCCGTGGCGACCTTCCACATCTTCCGGACGAGGAACTGGGCGACCAATGTCGTGAGGGCGCCGACGATCGCCGGGTACGCCTTCTCGAGAATCTTGTCGTTCATGAAGCCTCCTGTCGCGTGGCCCAATCCTAGGTGGCAGCGGGCTCACCGCGGGCCGAACCGGCCGCACGCGTCGGGGTAGCCTGACGCCGTGAGCCACACCGAGCATCTCAGACCGCCGCTCCTGTGGGGTGTCGTCCTCGTGCTCGTCGCTGCGACGTTCGTCATCGCGGTGGCGGTCTTCCTGCCCGGGTGGGCGGCGCTCGCCAGCCTCGGCGTCGCCGTCGTGGCCGTCGTCGCGATGATGCTCGCGTTCAGGGCGACCGTGCACGTCACCGGCACAGGGCTCACAGTGGGGACGTCCACCGTCGAGTGGCCTTACGTGGGCGAGGTCAGGACGCTGACGAAGGACGAGGTACGGACCCGGATGGGACCGGGAGCCGACCCACGAGCCTTCGTGACGTACCGCTCCTACGCCGAGGAGGCCGTCGAGGTCGTGATCGAGGACAGGGCCGACCCTCACCCGTACTGGCTCGTCTCCACCCACGACGCGCCACGGCTCGCCTGGGCGATCGAGGCCGCCAGGACGGCCGCTGCGGCCACGAAGGGCGAGGCATGAGCGCGGAACGGTTGATGGTACGGGTGAGGTTGCTCGACCCGGGGATGCCGGTGCCGCGCTACGCGCATCCGGGCGACGCCGGCGCGGACCTCGCCATCGCCCAGGACATCGACATCCCGCCGGGGCAGCGAGTCCTCGTCGGAACGGGTATCGCCGTCGAGATCCCGGAGGGCTGGGTGTGCCTGGTCCACCCGCGGTCCGGGCTCGCCGCCCGTCACGGCCTCACGATGGTCAACGCGCCGGGCACGATCGACGCGGGGTACCGCGGGGAGGTCAAGGTCAACCTGCTCAACACCGACACGTCGGAGACGATCCGGCTGCACCGGGGCGACGCGGTGGGTCAGCTCGTGTTCCAGAGGGTCGGCTGGGCGAGCTTCGAGGCCGTGGACGAGCTGGCTCCGTCCGTACGCGGGGACCGCGGGCACGGGTCGAGCGGCGGGGTCGCGGCGTGGACTAGCGTTGGTGCGGACCTTTCCGCACCGTCTCAGGAGTGAACGTGATCTTCGGCCGCAAGAAGCAGCAGGCGAGCCAGACCGAGCCCGACCCTGAGGTCGTCTCCGAGGCCCTGGATGACGCGGACCTGGATGACGAGGATCTCGAGGACGAGTCGAACGACCACGACCTCGACGCCGACTACGACGACGTCGACGAGGAGGATGACGAGTGGCTCGTCTACGACGAGTCCGAGGAATGGCGGGTCGAGGGTCCGTACGACGTCGACGAGGTCGATCTCGAAGCCGACGACGTGCCTCGCCTAGATCTCGGTGCGCTCATCGTCACCCCCGAGGAGGGCATGCAGATCCAGATCATCGCCGACGCGGAGTCCGGCAACGGTCTGGCCCTCGTGCTGAGCCTCGGGAGCGCGGCGATGCAGGTCGAGGTGAAGGCGGCTCCCCAGAGCAGCGGTTTCGCCGCCGAGATCCGGGGCGACATCATCGAGGAGACGCTGTCCGTGGGGGGCAGTGCCGAACGGGTGAAGGGGCCGTACGGGACCGAGCTGCGCCGCGTCGTACCGGTCGAGTCCGACGGCGAGGAGGCCTTCGCCCCCTTGCGCGACTGGCTGGTCCAGGGCCCGCGCTGGCTGCTCGTGGCCCGTCTCATGGGCGACGCGGCGATCGACGTCGCGGGTGACGGCGCCTCGCTGCCGTTCGACGAGGCGTTCCGCAACCTCATCGTGCGCCGGGGCGACGAGCCCATGGCACCCGGCCAGACCGTCCCGTTGAAGGTACCGGAGGGCTGACATGAGCACCACCACGCCTCGGAGAGAAGGGTTCTGGCGGCGGCTGGCCCGGCGTCTCACCTCGTCGAACGCGGAGCTCGTGTCCGAGCAGCTCGCACACGACGCCGAGGCGGCGGGGTGCCAGCAGATCCAGCGGGCGCGCGTCCGCGAGCGGGTGCATCTGCGCGGCACCGTACAGGCGATCACCTTGAGCCCCGAGATCGACAAGGGCGGGCTCGACGTCGAGCTCGAGGACGGAACGGGCAGCATCACCCTCGTGTGGATGGGTCGTCGCCTCATCCCGGGCATCGAGGTCGGCCGACGCATCGACGTCTGGGGGACGCTGACCATCTCCGAGGGCCGCCGGGTCATCTTCAACCCGGCGTACCAGCTCGGCCCCTGAGCCGTCCGGCTACTCGTCCAGCGGCAGGTCGGGCTCCTCGCCCTCCGCGGCGTGGCTCGCGGGCACAGGAGTCTCCGCCTTCTGGGGAGCACCCTCGTCGAGCACCTTGAGGGGTGCCGGCGCGACGGGACCGGTCGGCACGTTGACCGGGCCGGCACCGGGTCGGGCGGGCGCCGGCGTGGGAGCCGCGCGCATGTCGAACTCCTGCGGCGGCACCCCCACGTGTGCTCTCGGGGAGAGGAACCTGGACAGCTCGGTCTCGTGGTCGGGGTCGATGAGGAACAGGAGCTCGTCGCCGACCTCCAGCGCTCCGTCCCGGTCGGGGGCCATGCCACGACCGTCCCGGATGACCGCGGTGAGCACGGTCTCGCCGGGCCAGTTGATCTCGCCGATCCGGCGGCCGACGGTGGGGGAGCTCTCCGGGAGCGTCATCTCCACGAGGTTCGTACGGCCCTTCTGGAAGGTCATGAGCCGTACGAGGTCGCCCACCGTCACGGCCTCCTCCACGAGCGCGCACATGAGGCGCGGCGTGGAGACCGCGACGTCGACGCCCCACATGTCGTCGAAGAGCCACTCGTTTCCCGGATGGTTCACCCGGCCGACCGTCCTGGGGACGCCGAACTCGGTCTTCGCCAGCAGCGAGTGCACGAGGTTCACCTTGTCGTCGCCGGTCGCGGCGATGGACACGTCACTCGTGTCGAGCCTGGCCTCGGCCAGCGAGTCCAGCTCGCAGGCGTCGGCGAGGAGCCACTCGGCCTCGGGAACCGAGGCCGGCTTGATGGCGGTCGGGGCCCGGTCGATGAGCAGGACGCTGTGGCCGTTGGCGATGAGCTCTCTCGCGATGGAGCGGCCGACGTTGCCGGCACCGGCGATCGTGACGCGCATGGCTCTCCTCAGTGCTCCATCGGCGGGGCCGACATGATGGTCTGGACGTCCTGGACCCTGCTCGACTCCACCATCGCGTACACGATGTCGCCGGACTGCAGCACGGTGGAGTCACCGACGACCATCGCGCTGCCGTACCTCGTCAGCGCGGGGATCGGCGTCCGGATGTCGTGCTCGATCGTGCGGATGGAGTGACCGACCCAGCCGACGTGATACGGCACCTCGACGAGCTGGATGGCGCCGGAGGGGTCGTGCCAGAGCCCGGCGATGCCGTCGGGCACGAGCCGGCGCAGCACCTGGTCGGCGGTCCACCGGACGGTCGCGACTGTGGGGATGCCGAGCCGTTCGTACACGGCTGCGCGGCCCTGGTCGTAGATGCGGGCCACCACGTTGTCGACGCCGAAGCTCTCGCGTACGACGCGTGCGGCCAGGATGTTGGAGTTGTCGCCGCTCGACACAGCGGCGAAGCCGTCCGCGTGCTCGATGTCAGAGGCCAGGAGCACATCGCGGTCGAACCCGACTCCCTTGACCGTCGTCCCGTGGAACTCCGGACCCAGCCTGCGGAAGGCCTCGACGTCCACGTCGATGACGGCCACGGTGTGGTGACGGCTCTCGATGCTGTGCGCGAGGCTCGATCCCACACGGCCGCAGCCCATGATCACGTAGTGCACGAGCACCTCCCAGACGATTCCCTTGGACGGGACCACGCTACTGGGGGGAACCCCTTTCAGCCCACACACGCCGTATTCTCGACTCCGTGAACCTCACCGAAGCGAGCAAGCGCATCCTCATCGGGAGGAAGCTCGCGAGTCACCAGCTCGGTGAGACCCTCCTGCCGAAACGCATCGCGCTTCCGGTGTTCGCCTCCGACGCGCTGTCGAGCGTGGCGTACGCGCCCGACGAGATCCTGCTCACGCTGTCCCTGGCGGGGATGAGCGCGTTCGCGTTCTCATGGAAGATCGGCCTGCTCGTGGCGGCCGTCATGATCGTCGTCGTCGCGTCGTACCGGCAGACCGTGCACGCCTACCCGTCCGGCGGCGGCGACTACGAGGTCGCCACCGTCAACCTCGGGCCGAACGCCGGGCTGACCGTGGCCAGCGCGCTGCTCGTCGACTACGTCCTCACCGTCGCGGTGTCCGTCTCCTCGGGCATCCAGAACGCCAAGGCGTTCCTCCCGTTCATCACGCCCGGCCGAGAGGGGCTGTGGGCCGCGGGGATGATCCTCGTGCTCATGGCCATGAACCTCCGGGGCGTGCGCGAATCCGGAGGCGTCTTCGCGGTCCCGACGTACGCGTTCATGATCGGCGTCATCGTCATGGTCGCCTGGGGTCTGTTCCAGATCTTCGTGCTCGGCTCCCACCTCCAGACCGAGACCAGCAGCTACCAGGTGGTCCCAGACCCCAGCTACGCGAGCTTCGCAGGCTTCGCGGCCATCGCCCTGCTCGCCCGCACCTTCTCCTCGGGATGTGCGGCGCTCACCGGCGTCGAGGCGATCTCCAACGGCGTCCCGGCCTTCAAGAAGCCGAAGTCGAAGAACGCCGCGACCACGCTCGCCCTCCTGGCCACCATCGCGGTGACGATGCTGACCGGCATCCTCGTCCTCGCCAACCTCACGGGCACGAAGCTCGTCGACCCGCACGGCGCCGCGTACTTCACGAAGGACGGGGTGCCCGTCCAGGGCGACATCCCCACCGTCATGGGCCAGCTCGCGTCCACGGTGTTCGGCGGCTTCCGGCCGGGCTTCTACTTCGTCATGGCCTGCACGCTGGTCATCCTCGTGCTCGCTGCGAACACCGCCTTCAATGGGTTCCCGGTGCTCGGGTCGATCCTCGCCAAGGACGGCTACCTGCCGCGGCAGCTGTACACGCGTGGCGACCGTCTGGCCTACTCGAACGGCATCGTCGCGCTCGCCCTCGTTGCCGTGAGCCTCGTGCTGCTGTACAACGCGTCGGTCACGGCGCTGATCCAGCTGTACGTCGTGGGCGTGTTCGTGTCGTTCACCGTGAGCCAGATCGGGATGACACGCCACTGGACGCGCCACCTGCGCACGGAGACCGACCCGGCGATCCGGCGCCAGATGATGCGGAGCCGCGTCATCAACACCATCGGCCTCACGTTCACCGGCGTCGTGCTCGTCATCGTCCTCGTCTCGAAGTTCACGCACGGCGCCTACCTCGCGATCATCGCCATGGTGTCGGTGTTCTTCGTCATGAAGGCCGTCAAGGGCCACTACGCCAACGTGGCCCGCGAGGTCGAGCTGGAGGGCACGGCTGACTCCGCGCTGCCGAGCCGCGTCCGCGCCCTGATCCTCGTGAGCGACGTGAACAAGCCGACGGCCCGGGCCGTGGCGTTCGCCAGGGCCATGCGTCCCACCACGCTGGAGGCGGTCATCGTCTCTGTCGACCCGGCCGAGGTCCAGCGCGTCATCACCGAGTGGGAGGCGCAGGACTACCCGGTGCCCCTCAAGGTGCTCGCGTCCCCGTTCCGTGAGGTCACGAACCCGTTCGTCAACTACGTGAAGTCCGTACGGTCGGCGAACCCCCGCGACGTCGTGTGCGTGTTCGTCCCCGAGTACGTGGTCGGCCACTGGTGGGAGCAGATCCTCCACAACCAGACGGCCCTCGTCGTACGGACCAGGCTCCACTTCACGCCGGGGATCATGGTGATCTCCGTCCCGTACCAGCTGCACTCGTCGCAGGCGGCCGTGGACCGGCTGCAGCGCGAGGACCCGCTTGCCTGGCGCCGCATCGGCACAGGCCTGAGCCAGACCGAGATGGACCACGCCGAGAAGGGCTCCTGAGTGACCTGGGCCACGGGGACGGTCATCGGCCCCGTGACCGTCGGGCCTCCGGCCCACGGCGGGCACTGCGTCGCGAGGGTGGACGGGAAGGTCGTGTTCGTACGGCATGCCCTCCCCGGCGAGGTCGTCGAGGTGGAGGTCACCGAGGACACCCACGAGCGGTACGCGCGTGGCGACGCGGTCCGGGTCCTGGAGGCGGCGCCGGGCCGCGTCGAGCCGGCATGCCCGGTGGCTCGTCCGGGAGGCTGCGGCGGCTGCGACCTCCAGCACGCGGACCTGCCGACCCAGCGTGAGCTCAAGCGTCAGGTGGTCGCCGAGCAGCTGCGTCGGCTGGGCGGGTACGAGTGGGCCGGCGCGGTGGAGGCCGTACCGCCCGAGTCCGGTCTGGGGTGGCGGACGCGGATGCGGTACCAGGTGACCCCCGAGGGGGAGCTCGGGTTGCGGGCGCACCGCTCCCACCGGGTCGTCCGGCTCCCTGACCAGGGATGTCTCATCGCCCATCCCGACCAGCCCGTCCCGGCGGGCGACTTCGTCCCCGGTACGGAGGTCGTCGTCGCCGGCCGCGGAGAGCAGGCCGCCGTCATCGTCGACGGGCAGCTCGTCCACGGTGCGTCGACGCTCCTCGAGCGTGCCGCCGGACGTACCTGGCGGGTGTCTGCCGACGGCTTCTGGCAGGTGCACGCTGCCGCCGCCGACACGCTGGCCCGGGCGGTCATGGAAGGGCTCGACCCGCGACCCGGCGAGACGGCGTGGGACCTGTACTGCGGCGTCGGGCTGTTCGCAGGCCCGCTGGTCGAGGCGGGGGTCTCGGTTCGGGGCGTCGAGCTGTCGCGGCGGGCGGTGCGCGAGGCGAGCCGGAACGTCCCCGAGGCGCGGTTCGAGGCGGGCAAGGTCGAGCAGGTCGTACGGCGCTGGCCGGACAGGGTCGACCTCGTCGTCTGCGACCCGCCCCGTACGGGATTGGGCAGGGCGGTGGTGGACCAGGTCGTACGGCGGCGGCCGCGGCGGGTCGCGTACGTGGCCTGCGACCCGGCCTCCCTGGGACGCGATGTGGGAACCTTCGCCGCGTCCGGCTACCGGGTGGGGTCGCTACGGGCGTTCGACATCTTCCCCATGACGCATCACGTGGAGTGCGTGGCGATCCTCGAGACCTGATCCCGGCTCGTGCTTCCTTCGCCATTCCGCCACCCGGTTGGCAGGATGGGAGCTGCATCGTGGCCCGACCGGGATCGTCGTGGTATCTTGACGTCAAGATATCTGGGATCGCTGGTCCCGCCCTCATCGCCCGAGGAGCATTCATGAGTGTCAACAGCTTCGGAGCCAAGTCGACGTTGACGGTCGACGGCACCGACTACGAGATCTTCCGACTCGACGCAGTCGATGGACATGCCAGGCTGCCGTACAGCCTCAAGGTCCTGCTGGAGAACCTTCTCCGGACCGAGGACGGCGCCAACATCACGAAGGCCGACATCGAGGCCCTCGCGTCCTGGGACCCGAACGCGCAGCCGGACAAGGAGATCCAGTTCACGCCGGCGCGCGTCATCATGCAGGACTTCACCGGGGTTCCCTGCGTCGTCGACCTCGCCACGATGCGCGAGGCTGTCGCCGAGCTGGGAGGCGACCCCGCGAAGGTGAACCCGCTGTCGCCCGCCGAGCTCGTCATCGACCACTCCGTGATCGCGGACGTCTTCGGCACGAGCGACGCGTTCCGCCGCAACGTCGAGCTCGAGTACGAGCGCAACGTCGAGCGCTACCAGTTCCTCCGCTGGGGCCAGACGGCGTTCGACGACTTCAAGGTCGTGCCGCCGGGCACGGGCATCGTGCACCAGGTCAACATCGAGCACCTGGCCCGCGTCGTCTTCCCGCGTGAGGTGGGCGGAGTCCTGCAGGCGTACCCGGACACGTGCGTGGGCACCGACTCGCACACGACGATGGTGAACGGGCTCGGCGTGGTGGGCTGGGGCGTCGGCGGCATCGAGGCCGAGGCGGCCATGCTCGGCCAGCCGATCTCCATGCTCATCCCGCGCGTCGTGGGCTTCAAGCTGTTCGGCAGCGCGCCCGAGGGCACGACAGCGACGGACCTCGTGCTGACGATCACGGACATGCTGCGCAAGCACAAGGTCGTCGGCAAGTTCGTCGAGTTCTACGGCCCCGGCGTGGCCGAGGTGCCCCTCGCGAACCGGGCGACGATCGGCAACATGTCGCCGGAGTACGGATCCACGATCGCGGTGTTCCCGATCGACAAGACCACCATCGACTACCTCAAGCTCACCGGGCGCGACGAGAGCCAGACGGCGCTCGTCGAGGCGTACGCCAAGGAGCAGGGGCTGTGGCACGACCCGGATCACGAGCCGGTCTACTCGGAGTACCTCGAGCTCGACCTGTCCACCGTCGTCCCCAGCATCGCGGGCCCGAAGCGTCCCCAGGACCGCATCGAGCTGTCCAGCGCCAAGCAGGCCTTCGAGGACGTGCTTCCCACGTACACGTCGGACGTCGCGGCGAACGCGTCGGTGACCCTCGGCGACGGCACGTCGTTCGACCTGGGCCACGGCGCTGTCACCGTCGCCGCGATCACCTCCTGCACCAACACGTCGAACCCGAGCGTCATGCTCGGCGCCGGACTGGTGGCCCGGAAGGCCCGGCAGCTGGGGCTGACCCGCAAGCCCTGGGTCAAGACCTCCCTGGCTCCCGGCTCGCAGGTCGTCACCGACTACTACGCGAAGTCCGGCCTGGACGAGGACCTCGACGCCCTCGGCTTCAACCTGGTCGGCTACGGCTGCACGACGTGTATCGGCAACTCGGGACCGCTCATTCCCGAGGTCTCGGCCGCCGTCAACGACTCAGACCTCGCCGTGACCGCTGTGCTCTCCGGGAACCGGAACTTCGAAGGCCGTATCAACCCCGACGTGAAGATGAACTACCTGGCCAGCCCTCCGCTGGTGATCGTGTACGCGCTCGCCGGGACGATGGATATCGACCTCGCCACCGAGCCGATCGGAACGGGGTCGGACGGCCAGGACGTGTACCTCAGGGACGTCTGGCCCACCCAGGAGGAGATCGACGAGGTGGTCGCGAGCTCGATCGGCAAGGAGATGTTCACGTCCCGCTACGCCGACGTCTTCGCAGGCGACGCCATGTGGCAGGGCCTGCCGACTCCCGAGGGCGACACGTTCGCCTGGGACGCCGACTCGACGTACGTGCGGAAGCCCCCCTACTTCGAGGGCATGCCCCGCACGCCCGAGGACGTCCACGACATCCACGGGGCACGCGTGCTGCTCAAGCTCGGCGACTCGGTGACGACCGACCACATCTCCCCGGCCGGCGCGATCAAGACGGACAGTCCGGCCGGACGGTACCTCACGGAGCACGGCGTCCAGCGCGCCGACTTCAACTCGTACGGGTCCCGCCGGGGCAACCACGAGGTCATGATCCGCGGCACGTTCGCGAACATCCGCCTGCGCAACCAGCTCGCCCCGGGGACGGAGGGCGGCGTGACGCGCGACTTCACGGTCGACGGCGCTCCCGTCACCACCGTGTACGAGGCGTCGCAGCACTACCTGGCGGCCAAGACCCCGCTCGTCGTCCTCGCCGGCAAGGAGTACGGGTCGGGATCGTCCCGCGACTGGGCCGCGAAGGGGACGGCGCTCCTGGGCGTCAGGGTCGTCATCGCGGAGTCGTACGAGCGCATCCACCGGTCGAACCTCATCGGCATGGGCGTCCTCCCCTTGCAGTTCCCCGAGGGCCAGACGGCCGACTCGCTCGGTCTCACGGGCGAAGAGACGTTCGATGTCACCGGCATCGAGGAGCTCAACGGCGGAACCACGCCGAAGACCGTGAAGGTGGTCGCGAAGGGTGTCGGCGAGCCGGTCACCTTCGACGCCGTCGTCAGGATCGACACGCCCGGAGAGGCCGACTACTACCGGCACGGCGGCATCATGCAGTACGTGCTGCGCTCGCTCCTGGGCGCTTAGCCGCTTAGCCGGGGCATCCCGTCGTCACGCCTCGAGCGCTTCGCGCAGCCGCGCGGCGTACGAGGCGGCCTGTCCGGCGGCGTACGACCTTCGGGGCCAGAAGAAACCCCGCAGGCCGTCGCCCTTGGTCCGCGGGATGACGTGGATATGGAGGTGGGGGACCGACTGGCTCACCGTGTTGTTGACGCCCACGAAGCTGCCCTGGGCGCCCAGGCCGGTCACCATGGCGGCGGCGAGGCGCTGGACGAGCTCCATGACGGGGGAGAGGGCCTCCGGCGTGATGTCGGGCAGCGTCTCCACGTGGTACAGCGGCGCGACCAGCGTGTGGCCGTGGAAGACGGGACGGTGGTCGAGGAACGCGATGGCGTGCTCCGTACGGGTGACGATCTCGGCGGCGAGGTCGCCGGAGGCGATGCGGCAGATGAGGTCGCGGGCGTCGGTGGGCGTGGTCACAGCGCCATTCTGTAACCTCGCCTGTCATGTCCATGCGCGTTCCTGAGACGCCGACCGGCGCGGCACGGGTCACGTACGCGGTCCTCGAGACGGTCCTGGCCGGGCTCGGTGGACTGCTCGTCGTGGCGGTCGTCTTCCCCGTCTTCTCCAACGCCGGAGTCTGCTCAGCGGACACCATGCTCTTCTGCGGCCTCGCCGTGGCGGTGCTCGCCTGGGTGGTGGGGACGTGGCTGCTCATGGTCTGGCTCACCCGCGTCTTCCGGCTGAGCTGGCGCTTCCTGGTGGCCACGATCGCCCTTCAGCTGCTCGTCATCGAGCTCGTGTTCCAGAGCGACACCCTGTGGTGGCTGCTGGGCCTGCTCATCGTCCCCGTGGCGGGCGCGGTGGTGAGCGACCCCGGGTCCGCGAAGGACGAGCCACCGCGCTGGAGATCGCTCTCGATCCTCGGGGTGGCTGTCGCGGTCTACGTGGAGTTCCTCGCCTGGGCCTGGTTCAGCGTCCTCGCGGGGGGCTAGGAGATCTTGACGAAGACCTGAGGCCGTACCATAATCGAACACACGTTCGATCCATAGGAGGTCGTCATGGCGCAGCCGGCGGTGACGTGGGCACAGGAGAGGTCCTGGCGGGAGGAGTGCCAGATCTACGTACCTCCAGGCTGGCCGGACGCGGTACGGCCGCCCGGCGCGCCCGAGTGGGAGGCGACGGCGACGGCGTTCCTGCTGGACTGCTGTCCACCCGACTACCGGTCGCACCTCGTCCTGCGGCGTCATCCCGTGGTTCTGGCGCGCTTCGCCGCCGAGCACGTCGAGGCGCAGCTGCGTGCTGCGAAGGACGGCCTGGCGGGTGTCAGGTCCAGCCTCGCCGACTACGTCTCGCCCGAGGTCATCAGCTCGGCGGCCGACGCGTGGCAGGAGGAGGCGGCACGGCTCGTACGAGTGCGCCGAGCCGTGGCGCTCGTCGAGGAGGCGCTCCGCGGCCGGATCTTCATCCGTCGTCTGTAGCCCCGTCTCCGTCTGGCGCGCGTCGCCGATCTCTGCTCCTTGGGCCGCACGCCCTAGACTCAGGACCATGTCAATGCTGGAGCGGATCTCGGATCCAGCCGCCCTGAGACGGCTGGACCGGGCTCAGCTCGACGAGCTGGCCTCGGAGATCCGAGCCTTCCTCGTTTCCAACGTCAGCCGTACGGGAGGGCATCTCGGCCCCAACCTGGGGGTCGTCGAGCTGACGCTCGCCCTGCACCGCGTCTTCTACTCTCCCCGGGACCCGATCGTCTTCGACACCGGGCACCAGAGCTACGTGCACAAGATCCTCACGGGACGCCGCGACCGGTTCCCGACGCTGCGCCAGCAGCACGGGCTGTCGGGCTACCCCTGTCGCACCGAGTCCGAGCACGACTGGGTCGAGAACTCACACGCCTCGGCGGCGCTGTCCTGGGCAGACGGCATGGCGAAGGCCTTCCGCCTTCGCGGGGAGTCCGACCGTACCGTCGTGGCCGTCGTGGGCGACGGTTCGCTCACCGGGGGCATGGTGTGGGAGGCGCTGAACAACATCGCCGCCGACCCCGACCTCCCGCTCGTCGTCGTGGTCAACGACAACGGCCGCTCGTACACGCCGACCGTCGGCGGGATCGCCAACCAGCTGTCGGCGATGCGCACCGACAAGCGGTACGAGCCGATGCTCCAGATGATCAAGACCACGGTCTCCAACACGCCCATCGTCGGCAAGCCCGCGTACGACCTGCTCCACGGCCTCAAGAGCGGCATCAAGGACGTCCTCGCCCCGCAGGGGCTCTTCTCCGATCTGGGCATGAAGTACCTCGGCCCGATCGACGGCCACGACATGGGCGCGCTCGAGGTGGCGCTGTCGCGTGCCAAGCGTTTCGGCGGCCCGGTCATCGTCCACTGCATCACCGTGAAAGGCCGCGGATTCAAGGCTGCGGAGGACCATGACGAGGACCGGTTCCACAGCGTCGGCAGGATCGACGAGCGTACGGGCGAGCCGCTGAGCGCGCCGACGGCCGAGACCTGGACGGACGTGTTCAGCGACGAGCTCGTACGCCTCGCAGCGTCCGACGAGCGACTCGTGGCGATCACTGCGGCGATGCTGCACCCCACGGGGCTGGGGGCCTTCCAGGCGGCCTACCCGTCACGTACCTTCGACGTCGGCATTGCCGAGCAGCACGCCGTCGCCTCCGCCGCCGGCCTCGCCATGGCGGGCCTCCACCCCGTCGTGGCGCTGTACTCGACGTTCCTCAACCGCGCCTTCGACCAGCTCCTCATGGACGTCGCCCTCCACGGCCTCGGCGTCACCCTCGTGCTCGACCGGGGCGGCGTGACGGGGCCCGACGGCCCGAGCCACCACGGCGTGTGGGACCACACGATCGCCGCGCTCGTACCGGGCCTGCGTCTCGCTGAGCCCCGTGACGGTCGGCGCCTGCGCGAGGCGCTCGCGGAGGCTGTCGCGGTCGACGACGCCCCGACGGTCATCCGGTACTCGAAGGACCGGATGCCCGACGACATCCCGGCGGTCCGCACGGTCGGGGACGTCGACGTGCTCGCGGCCCCCGTTGACCCTCGTGTCCTCGTCGTGGGGTACGGCCAGCTCGTGGGAATGGCGCTCGACGTGAGGCACAGGCTGGGTCAGCAGGGGATCGCGGCGACCGTCGTGGACCCCGTGTGGGCTCTTCCGGTGAGCCCCGCGCTCGTCGAGATCGCCTGCGACCACGAGCTGGTCATCACACTCGAGGATGCCGTCGTCGGCGGGGGGCTGGGAGCTCAGCTCGCCGCGGCCGTCGCCGAGAGCCGCGGACCGGTCGTTCGCCAGTTCGGCCTCGGGCACGAGTTCCTGCCGCAGGGCACCCGCGACCAGGTCCTCGAGGCGTCGGGGGTCACGGCACAGGCCGTCGCGCTGGCGACGATCGAGTCGCTGCTCTCCCAGGACGTCGAGCAGGCACCCTCCACGACCGCGACCACCCTGGGACTCCCGCCGGCCGCAGAGGGGTGACGCGCGCTCAGAGCGCCGCGAGAGACGTCGCGATCGCCGGTGCGACGAGGTCGACCTGCCACTCCCGTACACCCATGTCAGCCAGCTGCGTACGGACGGACGGCTCGTCGAGTCCCGTCGGCGCCCACAGCAGCCGCCGCAGCGGGTCGGGGGGGATGAGGTTCTCGACCGGAAGCTGCAGGGACTCCGCGAGCGCCGTCACCACGGGACGGACGGCCTCCCAGCGCGCCGCGGCCTCAGGGTCGCGCGACGACCAGGTACGCGGCGGAGGCGGGCCTTCGGTCGGCAGATGCATGGGAGGCAGCTCGGTCGTGGGGAGCTGCATCGCACGCTGGATTGCGTCGAGCCAGGTCTGCCGGTAGCGCTTGGCCTCCCGCCGGTTGAAGCGGGGGATAGCCTGCAGCGCCCTGCTGTCGGGTACCGGGGAGCCCTCCCGGATAGTGGTGGCCACCGAGGCGATGGCCTCGTCGCCCAGCAGGCGGCCGGGAGCCTTGTCGAGCTGCCGGGCGAGCTCGTCGCGAACCGTCCACAGCTCCCGCACGACGGCGAGGCCCCGCATGCTCCGCACTCCGTGGATGCCGGACGTCCGGCGCCAGGGGTCGACGCGGGGGACGAGGGGCAGGCCGGCCTGCCGCACGAGGTGGGCGAACTCCTGGAGCGCCCAGTCCTCTTTGCCGGCCGCGCGCAGCTGCTCGTGCAGGACGTCCCGCAGCTGCATGAGCAGCTCGACGTCCAAGGCCGCGTACGTGAGCCACTCGTCGGGCAACGGCCGTACGGACCAGTCCGCGGCGCTGTGCTCCTTGAGCAGACGGACGCCGAGGAGCTGCTCCGTGAGCGTGCCCAGGGCCACTCGCGGGTAGCCGAGGAGGCGTGCGGCGAGCTCGGTGTCGAAGAGGCGTCGCGGGACGAGCCCCGCGTCCACGAGGCAGGGGAGGTCCTGCGTGGCGGCATGGATGATCCACTCCGCGTCGTCGAGCGCCTCCTGGAGCGACGAGAGCCCGGGCTCGGGGATGAGCGGCACGGGATCGAGCAGCGCGGTGCCGGCGCCCTCCCGGCGGAACTGGAGCAGGTACGCACGGGCGGTGTACCGGTAGCCCTGCGCCCGCTCGGTGTCCACGGCGACCGGACCCGTACCGGCGGCCAGGGTCTGGACGAGCCGTGAGAGCCCGGTGGGCGTGTCGACGACGTCCGGGACACCCTCAGCCGGTTCGGCCAGGATCGGGACCTCCGGAGCGGTGTCGGGAACGTCGGTCATCGGCGCCCACGTCGCCCCGCGAGGGGGACGACTCCCGGGGGAACGGGCGGCAGACCGCTCAGCGTGCACAGGACGTCCTGCCACGCCGCCACGTGGGCGGCGAGCGACTCCTCGGCGGAGAGCATGGGCGTCCAGGAGGCGCGGATCTCGACCTCAGCGCTTCCGGGGTCTGCCGCCAGCTCTCCGAAGGGCGTGCTGATCACCGCCGAGACCGTGCCGCTCGGCTCGCGGAAGCTGGCGTGGTGGTTCTCGAGGGCCTCCATCAGCCAGCTCCAGCCCACCTCGGCCAGGAGAGGGTCGCGGACCATCTCGGGCTCGACGTCGGCCTTGCTGTACGTGACGCAGCGGAACGTACCGTCCCAGGCGTCGTTGCCGGCCGGGTCATGAAGGAGGACGAGGCGTCCGGACCCGCGTTCCTCGTCGAGGACGACGACGTCGGCGCTCACTGCGACCGAGAACGGCGCGATGCGCTGGGGTGAGGGGATCTCCTCGATCGAGACCTCCGAGCGCCACGGGACGGCGCGCAGCTGACGCAGTGCGCGGGCGAACGCCGGCGGGTACGTCGGGTGGCTTCGCGCGGTCACGGGGCCAATCTAGGTGTCACCGCGCCGTGGCGCGGGATTGACGCGCCGAGTGTGCGCCGCTCGTCATCGGGCCGGGCGCGCTCCGCGTCATCGCGCGGGCTTGAGCACCAGACAGACGGAGTTGATGCAGTACCGGTCGTCGGTCGGCGTGTCATAGCCCTCGCCATGGAAGACGTGCCCCAGGTGCGAGCCGCACGAGGCGCAGCGCACCTCGACCCGAGAGCTGGCGAGGCTGTTGTCCTCGAGGTAGACGACCCGGTCCTCGGCCAGCGGGGCGAAGAACGAGGGCCAGCCGCAGTGGGAGTCGAACTTCTCGTCCGAGCGGAACAGCTCCGCGCCGCAGGCGCGGCACTCGTACACGCCCTCAGTCTTCGTGTCTGTGTACTCGCCGGTGAAGGGACGCTCGGTCCCCGCCTCGCGCAGCACGTGGACCTCGAGGTCACCGAGCTGCTCGCGCCACTCGTCGTCTGTCTTGACCACCTTCAGCTGCTGGGTCACGCTGATCTCCCTTCTTCGAACACGACTCTAGGCGGCACCCATGGCGAAGGACGCGACGACGCTCGAGGTGGAAGGCCGCGAGGTCAGGGTCTCGAGCCCCACTAAGGTCTACTTCCCCGACCTCGGCCTGACGAAGCTCGACATCGTCTCGTACGTCCTCGCCGTCGGGCCAGGGATCCTGGCGGCCCTGCGCGACCGCCCGGTCACGATGGAGCGGTGGCCCGAGGGTGTCACCCCGGGGGCGTCGCTGCGCGGTCCGGACAACCCGGGCGGCAGCGCCTTCTACCAGAAGCATGCGCCGACCCGCGGTATTCCGGACTGGGTCCAGACGACCACGGTGACGTTCCCGTCCGGACGTCCCGCGGTCGAGGTGGCACCGGCCGACCTCGCCACGATCGTGTGGATGGTCAACCTGGGCACGATCCGCTTCCACCCGTGGCCGGTACGGCACCCGCACACCGACGACGTTGACCAGCTCCGCATCGACCTCGACCCGCAGCCCGGGACGACGTTCGACGAGGCGCGGGAGGCGGCACTGGCGCTCCGGGAGGTGCTCTCCGACGCTGGCCTGACGGGCTTCCCGAAGACGTCGGGCGGTCGCGGGCTCCACGTGTTCGCCCGGATCGAGCCCGCCGACTTCATCGACGCCCGCCACGCGGCGATCGCGGTCGGCCGGGAGCTGGAGCGACGGCTCCCCGAGCGGGTGACGACGGCCTGGTGGAAGGAGGAGCGCGGGCGGCGCATCTTCGTCGACGTCAACCAGATGGCTCGAGACCGGCTCATGGCGTCCGCCTACTCGATCCGCCCCACGCCGGAGGCCCGGGTGTCCGCACCCCTCACGTGGGACGAGCTGCCCGAGGCACACCCGGACGCGTTCACGGTGCGGACGATGCCCGCTCGGTTCGCGGAGTACGGCGACGTGTGGGCGGCGCTCGAGGACTCCGCGCCCGCCTCGCTTCGTACAGCGCTCGACTGGTACGTGCGCGACGAGGACAACGGCCAGGGCGAGATGCCGTATCCGCCCGAGTACCCCAAGATGCCCGGCGAGCCACCTCGGGTGCAGCCGAGCCGCAAGAACCCGGCGAACTGGGCCTGAGATGCGGTCCGCCGTGCGGCACGTTGCGACGATCTGCCCGTCGTCACCCTAGGTTGTGCC
>JAJZQV010000006.1:0-14602 GCA_021803025.1 Actinomycetes bacterium | reverse complement strand
AGTGCTGTTCTCCGTGGTGATCTGCTCGTACAACCGGCGGGAACACGTCGTGGCCGCCATCACGAGCGTCCTTCGGCAGACGCTGCCCTCCGACATGTACGAGGTCGTCGTGGTGGACAACCGCTCGACGGACGGCACCGCGGAGGCGGTCGCGGAGATCGTGGCGTCGAACCCGCACGTGAAGTACCTGTACGAGGCAGAGCCGGGTCTGGCCCTCGCTCGCAACGCGGGCTGGCGGGCAGCGACCGGGACGTACGTCGCCTTCCTCGACGACGACGCGCGGGCGGCCGCGGACTGGCTGGAGACGGCGAAGGGGCTCGTCGAGGAGGACGTCCTCGGCCTGTGCTGCCTTGGCGGGCCGATCCGTCCGTTCTACACGAGCGCTCAGCCCGACTGGTGGCGGGACGCGTACGAGACCAGGACGCGCGGCGACCAACGGCGCCACCTCCGACCCGGTGAGGCATTCTCCGGCTCGAACATGATCTGGCTCGCGGAGACGCTTCGCAGGTACGGGGGGTTCGACGCATCCGCGGGGATGAAGGGCAGCACCCTCGGCATGGGAGAGGAGACGGCCCTGTTCCGGCGCGTGTGGGAGGGGGAGGAGTCGCCTGTCTTCCTGTACTCGCCGGATCTGCGCGTGTCCCACTGGGTGCCGCCCGAGAAGATGACGATGCGCTACATCGCCAAGCGGGCCACCGCGAACGGTCAGTTCGAGGCGCGCTTCGCGCTGTCCCAGAACCCGGGCGTGGTGGGCAGGCTGAGACTCCTCGGCGCCACGGCTCGCACGGTCGCCGTCGAGATCCCGACCGTTCTCCTCACGCGCAGGCGGTACCGCACCACCCAGAACTGGTACTTCGAGCACTGCTTCGTCCCTATCCAGAACGTCAGCACGCTGCTGCGCCTGCTCGGCGTGAGGATCAGCGTCTTGCAGCGTGCGGGGGACGAGTCATGAAGATCATCCTCGGGGTCTGCGGCTTCGGACTGGGGCACAGCACCCGTCAGAGACCCGTCCTCGAGGGCCTGCTGGCGCGCGGACACGACGTGATGCTCGTCACGAACGACCAGAGCCATGACGTGTTCACGCGGCACTTCCCGCAGGTCCCCAACGCACAGGTCTACGTTCCGGTGATCCACGCCACATCGGACGGGCTCGACTTCAGCGCCACGGCGGACGACCCGCGCAACGACCAGCCGCGTGCCCACCGGGCCTTCTGGACCGCGTGCGGCGAAGTGGAGCGTCGGTTCGGCACGCCCGACCTCGTGATCTCCGACTACGACATGGTCTCGGCACAGATCGCGTACCTCTTCGGCGTCCCCCTCGTGACTCTGGACCAGCAGAGCAAGTTCCTGGGCTACGAGTGCCCGAGCTTCGACGGCTTCACGCCCGGGGAGCACCGGCGGCGGTTGGGGTACTTCTTCCCCAAGGCCGCCCTGCGGGTGGCCACCTCGTTCTTCACCCTCGACTACCCGCCTGTGCCGGAGTTCCCCGTCATGGTCATCCCGCCCATCCTCGGCAGGGACGTCGCGGGCCGGGATCCTGCGCCCGTCACGGGCGAGGTGACGGTCTACCTGTCGACTGCGAGTCACGTCATCCAGCGGCTGGAGGAGATCGTCGCGCTCTTCGGGCAGCTCACGGACCATCACTTCACGTGCTTCGTCGACGCCGACGTGGAGCACCTGCCGGCCAACGTCACACTCCGCCCGGGCAGCCGGTCCGCCTTCGTCGACAGTCTGAGCCGGTCCGAGGCCGTGGTCTCCACTGCCGGCCACAACCTCATCACTGAGGCCGCGTACCTCCGCGTCCCGATGTTCCTCGTGCCCTTCCACCACTACGAACAGCAGCTGAACGCGCGTATCGTCACCGAGTCGGGGATCGGCTGTGCGGCGGAGGTGCTCACACGCGAGAACCTGAGCGCGTTCCTCGGGAGCCTCGACCACCACCGGCGGATGCGCCAGCAGACCACACGCCTGTTCCCGACCTACGACGGCGACCGGGTCTTCCTGGACCTGGTCGAACAGATGCCACGGGAAAGGGCTGAGACGTGACGGTCATCAGTGTCATCGGGCTGGGAGCCGTAGGAGCCTCGTACGCGGCGCGGATCGCCGACACCCAGCCGGACGCACAGCTGCGCGTCGTCGCCGGCGGGTCTCGCGGCGAGCGGCTGCGATCGGGCGGCGTCGTCGTCAACGGCGTCCGGCACCAGATCCCGGTCGTCGAGCCGGACGCAGCCGTGGAGCCGGCCGACCTCGTCATCGTGGCCGTGAAGTGCCATCAGCTCCCGGAGGCGATCAGGCAGCTCGAACACCAGGTGGGGCCGGACACGGTCGTGCTCAGCCTGCTCAACGGCATCACGAGCGAGGAGGCGCTCTCACAGGCATTCCCTCGCGCGTACGTGCCGCTTGCGGTCGCCGTGGGGATCGACGCCGTCCGGGATGACGCCGGTGTCCGCTACAGCACTCTGGGCTGGGTCGAGTACGGGGACCCCGTCCAAGAGCCGAGCCGCAGCGCCGGGTCGCTGCGGCTCGAGTCGCTCCTCGTCGCCGCCGGCATCCCGCACGTCGTGCAGGCCGACATGCGGCACGCCCTGTGGTGGAAGTTCCTCGTCAACGTGGGAGTGAACCAGGTGACGGCGCTCCTCGAGGCCCCGTACGCACTCGTCCAGCACCCCGGACCGGGCCGCGACCTCATGACGGAGGCCCAGCGGGAGGTCGTGGCCGTCGGCCGCGCCTGCGGCGTGGCCCTCACGGAGGCGGACATCACACGGTTCCTCGAGGTCCTCGACACCCTCGGCCCGCACAGCTACACCTCGATGGCCCAGGACGCCATGGCGCACAGGCGGACCGAGGTCGACGAGTTCGCGGGCCGGGTCGTCGAGCTGGGACGCCTCCACGGCGTCCCGACGCCGGTCAACGACGTGCTGCTCCAGGCCTTCCTCGCCAAGCACCAGCTCTGGGGCGTCAGCTGAGGTCCCGGCCTCGTCTGCGGGGCGCGCCTCGTACGATCGAGGCCACACCCACGAGAAGGAGCGAGAACATGGCAGACGAGGCGTTCGTCACGTTCGTCCACGTCCACGTCGTCCCGGGCGCAGAGGATGTGTTCCTCGAGGCGTCCCGCAGGAACGCCTCGAGCTCGCGCAAGGAGGCGGGCGTCACGCGCTTCGACGTGGTGCAGCACGTCGAGGACCCGACGAGGTTCATGCTCATCGAGGGCTACGTGTCGGAGGACGCGGTCGCAGCGCACCGTGCGAGCGACCACTACCTCGCGTGGCGAGCGGCGGTCGACGACCTGATGGCGGAGCAGCGCTACGCCGAGAGGTACGTCAACCGCTGACGCCCGTACGCCGGAGCGTCGACGAGAGGTGCCGCTCGTACGGGCCTCCAGACCAGGCCATGTCCATCTCGTAGGTGAGGACGTCGCCGGTCACCCGGAACCGGCGGACGATCCGCGACACCTGCTTCGCCGTGGACGTGTTGTGCACCTCGGCGTCGGTCGTCACGACGAGGTCGTCGCCGTCTTGGCACGCGAGGCCTGTACCGATCTCGACCTGGCCCGTGGGTAGGGCGGCCACGACCTCCAGGCCCCCGTCGTCGTCGACGAACCGGAGGTAGCCGCTCTCGGTGTGGGCCGGCGCGCCGTCCCTGGTGGTGCGCTCGACGAACCAGAGGAAGGGTTTGCCGGCGTCCACGAACTCCCAGCTGTCGGCGAAGTGGAACGGACGCGGGGTCTCGCCGTCGCCGTCGCCGCTCCAGGTGCCGATCAGCCTGGCCGCGACCTGCACACGCGGATGTGTCATGAGGGGTTCCTTCCAGCTCGTCCCACTCCGAACACTAGGGAACGGAGCTGAGGGTCGAACGTCCGCGGGAAGGATTCGGCGAACACAGGTCGTGGCGAGGCCCCGATTCGGCAGACTGTGCCCATGGCGTCTCACGACATCTTCGCGGGCGAGTCCCGCCGGCTCTCCGACCTGCTTCGCGTGCTGCCCGGGTCGACCGTGGACCTGGCCTCGTACGACACGAAGGCGGCGGCCGGCTTCCCCGGGGACGGCAAGAAGGACTCGGAGCGGCTGCGCCAGCAGATGTCCGTCGAGGTCGCGGACCTCCAGGAGCGGCTCTTCGCCGACGGCCGGTCATTCCCCGAGCGGGCGACGAGCATCCTCGTCGTGCTGCAGGGCATGGACACGTCCGGCAAGGGCGGGACGGTCAGCCACGTCTTCTCCCTCATGAACCCCGCGGGGATCGACCACACGGCGTTCAAGGCGCCGACGCCGGAGGAACGCAAGCACGACTTCCTGTGGCGGGTGACCAATGCGCTCCCGGCAACGGGAATGATCGGGATCTTCGACCGCAGCCACTACGAGGACGTCCTCATCGTGCGGGTCGAGAGCCTCGTCTCGCAGGAGGTGTGGGGAGGCCGGTACGAGCGGATCAACGACTGGGAGGCCAAGGTCGCCGCCTCGGGGACGCGGATCATCAAGTGCTTCCTGCACATCTCCCAGCAGGAGCAGAAGGCACGCCTCGCCGCGCGCCTTGCGGACCCGTCGAAGTACTGGAAGTACAACCCTGGCGACATCGACGTGCGGGCGAAGTGGGACGAGTACACCGAGGCGTACGAGGCCGCCCTGTCGAGGTGCTCCACGGACATCGCACCCTGGTACGTCATCCCGGCGGACCGGAAGTGGTACCGGAACTGGGCCGTCGCCACGCTGCTGCACGAGGCTCTGTTGTCCATCGACCCGACGTGGCCGCCGGCGACGTTCGACGTCGCCACGGAGAAGGCCCGCGTCGCAGCCTCGTAGTGGAGCAGAGGGCCCGCTCGACCCGGTGAGCCGCCCGCGACCGAACTCGTGTCAGGCCGTGGCGGCGTCGACCAGCTCGCCCTCGAACTCGAGCAGCGCCATCGCCGCGTAGGCGTAGCGGGCGAGGACGAGGTCGATGAGCTCGCGGTGAGCGCCGATGGGGTCCGCCACGGCGACCGCGCCGGCCCGACGGGCCTGGAGCACCTGCTCCTCGTACGCCGCGTCGGCAGCCAGGAACAGGGACCCGACGGCGATGTGCCGGCGGCCCTGGCTGCGGAGGATGCCGATCGCCTGCGCGGTGCTCGGGCCGCTGCCGTCGCAGCATGCCGCAACCACGGGAACCCGGTGGTGGGACGCCCACTGGCGAGCGCGGCGGGCCACGAGCGCTGCGCCGCGCACGTCCCCGCCTCCCTCGGTGCTGAGCACGAGCCCGTCCACCTCGAGGACGCGGGAGTGGGCCAGAGCGGTACGAAGGCGAAGGTCCACGACGCTGAGGAGGCTGCCGGCGGGACCGACCGGCTCGCTCACCGAGAACCGGGTGCCGGGGTGGGCGGAACGCACGCGCGAGACGAGGACGTCGAGCTCCTCGTACGTGCTCGCGGCCCGCGTGAGGCACATCGGCACGAACACGATCTCCTCGTGGCCGCGCGCGACGAGCTGGGAGACGACCTGAGGGCCGCTGGGAGGACAGTGCGCGAGGAACGCGGTGTTGACCGAGATCTCCGGACGGGCGGTCTGCACCTCACGCCGCAGCTCATGGGCGACCTGCGTGACCTTCGAGTCAGAGCTTCCCGGGGCGAGCATGACGAGGGCAGGTGCTGGCATGCGGGGACCCACCTTTCCGTACTGTCTAGTGGCGGCCCCATTGCCGTTCGGGAGAAGACCTCCCGGCCCGTCTCGTGCTACGAGATCGGACCATACGGGCGGCCACGAGACGTGCTATGACCGGCACCAGGCAGAAGATTGGTGCGCCGAGCGCCCAAAAGCAAGCATCATGTCTATTTTCCAAGATGGCATCTCGGAATATGGAACGTCTGCATCAGAGATCGTTGCCTGCGTAGCTCATGTTGAAGCTTTTGTTCGCAAGAGGGAAGTCCGGCACGATCGTGTCTCCCAGGGCCTGGGGGAGCGCGGGCCAGGTGAACCAGGACGGGTCGACGACCTTGAGACGCGTGACGGTGTCGCCGGCGAGCTCGACGCGGTGGCTGAGGCGCCCTCGCCAGGCCTCGAGGACTCCGAACCCGGCACCGGCGCCGGTGGATACCGTCGCGGTGTCTCCCAGGACGTCACCGAGCCGATCGGCGATGTCGCGGATCACGGCGGCTGAGACGCCGAGCTCCCCGACGCGCACGAGGAAGCGGGCCCAGACGTCGCCGTCCGGATGGGTGACCACGTGGAAGGCCGGTCCCAGGTCGACGAAAGGGTGGTCGGCGCGCGTGTCGGTGCTGACTCCGGAGGCGCGGGCCACGTAGCCCAGGACGTCCATGTGCCGCACCTTGTCGGCGCTGAGCACGGCCGTACGGTGCAGGCGGTCCGCGACCACCGAGTGGCTCATCGCGAGGTGGGCGAGCTCGACCGCCTCGTCGGCGGCGCGGCCGACCAGGTCCGGGTCGACCGGTCGGCGCAGGCTGGCCCCGCCGAGGGTCACCGCGCCGCGCAGGAGCCGGTGGCCCGTGACCTCCTCGTGGTGCCGCAGCAGCCGTTCGCGGAGGCGCGCGGTGTGAGCGGCCACGATGCTGAACCCGACGTCGTTGACGATGGCGCCGATGTCGGCCACGTGGTTGTAGACGCGCTCGCACTCGAGCAGCTGTGCCCGTACGAGGCGTGCCTCCTCGGAGACGGTGACCCCGAGGGCCTCCTCGACCGCCATGGCATAGGCGAGGGAGTGGCCCACGGCCGTATCTCCCGAGATCCGCTCGGTGAGCGCGAGCACCTCGTCGAGCGGGCGCCCCTCGGCGTGCTTCTCGATGCCGCGGTGGAGGAACCACAGCCGCGCCTTCATCCGGAGGATGGTCTCTCCGACGACGGAGAAGCGGAAGTGGCCGGGTTCGATGAGGCCCGCGTGGATGGGGCCCACGGGGATCTCGTACACGCCGTCACCTTCGACCTCGAGGAACGGGTACGAGGCCTCGCCGACCGTGACCGGCATGGGTCCAGCTCCGGCGAGCATCGGGTAGTAGCCGGTCGGCCAGTGCGCGTGCCGGACGAGCCGATGGGGGAGCGGGTGGTCGACGAGCCTGATGCCGTACAAGTCGCGGATCTCACGCTCGAACCTGCCGGCGGGATAGCTGACCGCAGCAAGGCTCGGCAGCCACGCGTCGTCGCGCGGCATCGTCACGACCACCTCCGTGCGGTCGTGACGGCCGAGGAGGACGTAGACGACGCGGAAGCCGTCGCGCTGCTCGTGTGCCGCGACGAGGACGAGCCGCAGGCCGTCACCGAGGAGCCCGCCGACGGCGGCGGCGAGCTGCTCGCGGGTCACGGTGAGGACAGTGGTCATGGACGGACTCCCAGCGCCGCGGCCGCCGCCTCGAGGACGGGGGCCATGGGGATCGCAAGGAGGCCCAGTACCGCGCTGGACAGGAGCGCGAGGGCCACCGGGGCGCTACGACCGCTGCTCGGCGGGTCGTCCACGACCGGGTGCTCCGGTGGGAGATGGTGCGGCGCTGGGCTCCCGAGGGTCATGCGAAGCACGTGGCGGGAGATGCCGACGAAGGCAACGAGGAGAAGGACCCCCGCTGCGGCCGCCGCCCACCAGAGTCCCGCCTGGACGAGGGCCAGGAGGACGGCGACCTCGGTGAAGAAGGTGAGATGGGGCGGGAAGCCCAGGAGGGCCGCGGAGCCCGCGAGGAGCTGGCGGCCCAGGTCCGGCCGTGTCGACAGGAGCCCGGACACCCGCGCGATCCTCGACGTCCCCGTGATGTTGCGAAGGCGGCCGGCCACGACGAACATGGCCGCCTTCACGAGGCCGTGCCCCAGGATGTGGAGAAGAGCTGCGACGAGTCCGAGCGTCGTCCCCGAGCCGACTCCCAGCGCGATCACGCCCATGTGCTCGATCGAGGAGTACGCGAGGAGTCTCTTGTAGTCGCGCTGCGTGAGCGTCAGGAGCGACGCCACGGCCAGGGACAGCAGGCCGCCCGCGATGAGGAGCCCGTGGACGAGTCCGACGCCGATGGTGGCGCTGCTGACGGCCTCGACCCGCAGGATCGCGTACATCGCGACCGACAGCAGCACGCCCGACATGAGCCCCGACACGGGGGCCGGTGCCTGGGAGTGGGCGTCGGGCAGCCAGGAGTGCATCGGCGCGAGTCCCGCCTTGGTGGCGAAGCCGAGGACCGCGAGCGCGATCCCCGCGCGGGCCAGGTGAGGTGACAGCGTCATGCCCCCGCTGGTGAGCGTCACCCACGAGAGCGTGGGGCTTGCCCCCGTCGACGCGTAGAGGAGGACGATCCCGAGGAAGGCGATGGCCACGCCCACCGACCCGAGGACCACGTACTTCCAGGCGGCTTCGGTCGCGCCCCGGTTCCCTGCGTGTCCCACCAGGAATGCCGTCGCGATGGTCGTGGCCTCGACGGCGACCCACATGACGCCGAGGTTGTCCGACAGGACCGCGAGGCTCATCGCGGCGAGGAACGTGCACACCAGGGCGTCCATCCGCCCGCCCGTCGCCCTGGCTGACAGGCCCCCCCAGAGCGCGACGACGGCCACGGCGCCGACGCAGAGCAGCACGTACGAGGCGGTCGCGTCGGCGCGCAGAACCCAGGAGGCGACGACCTGTCGCCGTGCGACGAGGGCGATGCCGCATCCGAGGACGAGGAGCCCGGCGAGGACGGGTACGACGTGGGTGTACGGGTGCCTGTGGCGCCAGGTGAGCAGTGCGGCGAGGAGGGCCGGTCCCAGCACAGGGAGCCAGAGCAGTAGGGCCATCAGTCCCTCAGCTCGCTCAGGTCTCCGACGGAGGTCCCGCCGTGCGTGTCCCGCATCCGGGAGGTCAGGGCGCGGAGGATCACGACCACGAGGAGGACGTCGAGCGTTGCCCCGAGCTCGACCGTGAGCGGCAGGCCGTTCGACGTGAGGAACGCGACCATCGCGATCCCGTTGTCGAGCACGACGAAGCCCACGAGCTGGATCACCGCCGCGTGGCGGGTGAGGAGGATCCAGAAGCCGATGAGCACGAGCGCCACGGCCGCTGGGAGCGCACGTCCGGCAGCTGTCTGGTCAGCGCCGCGCAGCGGGTCGGCCACGGCGTACGCGAACATGGCGAGCACCGTCGCGCCGAGCACGCCGAGGGCCGGTCGCGTGGCCGTGTCGCGGTCGACGAGCCGTCCTGTCGCTGTACGGCTCAGCGCCCACGGGAGGACGCCGGCCTTGACGACCGCGACGAGGACGGCGACCCACAGGAGCTCGGCGGCTCCGTGGGCAGCGCCGAGCGCCGCCACGAGCACCGCGAGGGCCAGTCCCTGCGCGACGAGCAGCCGTACGGCCCCCGCTGCGGACCGGCGCCACGACTGCAGCACCGCCGTCAGCAGGAGCACGCCTGCGGCCGTGGTGACCAGACCTGAGGTCAGTGTCGTGTACATCGTCTCCTCATCCCGCCAGGTACGACGCGGTCACGGCGAGGAACGCCAGGACGAACGAGCCCGCGAGGAGCTCGGGGACCTTGAAGAGCCGCACCTTCGCCATGAAGACCTCGGCGGCTGCGACCAGAGCTCCGGCGACGAGGAGCTTGACGCTGAGTGCGCCGACCGCAAGGAGCACCGGCAGCGGTCGTACGTCGCTCGCAAGGCCCCACGGCAGCGCGAGGTTCACGACGAGCCCCAGCAGCGCCGTGAGGCGCAGCCAGGACCCGACCTCGAGCCACGCCAGGTCGCGGCCGGCACTCTCGAGGAGCATCGACTCGTGGATCATCGTGAGCTCCAGGTGTGTGGAGGGGTTGTCGACCGGCAGGCGTCCCGTCTCGGCGAGGACCACGACGACGAGGGCGACCACGGCCAGCAGGCCGCCCGGTGTGACGACGCGGCCGATGTCCGTACCGCGCGCCACGACGATCCGGCTGAGTGTCGAGGTGCCGATGGGGATGGACAGCGCGTACACGCTCATGAGCACCGTGGGCTCCACGAGCGCCGCGATCATCATGTGCCGGCTCGAGCCCATCCCCCCGAACGCGGTGCCCGCGTCGAGGCCGAGGAGGGCTACGGCGACGGTCCCCACAAGCAGCAGCGACACGACGACGAAGAGGTCGTTCGGGACCGCGATGACCGTCGCCGTGGTCACCAGCGGGACGAGAGCGACGACGAGAAGGCTGGACACGAGCAGGACCAGCGGAGCGGCGACGAGCAGGACGCTCGAGCCTTCGGCGCGCAACGGCTCCTTGGCGAGGAGCTTGCGCACGTCGCGGTACGGCTGGAGCGGACCCGGGCCGACACGGCCCTCCATCCGTGCACGGACCTGGCGCATGACGCCGACGAGCAGCGGGGTGATCGCGGTCGCGACGATGATCTGGAGGATCACGAGCAGGACGCCGGTCATGTCAGCGTCACCAGAGCCAGGACCACGACGAGTGCGGCGAACGAGAACCCGAGGTAGCGGTGGATGCTGCCGTTCTGGACACGACGCGCCTGATCGCCGATGACGCGCAGCCACCTGACGACAGGTGTGTACCCGCGGTCCTCCACGACGTCGGTGACGGCCTGGGCGAAGGCGACCCGGTTCTCGAGTACGTGGTCCTCGGCGAAGTGGCTGACCTCGAGGGACCGGGTCGGCCTGAGCGCCTCCCCAAACACGCGGACGAGCGGTTCCGCGTACGAGGTCGCCGTGTACTCCATGCGGGGGGAGATCCGGACCCCGCCACAGCCCCACGGGACGTCTGTCGCGCGTCGCGGCACCTTCCGACGGAGAACCATGACGAGGAGACCCACGGGGAGGGCGAGCGCGAGCGTGACGAGGAGGAGGGCGCCGGGGTCGAGCCCGCCGATCGTCACGAGCCTCAGCCCCCCGAGCTCCACGAGCACGCTGCCGGAGTAGCCGAGCACCGAGGAGAACGTCGCCGCGACCGGTCCGACCGCGAGGCCGAGGGCCAGGACGGCGGCTGCGCCGATCGCCTGGGCGACGACCATCGCGGCGCTGCCCGGGCGGGAGGTGACCTCCGGTCGCGGCGACGCCGCCGCGGCGGAGCGCGGCCGGGCGAGGAACGCCATCCCGAAGGCCTTGACGAAGGTCAGCAGGCCGAGTCCGACCGTCAGCGCGACGAGACCGAGGGTGACCGGCAAGGCCAGCGCCAGGGTTGTGCTCGCACGGCCGTCCCCGTGGACAAGCGCCTGGAGCAGGGTCCACTCGGCTGTGAAGCCGCTGGTCACGGGAAGCGCTGCGGCTCCCATGGCCGCGACGCCGAACGTCCACGCGGTGACGGGGTGAGAGCGAGCGAGGCCTCCGAGCCGGTCGAGGTCCCGCTCGCCCGTCGCCTGGAGGATGGTGCCGGCGCCCAGGAACAGGACGGTCTTGAAGGCCGCATGGCTCACGACGAGGAGCAGAGCCGCGACGAGGGCGACGTTCGCGACGGGGCCCTGGCCGGCGCTCGCGAGAAGCATGCCGATGCCCACGGCGGTGACCGCCAGCCCGACGTTCTCCGTCGTCGAGTAGGCGAGCAGCCGCTTGAGGTCGCTCGTGACGCTGGCCTGGAGGATGCCGTACGAGCTGGACAGGGCCCCGAGTGCGAGGACCAGCACGGCGAAAGGCCGCGACACGTCAGGGAGCCAGGTGCCGGTGAGAACGATGATCCCGTACACCCCGAGCTTGACCATCGCGGCGCTCATCACGGCCGAGACATGGCTCGGTGCCTCCGGATGGGCGCGGGGGAGCCAGACGTGGAGTGGTACGAGGCCGGCCTTGGTCGCGAACCCGACGAGCAGCAGCAGGAAGGCGGCGATGCCGGTCGGGCCCGACACGTGCGCGGCGGCGATCCGCGAGAACGACGTCCCGTGAGCAGCCGTGGCCACGAGGGCGAAGCCGGTCAGGAGGCTGAGGAAGCTGAGGTGGGTCATCACGGCGTACCAGACGCCCGCCGACCGGACCGACGGCCTCACGGCGTGGTCCGCCAGCAGCAGCACGGTGGACGCGACGGCCATGGTCTCCCACCCGAGGAGGAAGGTGATGGCGTCTCCGGCAGAGGCCACGAGCAGCATGCCCAGGAGGAATACGGCGAAGGCGGACCAGCCGGTACGGGAGGCGGCCGCGCCGTGGGCGTACCCGATCCCGTACAGGGCGGCGACGGCGCCGACCGCGCCCACGACGACGCAGAACACGCCGCCAAGGGGCGTGGGGGAGAGCACGAGCGGGTCGATCCCCAGACCGGCCGGGATGGCAACCGGGATGACGAGGACAGCCCGCGGGACCGTGGTGATCGCGGCGACTCCGGTGAGCACACCGGCGATGCCGATGCCCATGCACGCGGCTCCCGCGCCGAAGGACCGGTAGCGGGCGGGCACGACCACTGCGAGGAGGACGGCGAGGCAGGCCAGCGCCAGGACCGCGCCGAGGCCGCCGACGGCGGTCATCGGCCGCTCACCCGACGCAGCGCGTCGATGATGTCGTCAGGACGAGGTGGGCAGCCGGGCACCGTGAGGTCGACGTCGACGATGTCCGACACGGCGCCGGCGACCCCGTACGCGCCGGCGAACATCCCGCAGTCGCTGGCGCAGTCGCCGATGGCGACGATGACACGCGGCCGAGGCGTGGCCTCGACCGTACGGAGCAGCGGCTCGACCATGTTGTGCGTGACGACGCCCGTCACGGCGAGAACGTCAGCGTGACGAGGGCTCGCGACGAGGCGAGCGCCGTACCGTTCCGCGTCGTAGACACCGCCGAACGCCGCGCCGATCTCGATCTCGCAGCCGTTGCAGGACCCGCAGTCGACGTGCCGCACCTGGACGCTCCCACGCAGCGCACGCGGGAGCGTCACGCCAGGCGCGGGCTCAGGGGCCGGGGGCGTCGGCTCCGCGAACCGGCCGGTACGCGTGATGAGCCTCAGCAGACGGAGGGGGTTCACGCCTCTCCCGCCTCGTCGAGCTCGCGCACCAGCTCGTCCCGGGCGACCGCGAGCTGCCGCAGCAGGACGCGACCGGCGGCCAGAAGCTCGCGCACGCCGTCGACGAGCAGGGAGTACACGACCTCTCCGCCCTCGCGGCGCTGGCGGACGAGGCCGGTACGGCGCAGGATGGCGAGCTGCTGGCTCAGGGCGCTCGGCTCGGTGGCGATGTCTGCGAGCAGCTCGTGAACTGCATGGTCCTTCTCACTGAGGAGCTCGAGGACCCTGATCCGTACCGGGTGGCCGAGCGTGCGGAACAGCTCCGCCTTCGCCTCGTACAGCGGAACGGTCATAGCCTTTCCCTTCTAGACTCGCACAGTTGCGGAGTTGAAAACGGATGCAAGTATAGACCCGACGCTCGTTCGCGGCGCTGGTCGCGGAGAGCGGGACGGGACGGGACGTGTCCGTAGGGGTGAACGTCGTGCTGTCGAGCGGAGTCTCGTCGGGTCACGCCGAGGTGATGGCGCTCGGCCCGGCTCAGCGTGGGGTCGGCTCCTGGGACCTCGGCGGGGAGGGGCTCCCGGACCACGAGCTCGTCGTGAACTGGCGGCCGTGCACGCAGTGCGACGGCGCCACGCTGGGGTCAGGAGCACGTCGACGCCGGCGGCGTGAACGTCTACAACGCGTGTCAGGGGTAGGCGCGTCGTCGACAGTCAGCGTTGCGTGCGAGGAAGTCCCCCCTCGGCGGCCCGGCGCCGCGCACGTATCCGCTCCTGGGCGATGTTCGCGAGCACGACGACAGCCATGACGCCGAGCGACAGCGCAACAGACCCGCACACGTCCGTGAGCCAGTGGTCGCCCAGGTAGAGCCGCGAGAGCCCTACCACCGCGATCACGAGCGCGGCACCGCCCAGCCCGACCGCGGCCCTCGGGGCGGTCCGCCGGCTGCGCCACCACACGTAGGCCAGGACGAGGATGAGCGTGGCCGTCCCGATCGTGTGGCCTGACGGGAAGGAGAGCGTCTTCTCGACCGTCCCGACGACGTACGGTGCGGGCGGCCTGGCGCGGTCTACGACGTGTTTGACGACGAGCGAGACGGACTCCGCCACGGTGAGCGCCAGGCCGACGAGGAAGGCCTCCACCCAGCGGCGACGCACGGCGAGCAGCAGGACGACAAGGGCGGCCACGGCGGCCACCACCACCTCGCCGCCGACGACCGACACCGCCGTCATGAAGGACGTCAGGAGAGGGGCGCGGTGAGAGACCAGCCACAAGAGCGTCGGTCGGTCCCATCGGGACAGGTCACCGTGCTCGTACACGCCGTCGAGAAGCCAGGCGGTGGTGGCGCCGCTCACGGCGAGCATCCCCAGCGCAGTGCCCGCCATGGAGCGTGCGGTCGGCGTCCACGACGTCGTCGTTGGTGCGAGAGCTGACATTCAGCGCCCCTTCCTTGGTCTGGGGGACAAGAGTGCACCCCCGGACAAGCACGAAGCTCACAGCCGGTGAATCAGCGCTCTCGCAGGTGTCCCGGCACGTGGGGGGACGGTGACGCGACTACCTGACGATCTTGAGGCCGCTGGTCCGGGCCGCCGCCTCGATGCCCATGCCGTTCGCCAGGTTCGTGAACCCGAGCGCCTTCATGGCCGTGATGGCTTGAGCGGCTCGGTTCCCGGATCGGCAGTAGACGAAGTACGGGGTGTTCCGATCCAGCGTCCGGATCCTCGAGCTGAAGGTCGACGCGCTCACGTCGATGTTGGTGGCGCCATCCAGGTGGCCGCTCGCG
>JAJZQV010000093.1 GCA_021803025.1 Actinomycetes bacterium | reverse complement strand
CTCGACGCGTACACCCGAGTCCGCGGCGGCCATCTCGGCTGCCATCTCGAAGTTCATGACGTCGCCCGTGTAGTTCTTCACGATGTGGAGCACGCCCGCGCCGCCGTCGACGGCGACGGTGGCGGCCATCATCTGGTCGGGGACCGGGGAGGTGAAGACCTCACCGCAGCAGGCCGCGTCGAGCATGCCCTTGCCCACGAAGCCACCGTGCATCGGCTCGTGTCCCGAGCCGCCGCCGGAGATCAGGCCGACCTTGCCGGAGACAGGGGCGTCCTTGCGGTAGATGATCTTGTTCTCGTGGTCGACCCGTACGCGGTCGGAGTGTGCGGCTTCGACTCCCAGCAGGGACTCGGCGACGACGTCAGCGGCGTCGTTGATCAGCTTCTTCATGTGCGCGATCCTTCCACCCGGATGCACGCTTGTCAGCGGGTCCGCACAAGCGTTCACCTCACGGTCCTCCGCGCGCGCATCCGTCACGATCACAGGGACTCGCCATCTCGTCGCCGGCAGGCCCGATTCGAGCACTCGAGGCCTTCGCGACAGGCGCAGGTACTCTTGCCCGATGACCACGACGACCCAAGACACCGACCCGGGGTCGCTCTTCGCGTCCCTCGAGCCGCTGCTCGCCCGAGTCGCCAAGCCCATCCAGTACGTGGGTGGCGAGCACAACTCGGTGCTCAAGGCCTGGTCCGACGTCGAGGTCCGGTGGTGCCTCATGTACCCCGACGCGTACGAGGTCGGCCAGCCGAACCAGGGCATCGCGATCCTGTACGAGATCCTCAACGAGCTCGACTGGGTCGTCGCGGAGCGCACGTACGCGATCTGGCCCGACCTGGCCGCGCTGCTGCGCCGCCACGGCATCCCGCAGTTCACGCTCGACTCCCACCGGCCCGTCGCCGCGTTCGACCTGCTCGGCGTCTCGTTCTCGACGGAGCTGGGGTACACCAACCTCCTCCAGGCACTCGACCTCTCAGGCATCCCACTGCACGCAGCCGACCGTGACGAGTCGCATCCCGTCGTCATCGCCGGAGGCCACGCCGCGTTCAACCCCGAGCCGATCGCGGACTTCATCGACGGCGCGGTGCTGGGTGACGGCGAGGAGGCGGTCGTCGCGATCTCCGGGATCGTGCGGGAGTGGAAGGCGGAGGGCCGTCCGGGCGGACGCGCCGAGCTTCTCGTCCGCCTCGCCCGTGACGTCGGCGTGTACGTGCCGAGCTTGTACGAGGTCGACTACCTCCCCGACGGCCGCATCCGTCACGTGGCCCCGACAAGGGGCGACATCCCGTTCCGGGTCGCCAAGCACACGCTGACCAACCTCGACGAGTGGCCGTACCCGAAGACGCCCCTCGTGCCGCTCGCCGAGACCGTCCACGAGCGCTACTCCGTCGAGATCTTCCGGGGCTGCACCCGCGGCTGCCGCTTCTGCCAGGCCGGCATGATCACGCGCCCGGTGCGGGAGCGCAGCATCTCCACCATCGGCGCGATGGTCGAGAAGGGCCTCCGGGCGACGGGGCTCGAAGAGGTCGGCCTGCTCAGCCTCTCGAGCGCCGACCACTCCGAGATCGCGGAGGTCACCACGCAGCTGGCGGACAGGTACGAGGACACGAACGTCTCCCTGTCGCTGCCGTCGACCCGGGTCGACGCGTTCAACATCGACCTCGCGAACGAGCTGTCCCGCAACGGACGCCGCTCGGGTCTGACGTTCGCGCCCGAGGGCGGGTCGGAGCGGCTGCGGCGGGTCATCAACAAGAATGTCTCTTCCGACGACCTCATCGCGACGGTGACGGCCGCGTTCAGCGCCGGATGGCGGCAGGTGAAGCTGTACTTCATGTGCGGCCTGCCCACCGAGACCGACGAGGACGTGCTGGGGATCGCCGACCTGGCCAAGCGCGTCATCCAAGCGGGCCGTACGGCGTCCGGCACCCGGGACATCCGGTGCACGGTGTCGATCGGCGGCTTCGTCCCCAAGCCGCACACGCCGTTCCAGTGGGCGGGTCAGGCCTCGGCTGAGACGATCGACCACCGGCTCCAGCTCCTCCGCGACGTGATCCGCGCGGACCGGCAGTACGGACGGGCGATCGGGTTCCGCTACCACGACGGGAAGCCGGGCGTCGTGGAAGGCCTGCTGTCGCGCGGCGACCGGCGGGTCGGGCGCGTCATCGAGGCCGTGTACCGCGACGGGGGCGTCTTCGACGGCTGGAGCGAGCACTTCTCGTACGAGCGCTGGGCACGCTGCGCCGCAGAGCAGCTCGCACCGTACGGCGTGGACCTCGACTGGTACACGACGCGCGAGCGCGACGAGCTGGAGGTCCTGCCCTGGGACCACCTCGACTCGGGACTCGACCGCGACTGGCTGTGGGAGGACTGGCAGGACGCGTTGGACGAGAGCACGGTCGACGACTGCCGGTGGACGCCCTGCTACGACTGCGGCGTCTGCCCGCAGATGGACACCGCCATCGAGATCGGGCCGACCGGACGCACGCTGCTGCCGCTCACCGTCGTCCGCAGACCGGGCCTCGGCGGCTGAACGCCGACCCGGGCGTGTCTCGCCACCCACCTCGGGTGTTCGGCCGCTCAGCGTGCTGCGGTATTTTCCCGCTCGTGAGCACTGAACCCACGAGCCAGGCCAGGGTCGTCCTCGGCATCGACGTCGGCGGCACCGCCACCAACTCCACCGTCCTCGACGAGCACGGACACTTCCTGGTCGACGGGATGGTCGAGGTTCCCAGTCGGGTGATCGAGGGGCCTGCCGCCGCGCTGCAGGCCGTGGCCGACGTGATGGACCTCGTGCTCCGGACGACGGGGGTGAGCCGCGACCGCGTCCTCGCCGTCGGCCTGGACACGCCCGGCCCGGCGAGCGCGACCGGCGTCATCTCGTCCGTAGGCGCCACCAACTTCTCGGACAAGGAGTGGTGGGGCTACGACTTCCGCGGCGGGGTCGAGAGCCGCATCGGCCTTCCGGTCGTCTACAACAACGACGGCAACGCCGCCGCCCTGTACGCGCACCGGACCCTGTTCGGGGAGCACCAGTACCACCGGTCGTCGGTGTCGGCCATCGTCGGCACGGGCCTCGGCGGCGGTGTCATCGAGATGGGCGAGGTCGTCAAGGGCGCGGCGGGCATGGCCGGGGAGCTCGGCCACATCAGGATCCCGATGTCCGACCTGCTCGTCGAGGGTCAGCCCGTCCCGCAGTGCAACTGCGGCCTGTACGGAGACGTCGAGTCCATCGCGTCGCTCACCGGGATCCGCAAGAGTCTCCTGCCCTTCTGGCTGACGCAGTACCCCGACCACCCGCTGCACGACCTGCCCATCGACCAGGCCGCCAAGGCGGTCCGCGGGTACGGCGTGGACGGCGACGAGATGGCTCTCAAGATCTTCGACCAGCAGGCTCAGGCCCTCGGAGAGCTGTTCATGATCGCCTCCAACTTCACCGACCCCCACGCCTACCTGGTCGGCGGCGGCGTCATCGAGGCGGCGCCGCACTTCCGCGACTGGTTCCTCGACAGGGTCCGTGCCCACACACCGCTGCGGGCGGAGTCGGCCGCGGTGGCGCAGTTCGCGCTCGTCACGGACCTCGACATGGCCGGCGCCCGGGGCGCGGCACTGGCGGCGCTGCACTCCATCTGACGGCGCAGGGGCCCCGGAGGATGGTCGAGGTCTCGCTCGGAGCCGCCGGCGAGCTCAGGCGAGGAGCGGGGCCAGGGTCTCGTGGATCCTCGCGAGGGCTGCCGAGTCGGCCACGGCTCCGAGGGCGCGCAGGGCGAGCAGGGCGGCTCCCGCCGTCCCGTCATGAGCCCGCAGGCACCGGCCGGGGTAGCGGGCCTTGATGCCCTCGCTGAGCGGCCCGCCGTCGTACAGCAGCCCGCCCGCGAGGACGATCGGACGGTCGTCGTCGTGGATCAGCGACCCGCACGAGGTCAGCAGGCCGTCGAGCGCCCCGTCGAGGATGCCCCTCGCGACGGTGTCACCGGAGGCGGCGGCGCGGAAGGCCAAGGGGGCGTACTCGGCGCACTCGACGGGTCTCCGCCCGTACACGCGGCGCATGACCTTCCAGACCTCCGGGCGGCGCACGTCCTCGTCGGGGAGCGCCTCGTCGTCGACGAGGGCCAGGACGAGGGGAGTCAGCGCCGTGGCGGGTCCTCGCCCCTCGAGGTCGGCGGCCGCGGCGCGTACGACCCGGTGGCCGATCCAGAACCCGGACCCCTCGTCGCCGAGCAGCCAGCCGATGCCGTCCCTCAGCCCGTCCAGCTCGCCGTCCACGATGCGCGCCGAGATCGCCCCTGTGCCCGACAGCACGAGGTAGCCCGTCGCTATGGCCGTAGCCGAGAAGTACGCGCTCATCACGTCTCCCGCGACCTGTACGGACGTGTGGAGACCGGCCTGCGCCAAGGCGGTCGCGACGGGCGAGTCGCTCTCGTGGCCGAGGCCGCCGGCGAGGGTGAGCATGACGAGGTCGGGCGTGATGCCGGACTTCCCCACCGCACCCAGCGTGGCGATGACCTGGTTGGAGACCGCCAGCTGCGCACCGGCGGAGGTGGGGTTTCCGGGGCCTGAGCGGCCGTAGCCGAGGCAGGTGCCCGTCTCGTCGAGGAGCACGGCTCGTGTCGCCGTTCCGCCGGCATCGATGCCGATCACGTGCCGCATGTCGCCGTTCCCCCGCCGAGTCCCTGTGTAGTAGACCAGTCCCAGGGACACTACCTGCACCCAACTTGCGAAAGGGACACCATGGCCGACACGTACCAGGCATTCTCCGACGAGGTGACCAAGCGTCTGCCGATCCTCGTAGAGTCGGCCAGGTCGGGCGAGATCGCGCGCGCGGTGGAGCTGCTCACGGACGCCGTCGCGAACAACGGGGTGATCCGCGCGTTCGGCACGGGGCACTCCGAGGCGTTCGCCATGGAGATCGCCGGCCGTGCGGGAGGGCTCATCCCCACGTCAAGGCTGGCGCTGCGCGACATCGTCCTGTACGGGACGCACGAAGTGTCCGAGCTCGCCGACCCCACTCTCGAGCGCGACCCCAAGCTGTCGCAGGAGCTGTTCGACCTCCACACGCGCCACCCCGAGGACATCTACATCATCGCCTCGAACTCGGGCGTGAACGGCTCGATCGTCGGCGTCGCCGAGCAGGTCAAGGAGCACGGGCACAAGCTCATCGCGGTGACCAGCCTCGACCACACGATGAAGGTGACCTCCAAGCACCCGTCCGGCAAGAGGCTCATGGACTTCGCCGACGTCACCATCGACAACCTCGCGCCGTACGGTGACTCGACGCTCACGCTCTCCTCAGGGCTCGTCATGGGCGCGATCTCGTCGATCACCGCGGCCTTCATCGCCCAGCTTCTGACCCTGGGCGTGGCCGAGAGCCTGAGCGCTCGCGGCATCACCCCGCCCGTCTACATCTCAGCGAACATCCCGGGCGGTGACGAGCACAACAACGCGCTCAAAGCTGCCTATGCCGGGCGTCTCCGTATCGATGGCTAGGGGTTTCGCGCTCAGGGTGGTCACGGGAAGAATCCCAGCGTGGACGGCCGTCGTGGCGTGCATCGTTTCGGTAACGACTGCATCGGCCTCCTTGTCAGCCACGACCACAGGGATAGATTCCGCCGCAAGAGGTATCGCCTCTGCCGGCGACTAGAAGAGACTGTTGCCTGATCGACGCCGGTGCCCGCTGCCGTTCGGCACGGGCCGGAGCATATTGAGGAGAATCGATGGAGAACACGTCGTTCGGCCGGCGGACCCTGCTCACAGGTTCCTTGGCGGCGGCAGCTTTGGTCCCGTTGGCGTCGTGCGCGACCGGAGGAGGGTCCTCGTCACCGAAGGCCAGCGCCGGAGCCAGCTCGGCCGACAACCCGTTCGGGATGGCCACGTCGGGCACCATCGACGCCGTCATCTTCAACGGCGGCTACAAGACCGACTACGTAGACTTCGCCGGCACACAGCTCACCAAGAAGTTCCCGGGGGTCACGGTCAAGGTGTCGCCGTCCACCCAGATCGCGCAGGAGCTGCAGCCGCGCTTCGTGGGCGGCAACCCCCCCGACATCGTCGACAACTCGGGTGCGGGGGCCATCGGCATGTCGACGATCGTCGACCAGCTCGAGGACCTCACGTCCGTCCTCAACGCCAACAACTACGAGGGCAAGAAGATCTCGGACACGGTGTTCGAGAGCGCCATCAAGGCTGCGGGCACGTACAACGGCAAGCTCGCCGCGATGAACTACGCGATGACCGTCTACGCGTTCTGGTACTCGGCATCCCTGTTCAAGGCGAACAACTGGACGCCCCCGAAGACGTGGGCCGAGGCGCTCGACCTGGGCGCGAAGGCGAAGGCAGCCGGCAAGTACCTCCTGCTGTTCGGCAAGGAGGCGGCCTCGTACTACCTGACCACCCTGATCGCCTCGGCGATCATGGAGGGCGGCGACGACGTCCGGAAGAACTTCGAGAGCCTCAAGCCCGACTGCTACTCGCAGCCGACCGTGGTCGCGGCGTTCAAGGGCCTCGAGGCCATCATCAAGGCGGGCTACATGAAGCCGGGCGGCTCGGGCACCCAGTTCACGGCGGCCCAGGCTCAGTGGTCAAACGGGCAGGAGGCGCTGCTCTACCCGTCCGGCGGCTGGATCGAGAACGAGATGAAGTCCCAGACGAAGGCGGACTTCCAGATGACGGGGGCGAACGAGTTCACGATCTCGTCGTCGCCAAAGATGCCCGCCGGCTCGCTCCACGCCGAGGCCGGTGAGCCGTTCATCGTCCCGAGCAAGGGCAAGAACGTGCCCGGCGGCAAGGAGGTGCTGCGCGCCATGCTGAGCAAGGACGCGGCGACCAACTTCGCCACCACCCGGCTCGCCCTGACGGTCGTCAAGGGTGCCGCCCCGGCCGAGTCGGCGATGTCGACGGCGCTCAAGTCGCAAAGCGACCTGCTGACGAAGGCCGGCGACAACACCTTCAGCTGGAAGTTCATCACCTACTACGGTCTCAACAAGGAGAACCTCGTGGTGATGAACTCGTTCCTCGAGGGACAGATGTCGGCGGACGACGCGCGGAAGGGGCTCCAGGCCATCGTGGACAAGGCGGCAGCCGACACGAGCAAGCCCAAGCTCCAGGTCAGCTAGTCCATCGGCTCGAGGCGCCTGGTGGGCGCAGGAGGTATATAACATGTCTGCTGCGGCCTACGGGCCTCCGGCGTCCACGCCGCCTGAGCTCGTCGCCCCTCCTCGTACGGAGCCAAGCCGTGCGAGGAGGTGGCGACGTAACTTCACGTTCGACAAGATCTCCCTGTTCCTCGTCTTCCTGGGCATCCCGCTCGCCCTGTACATCACGTTCGTCGTCTCGCCCCTGATCCAGGCCGTCAGCTACTCGTTCACCGACTGGAGCGGGTTCTCGCCCAACTTCAAGCCCGTGGGGTTCGAGAACTACGTGAAGATCCTCTCCGACGACACCTTCCTCAAGGCGATTCGCAACAACGCGCTCCTGGCCGTGGTCGTCCCCCTCATCATCATCGTGTTGTCGCTGGCCCTCGCCACGATGGTCACCGTGGGTGGCGCGAGCACCGGTCAGGTCCGGGGGATCAGGGGCGCCGGCTTCTACCGGGTGATCTCGTTCTTCCCGTACGCGGTCCCCGCCATCATCACCGGCATCATGTGGAACCTCATCTTCGACCCGAGCAGCGGGCTCGTGAACGGAATCCTCACAGGGATCGGGTTCTCGAACTTCAAGTCGTTCCCCTGGCTCGGCAACATCCGTACGGCCATGCCGACGATGATGTTCGTCATCATCTGGGGGTTCGTCGGGTTCTACATGGTGCTGTTCATCGCCGCCATCAAGGGCATCCCCGCCGAGATCTTCGAGGCGGCGCGGATCGACGGCGCGGGCCGGCTCCGAACGGCCTGGAGCATCACCTTGCCGCTCATCCGTGAGAACGTGCAGACGGCCTACATCTACCTCGGCATCATGGCGATCGACGCCTTCGTCTACGCGCAGGCCCTGAACCCGCAGGGCGGGCCGGAGAACAGCACGCTGACGATGAGCCAGGAGCTGCTGTCGACGGCGTTCCAGAAGGGCGAGTTCGGCGTCGCCTGCGCGATGGGCGTGGTCATGGGCCTCATGACGCTACTGTTCGCGGCGATCGTCTTCTCCGTGAACCGTGCCACGGGCGGCAAGGACAGGATCACCCTCGCATGAGCACCACGACAACGACAGTCGCCCGCGCCAGGCTCAGCGCCGGAGAGCGTGCCGTCGCCGCCAGCGCCCACGCCGTCCTCTCGATCTGGGCCCTGCTAGTCATCCTGCCCCTGCTCTGGACGCTCATGACGAGCTTCAAGTCGACGAGCGAGATCTTCGCCTCGCCGTTCAAGCTGCCCGCAAAGCCGGCCCTCGAGAACTACAGCAGCGCCTGGACGACGGCCGGCATCGGAACCTTCTTCTTCAACACCGCCTTCGTCGTCGGGTCGGCGCTCATCCTCGTGATGCTCCTGGGCTCGATGTGCGCCTACATCCTGGCGCGCTTCGACTTCCCCGGGAACCGGCTGATCTACTACATGATGCTCGGCGGCCTCATGATCCCGATCTTCCTGGCGATCGTCCCCCTGTTCTTCGTCCTGCAGAACTTCGGCCTGCTCAACACGCTGCCTGGGCTCATCGTCACGTACGTGGCGTTCGCCCTGCCGTTCACGGTCTTCTTCCTGTACGCGTTCTTCCGGTCACTGCCGAACGAGATCAGCGAGGCGGCGGCCATCGACGGCGCGAACGAGTGGCGGACGTTCTTCCAGATCATGCTGCCCATGGCCCGACCCGGGCTCGCGACGGTCGCGATCATGAACTTCCTCGGCCTGTGGAACCAGTTCCTCCTGCCGGTCGCCCTGAACACCAACCGCGACAACTACGTGCTGAGCCAGGGGCTGGCGGCGTTCGCGTCCTCCGCCGGGTACGACGTCAACTTCGGTGCCCTGTTCGCGGCAGTCGTCATCACCGTGGCTCCCGTGCTGGTCGTGTACGTGATCTTCCAGCGCCAGCTCCAGGGCTCCGTCTCACAAGGGACGATGAAGTAGGGCCTTCGAGAGGATCGGGTCGTACGGGTCACAGCGTCGTGGCCCGTACGGCCTGGTCGCTATCGTGTGCGGCGTGTCGAGGACCCAGCCCGAGCAGCAGCCACCGCCCGTACAGCGCCTCCGGGTGCGGTACGCGAAGCGGGGGCGGGCGCGGTTCACCTCTCACCGTGACTTCTGCCGGGCCTTCGAGCGCGCGCTGGTGCGGGCGCAGGTTCCGATGGCGTACTCGTCCGGCTTCAACCCGCACCTCCGCATCTCGTACGCGAACGCCTCGCCCACGGGAGCGGCGACCGAGGCCGAGTACCTGGAGATCGCCCTCGCCGCCGTGTGCGACCCGACGGCTGTACGGGAGGCGCTCGACGAGGCGCTGCCTCCTGGGCTCGACGTGCTGGCGGTCGCCGAGGCGAAGCCTGCCTCGCTCACCGACCTGCTGCAGGCCTCCCGCTGGGAGATCGACCTCGTCGAGGGCAACCCCGACGAGCTCCGGTCGGCCGTCGACGCCTTCCTGGCGCGGGACACCGTCGAGGTGACGCGCATGACGAAGTCCGGGCTGCGCACGTTCGACGCGCGGGCCGCCGTGCTGGAGCTCACGGCTCTGGACGGGCTGCGGCTGTCGCTCGTCAGCCTCCACGGCACACCGCTCGTCAGACCCGACGACGTCGTGACGGCGTTGAGGACCGTCGCGCCCGAGCTGGCCACCGACCAGCCTCCGCTCATCACGCGCATCGAGCAGGGCCCGCTCGTGGACGGCCGCATCACGGATCCGCTCGCCTGAGCTGCGAGCGGCGTTGCGCCGGACCTGTGGACGACTGTGCGATACTGGCCCCGGCAGGACGCCATCCAGACGTCCACCAGTGATGGACAACGCTTCGCAGCGTGACCGCGACGTGCTCCTGGTTCTCCGGGGGACTGACCGCGGCGGCCGCGCGGTGACGTCCGTCGAACCAGAAGACTTCGTGCGTGGCGATCGGACACCCTCCCGCCGCCTCGCCGCCGATTCCGGCGCCGTGTCCCGGTGCCGGTGAATGGAGCAGACATGCTCGATCAGACGGTTGACGTACCGCCGACAGACTCGCAGGAGAGCGCACCCAAGGCGCCGCGCCGCCGCCGGGCCGTGTCCCGGCCGGCCGGCCCCCCCGCCGCCGTGGAGGCCCCCGCGGTCGTACCGGCTCCAGTCGCGGAGGTCGAGGCGGCAGCTCCCGCTGCTGACCTGCCTGTGGCTACGCCTGTCGCCGAGGAGGGCGACGTTCCGGGCAGTACGACGACGTCCGACGCACCCGCCGCCTCACCACGCGCCCGCCGCTCTCGCGCCAAGACCCGGACCGCCGCGCCGGCTGCCGCCGACCAGGTCCCCCCGTCCGCATCCGTACCTGCCTCGGCGCCCGAGCCGGCAACGAGGGAAGAGTCGCCGGCGAGCGAGCCTGCGCAGACCTCCGAGGTCACAGCCGCGTCCGGGAACGTGACAGACACCACCTCCCCCGAGACCGTCGCAGAGCCTGCAGTGGCCGAGACCGCCGACGACCCGCTCACGAAGGCCCTTGTCGCCCTCGAGGGAACCCGCGCCCCCCGCCGTCGGCGTGCGTCGTCCCGCCCCGCCGGAGCTCCCGCCCCCATCGACCTGGCCGCCATCACTGCGGCGCTCGCCTCCCCGGCCACGGAGGGCCCCGACGAGGAGTCGGCGACCGAGGAGCTCGATGAGACTGAGGAGGCGATCGCGCTTGGCGAGGTGGAGACCGCTGACGAGGTCGAGCTCATCGAGGACGAGGACGAGCTCCTCGACGAGGAGTCCGCCGACGAGGCCGAAGGCACGGATGTACCGCGCCGCCGCCGTCGCCGCCGTGGTGGACGGCGTCGTCGCCGCGGTCCGGACGAGGCCGAGTTCGGGACGGACGACCTGTCCGAGACCGCAGCGGACACCGAGACCGAGACGGAGGCCGCCGAGAACGAGGGCGAGGAGGCCGGCGTCGTGGAGGGCGAGGAGCCCGCCACCGCGAGCAGCCGTCGTCGCCGTCGTCGTCGTCGTCGTGGCGAGGAGACGGCCTCTGCCGAGGACGACCCCAGCGAGGTCGTCGTCCGCGTGCGTGAGCCCCGTACCCGCCGTCGTGCCGGATCGTCCGTGGACGAGGTGACCGGCATCGAGGGATCCACCCGCATGGAGGCCAAGCGGCAGAGGCGCCGCGAGGGCCGTGCGGCCGGACGCCGTCGTGCCCCGATCCTCTCCGAGGCCGAGTTCCTCGCCCGTCGGGAGTCCGTCGAGCGCGTCATGCTCGTACGGCAGTCGGAGGACCTGAGCCAGATCGCCGTGCTCGAGGACGGCGTGCTCGTGGAGCACTATGTCGACCGTGCGTCGGCCACCTCGCTCATCGGCAACGTCTACCTCGGCAAGGTGCAGAACGTCCTGCCGAGCATGGAGGCGGCCTTCGTCGACATTGGCCGTGGACGCAACGCCGTCCTGTACGCCGGCGAGGTCGACTGGGACACGTTCGGCCCGGAGGGGCAGAGCCGCCAGGTCGAGAAGGTGTTCTCGTCCGGCCAGAGCGTGCTCGTCCAGGTCACCAAGGACCCTGTCGGGGCCAAGGGCGCACGCCTCACCGCACACATCTCGCTGCCGGGCCGCTACCTCGTGTACGCGCCCGGTGGGCACCTGTCCGGCATCTCCCGCAAGCTGCCCGAGCAGGAGCGGACACGCCTCAAGGAGATCCTCGGCGACCTCGTCGCCGACGACGCCTCGGTCATCATCCGTACCGCCGCCGAGGGGGTGAGCGAGGAGGAGCTCGTCCGCGACATCACGCGCCTCAAGGCGCAGTGGGAGGCCATCGAGAAGAAGGTCAAGCAGGGCTCGGCCCCCCAGCTGCTGTACGGCGAGCCGGACCTCACGGTACGGATCGTGCGAGACCTGTTCACCGAGGACTTCACCACCCTTCTCGTCGACGGCAACGGCGGGTCCGACGACGCGTACGACATGGTCTCCGCCTACGTGAACCACGTCGCCCCCCACCTCGCCGACCGCGTGAAGCAGTGGAACCATGAGGCCGACGGGGACCTGTTCGGCAAGTACCGCATCGACGAGCAGATCGCGAAGGCGCTCGAGCGCAAGGTCTTCCTGCCCTCCGGCGGCTCGCTCATCATCGACCGCACCGAGGCGATGACGGTCATCGACGTCAACACCGGCAAGTTCACCGGCTCCGGCGGCAACCTCGAGGCGACCGTCACGGCGAACAACCTCGAGGCGGCTGAGGAGATCGTGCGGCAGCTCAGGCTGCGCGACATCGGCGGCATCATCGTCATCGACTTCATCGACATGGTGCTCCCGAGCAACCGCGAGCTGCTGCTGCGCCGCCTCGTCGAGTGCCTGGGCCGGGACCGTACGCGTCACCAGGTCGCCGAGGTCACCTCGCTGGGGCTCGTGCAGATGACGAGGAAGAAGATCGGTACGGGCCTCGCCGAGGCCTTCACCGAGACCTGCGAGGCCTGCCACGGACGTGGCTACCACCGCCACGACGAGCCGGTCGACACCCAGGCGCCTGCCGACGGGGGCGACAGGCGGCGCCGCAGGTGACGAGGTGGCCGGGTTTGACCCCTTCTCACCCGGCCACGTAGCATTGCCCTTCGGTGCCCTGCCCGGCGTGTTCGTGGCGGACGGCAGCTGAGGGGACGCGCGATGCGCAGGCTCCACACAGAAGCGAAGAAGAGAGTAGGTCAGGCGTGTACGCGATCGTGCGCAGTGGCGGACGCCAGCACAAGGTTGCCGTGGGCGACGTCGTAGAGATCGACAAGGTCGATGCCAAGGCTGGTGACGTGGTCAACCTGACCCCGCTCCTCCTCGTCGACGGCGATGACGTCACGACGAGCGCCGACAAGCTCGGGAAGGTCGCCGTGACCGCTGAGGTCGTCGGCGAGACCAAGGGCCCGAAGATCCGCATCATCAAGTTCAAGAACAAGACCGGCTACAAGAAGCGCCAGGGTCACCGCCAGCGGTACACGCAGGTCAAGGTCACCGGGATCAAGTGAGGGTTTGACACATGGCACACAAAAAGGGCGCATCGTCCTCCAAGAACGGCCGTGACTCCAACGCCCAGCGGCTCGGCGTGAAGCGCTTCGGCGGCCAGA
>JAJZQV010000092.1 GCA_021803025.1 Actinomycetes bacterium | reverse complement strand
TCATCCTCTGGGTCTGGCTCTGCATCGTCCCGTTCCTGCGCTGGTACACGACGACGTACACCGTCACGAACCGGCGCCTCGTCACCCGACGCGGCATCCTCAACAAGAGCGGCCACGACCTGCCGCTGGTCCGGATCAACAACGTCGAGTACCAGAAGTCGCTCCTCGACCGCATGCTCGGCTGCGGGACCCTGACCCTCACCACCGCCGCCGAGGACCCGCTCACCCTCCATGACATCCCGGACGTCGAGCACGTCCATCTGCAGCTCGGCGAGCTCATGACCGACGCGGACGCGACGCGGCGAGAAGACACGTGAGCCCACCGGCCACCGAGCGGCTGGCGCTCCACCACCAGCTCGCACGGTTCGTGGCCGCCGGCATCGTCTCGGCCGTCGTCGACTTCGGGGTCCTCTGGCTGCTCATGCGTGCCGGGCTCGGCCACACGCCGGCGAAGGCGGTCTCGTTCGTCTGCGGGACGACCACGGCGTACCTCATCAACCGGCGCTGGACGTTCGGCGCGGCGGGCTCGGCGAAGACGTTCCTCGGGGTGCTGGCGCTGTACGGCTCGACCTTCGTCGTACAGGTCGGGCTGTTCGCCGTGCTCTTCCCCTGGCTCGACCAGCGCTGGGGCTACACGTTCGCGCAGGTGGTCGGGTTCGTCATCGCGCAGGGCGTGGCCACGACCGTCAACTTCGTCGTCCAGCGCACGGTGATCTTCCGGCACTGACGAGGCGTCCCGCTAGGCTCGCCGCCGTGGGAACACCAGTCGTCGGCATCATCGGCGGAGGGCAGCTCGCCCGCATGATGCACGCCGCCGGAATCGGGCTGGGCATCAGGGTCGCCCTGCTCGCCGAGGGGCCGGACGTGTCCGCCGCCCAGGTCGTCCACGACGTGACGGTCGGCGACTACACCGACCCCGACACGGTGACGGCCTTCGCCGAGCGCTGTGACGTCGTGACGTTCGACCACGAGCACGTACCGACCGCCCTGCTCCACACCCTCCAGGAGCGGGGCGTCCTCGTACGGCCGGGGCCCGAAGCGCTCGTCCACGCGCAGGACAAGGTCGTCATGCGGACCCGGCTCGCGGCTCACGGCCTGCCCGTACCGGCGTTCGCGGTCGCGGACTCTCCGGACGAGCTCGTCGCCTTCGCCGACCGGACGGGCTGGCCCGTCATCGCGAAGACCTCGCGCGGCGGGTACGACGGCAAGGGCGTGTGGAAGGTCGACGACCCGTCCGGTGCGACCGAGCCCTTCGCGAACCTCGCCCCGGGCGTCCAGATCCTCGCCGAGGAGTACATCCCCTTCGTCCGCGAGCTGTCTGCGCTCGTCGTACGGTCCCCGTCCGGGCAGGCCGTCGCCTACCCGGTGAGCGAGTCCGTCCAGACCGACGGGATCTGCGTCGAGACCACCACCCCTGCGCCCGGCCTTGCGGAAGAGCAGGCGACCGCCTGCCAGCGGCTCGCCCTGGAGATCGCCCGCGACCTGGAGGTCAGCGGCATCCTCGCCGTCGAGCTCATGGAGCGCGCCGACGGGAACGTCGTCGTCAACGAGCTCGCCATGCGTCCGCACAACACGGGCCACTGGTCCATCGACGGCTCGCGAACCAGCCAGTTCGAGAACCACCTGCGGGCGGTGCTCGACCTCCCCCTGGGCGACCCGGGAGCCGCGGCCCCGTGGAGCGTCATGCACAACGTGCTGGGCGGCGACCGTACCGACCTCGTCGACGGGCTGCGGCACGTCCTCGCGCGGGACCCCGGGTTGAAGGTGCAGCTGTACGGGAAGGACGTCGTGCCGGGCCGTAAAGTCGGGCACGTCACGGCCGTGGGCACAGACCTCGACGAGGTCCGCCGCCGCGCACGGCACGGCGCAGCAGAGCTGAGGAGCGGGTCATGAGCGCACGCGTCGGGATCGTCATGGGGTCGGACTCCGACTGGCCGACCATGCAGGCGGCCGCGGAGGCGTGCACGGAGTTCGGCGTCTCGTACGAGGCCGACGTCGTGAGCGCCCACCGGATGCCGGAGGACATGGTCGCGTACGGGCGCGGCGCCCACGAGCGCGGCCTCGAGGTCATCATCGCCGGCGCGGGCGGTGCGGCCCACCTTCCCGGGATGCTCGCCGCGCTGACGCCGCTGCCGGTCATCGGGGTCCCGGTCCCGCTGAAGTACCTCGACGGCATGGACTCGCTGCTGTCGATCGTCCAGATGCCCGCAGGCGTCCCGGTCGCGACCGTGGCGATCGGCAACGCCCGCAACGCCGGCCTGCTGGCCGTACGGATCCTGGCCGCCGGCGACCCCGTGCTCACGGCGAGGATGGTCGAGTTCCAGGAGTCCCTGCGTGCGACTGCTCGGGCGAAGGGCGAGATCGTCCGCGGCATGTGAGCCTGGGCGCCCACCGCGTGGCGTGCCGGGGTCGGGGGCATCCCCGGTGATACTGGTAGGCGCTCAACGACCCCTCCCGCAAGGAGAGCCACGTGGCATCCACCGAGGCGACTTCCCCACGCACCGGAGTTCTCAGCCGCAGCCAGGCGACGGCGTTCCGTCGTGGCGCGACGATGCTCGTCATGTCCCTCGTGCTCCCGGGGTCGGCCCAGCTCGCCGCGGGCAGCCGGCGCATCGGCCGCTGGGGCGTACGGGTCTGGGCCGTCGCTGTGCTCGCCCTTCTGCTCGCGCTGCTCCTCCTCCTCGCGGCACGCAACGTCCTGCTCACCGTCCTCACGACCGGCTGGGTCCTCTGGGTCGGCTCGTGGCTCGTCCTCGCGGCGGGACTGTTCTGGGCGTTCATCCTCGTCAACGCGTGGTGGGCTGCTCGGCCGAAGGACATGGGGACGACGCGTGCGGCGGTCCTAGGCGGCGTCGCGCTCGTCCTCGCCGCGGTGGTCTCGTACGGCACGGTCCTCACCTCGTCCGCGCTGCGGGCCTCGGGCGACGTCATCTCGAGCGTCCTCGGCGGCGGCGGCGACACGGCCGTGAAGGACGGCCGGTACAACATCCTGCTGCTCGGCAGCGACGCAGGGAACGACCGCCAGGGCACACGTACGGACAGCGTCACGGTCGCGAGCGTCGACGCCCGCACTGGCCGTACGGTCCTGTTCGGGCTCCCGCGCAACCTCGAGGACGTGCCCTTCCCCGCGTCGTCCCCGCTGTACGCGCTGTACCCGAACGGCTACGGCTGCGCGACCCACGAGTGCCTGCTCAACGCGATCTACAAGCTCGGATGGGACAACAAGAAGCTCTACCCGGGGGTCAAGGACCCGGGAGTCCAGGCTGTCAAGGAGGCCGTGCAGGCCACGACCGGGCTCCAGCTGAACTACTACGCCATGGTCGACATGTACGGGTTCAAGGACCTCATCGACGCCCTCGGCGGCGTGAACATCGACATCGGCATCCAGGTGCCGGTCGGCGGTGACCAGGCCACGGCCAAGAGCTTCATCGAGCCCGGCCCCAACCGCCACCTGTCCGGCGCCGAGGCGCTGTGGTTCTCCCGGCAGCGTACGGGCTCGACCGACTACGCTCGGATGCAGCGGCAGAAGTGCGTGATGTCGGCCATGCTTCACCAGATGGACCCGATGACGGTCGCCACGAAGTTCGGCCAGATCGCGTCCGCGACGGGCCAGGTGCTCGTGACCGACGTCCCCTCCGGCCAGGTCGGTACGCTCGCGGAGCTCGCCGTGAAGGCGCGCTCGCTCGACATCAAGAACGTCATCTTCTCGCCGCCGCTCATCGCCCCGGGGAGCCCGAACTACGCGCTGATCCGGCAGACCGTCGCGGACCAGATCGCTGCCTCGGAGGCCCTGGACGCGGCCGCGAGGAGCGTGAAGCCCAGCGCCGCGCCGACGACGTCCGCGCCGACCACGGCGCCGTCCACGTCGGCGACTGCGGCCGTCACCGGCAAGAGGTCGGCGTTCGTCAACGAGTCCGTGGCGCCGACGAGCGACAGCCTGGCCGGCGAGTGCGCCGCCCGCTGACGCGGCGGTCGGTCAGGACAGCATGTCCCGTACGAGGGGCGCGACCCTCGTCCCGTACAGCTCGATGCTGTCGCTGATGAGCTCGTGGGACAGGGGCCCCGTGCTCACCTTCATCGAGAACCGGGACGCTCCGAGCGCCCGGACGCCCGCCGCGATCTTGCGGGCCACCGTTTCGGGGGACCCGACCGTCATGGAGCCGTGCTCGAGCTCGTAGCGGAACGAGTCCGGCGTCGGCCGTCGCCAGCCGCGCTCACGCCCCACCCGCGTCATCCCGGCGACGTACGGGCCGAAGTACTGCGCGATCGCCTCCTCGTCGGTGGCCGCGACGTGGCCGAAGCTGTGGAAGCCGACCCGGCCTTCCTGCTTGCCCATCTGCGCGAGCGCGCGGTGGTACAGCTCGACGAAAGGCGCGAACCGCTCGACGGATCCGCCGATGATGGCGAGCATGAGGTCGAGCCCGTGACGCGCCGCGCGGATCACGGACTCGGAGCTGCCCCCGACGGCGACCCACGTCGTGAGGGGTCCCTTCTCGACGGGAGGGAATGTCTCCACGCCCTGGAGGGACTGGGTGAGGTTGCCCTGCCAGGTGATGCGTCGTCGGTTGCGGAGCTCGACGAACATCGCGAGCTTCTCCTCGAAGAGCTCCTGGTAGTTCGTGAGGTCGAAGCCGAAGAGCGGGAACGACTCGGTGAACGAGCCGCGGCCCACGATGACCTCCGCCCTGCCTGACGAGAGCGCGTCGAGTGTGGCGAACCGCTCGTACACGCGTACGGGGTCGTCCGAGCTCAGGACCGTCACCGCGCTCGCGAGCCGGAGACGCGTCGTACGGCCCGCGATCCCCGCGAGGACCATCTCCGGCGAGGAGACCGCGAAGTCGTCGCGATGGTGCTCGCCGATGCCGATGACGTCCAGGCCGACCTGCTCCGCGAGGACGGCCTCGTCGACGACGTTACGGATCACCTGGGCATGACTGAGGGGCTCACCGTCAGGACCCAGCGTGACGTCGCCGAACGTGTCGACGCCCAGTTCGATCTCCATCACGCTCCGGTTCTTGAAGCATCAACGTTCCCACCCGGTCAGGCGCATCGTACGGTGTGCCCACACGGAAGGCGGAGAGGACGGGGCTACGTGAGTGAGCGGCTGGGAATCCTGGGCGCGGGCAAGCTGGGTACGGCGGTGGCGCGGCTGGCGGTCGACGCGGGTCGTGAGGTGCTCATCTCTGACGCCAGGGACGACCCCATGGTGGAGCTGGTCGTGTCCACGATCGCGGCCGGGTCCCGGCTGGTGCCGGCTGACGAGATGTTCCAAGGTTCGGACATCGTCCTGCTCGCGATCCCGTACTCGCACCTGGGCCAGGTGGACCTCGGGGCCCTCGAGCACGCAGTGCTCATCGACGCCACGAACCCATGGCTGGAGGTCGACGGCGCAGACCCGCCTGAGTCGCCCCTGCGGGGCCGCCGGGGACTGCGCGTCGTACGGACGCTGAACCACCTTGCCTATGAGGACCTCATCGCGTACGCGGAGCCGAAGGGTGCCCCGTTCCGTACAGCCGTGGCCGTCGCCTCGGACGACCTGGCCGCTCGCAGGGCCGTCGCCGCCCTCGTCGACGACCTGGGCTTCGACCCCGTGGAGGTCGACGGGCGCAGCGCCTGGATGCTCGAGAGCAACGGCCCCTTCTTCGGTCGACGTCTGGCTCGGGAGGAGATGAGCGCCCTCATCTCGGCGTCCCGGCGGGCCGACCGCCTCACGTGGTGAGCGTCGGCGGGGTGAGGGGCTTCGGTCGGCCGGCGCCCGCCTGGGCGGCGGTGAGGATGGCCTCGAGCGCGAACCTCGTGGCCTCGGGCAGGTCGACGGCGTCGGAGTCGAGGAGCCACTGGAGCTGGATGCCGTCCATGACACCGATGATGCTGCTCGCCGCGTGCGTGCAGACGTCGTCGGGAAGGTCGGGACCGCACACCACTCGCAGCGCGTCCTCGATGAAGCCGCGAAGGGCCGCGAAACGGTTGACCACGAAGCTCCGCGCCGGATGGTTCTCGGTCACGGACTCGCCGGTGATGGCCGCGTACGTCTGGACGATGCCTGCTCGCGAGGCATTGGCGGCCGCCGTGCGCGTGAGGTGCCAGAACAGGTCGATGCCCTCGGGCATCTTCTGCCGCGCCAGCACCTCCAGGTCCTCCTGGTCCCGGTACTCCAGGACGGCGATGAGCAGCGCCTCCTTGGACCCGAAGTGGTGCAGCACGCCGGCGTGGGTCATGCCGACCTGAGCGGCGATGTCGATCAGCGACCCCTTCTGGTAGCCCTTCGTGCCGAAGGTCTTCGCGGCCGCGCGCACGATCTCCGCTCGACGCTCCGGCGTCGACTTGCGCTCCCCCCTCATACGGAGGTGCGGGAAGTCGCTCTGCACCTCCGGCTCGTCCAGGTGGCCCGACTGCGGGGGAAGGTCGCGTGGTGTCACGTCGACATCATCCCGCGCCCTGCCGGGCATCAGGCCACCGCCGCCGCTCGGCGCATCGCACGAGGTGCCTTCTGGTGCGGAGGACCCGCACGACGGCCAGCGGGCACAGGCCCACTGTCCTGGTACGGCTGCATCGCGTCTCCCTTGACGAGATCGATAACGAAACGGTTACCCCGCGACTGGGGCACATCTCGTGGTGTTACTGTCTGGTCAGTAACTGTACGACCAGGGCAGCCTCAATGGAGAGGATTCATGGGAATCGAAAACGTCGGCGACGAGCCGGGTCCCGGACCCGACGGCTGGCACGATCTCACGGGTAGCGCATGGGTGCTAAGGGCCGACCCCACCACCTCGGCCTGGGACGCCGTGCCCGAGGACGTCCGGACGGCCCTCGCCTTCGGTATCCCCGCGACCGTTCCCGGGTGCGTGCACACGGACCTCATGTCCGCGGGCCTGCTTGGCGACCCGTACCTCGGTGCCAACGAGGCAGACCAGGTCTGGGTCGGGCAGCAGACGTGGAGCTACTCGTACGCGCTGGACCTCGGCGGAGACGCCGACGAGCTCGCCGCCGACAACTGCGACCTCGTCTGCGACGGCCTCGACACCATCGCCGAGATCCGCGTCAACGGGCGCACCATGGGCACCTCCGAGAACATGCACCGTCGCAACGTCTTCCCCATCCGGTCCAACATCGGCGTGGGACGCAACCACATCGAGATCGTCTTCAGCCCTGCCCTCGAGTACACGGCGAAGATGGCGGAGCTCGTCGGCGAGCGCCCTCACGTCGAGAAGCACCCGTTCAACCTCATTCGCAAGATGGCCTGCAACTTCGGCTGGGACTGGGGACCATCGCTCATCACGGCCGGCATCTGGAAGTCGATCGGCCTGAGGAGCTGGGACCACGCGCGCATCAGCGACGTCGGTGTCTTCGCCACCGTGACCGAGACGAACCCGGGACAGTGGAGGGGCGACCTTCGCGTCGACGTCCAGATCCAGGGCGAGACGCGCTTCGGGGCCGTCACCGTACGGGTCTCGGGCAACGGCGCCTCCGGCGAAGCTGTGGTGCCGGCGCAGGACTGGACGCAGGTCGAGCTGAGCCTCAGCGACATCGACCCCTGGTGGCCCCACAGCCTGGGCGAGCAGCCTCTCTACGACGTCGAGGTGGTCTTCCACAACGACGTGCGCATCCTCGACACGGTCCGTCGCCGTACCGGATTCCGGACCGTCCAGCTGGACACCACCCCTGACGCGGACGGCCAGGGCGCGACGTTCGGGATCGTCGTCAACGGCATCCAGGTGTTCGCACGGGGCATGGACTGGATTCCTGACGACTGCTTCCCGACCAGGGTCACCGCGGCGCGTTACCGTGAGCGCGTGCAGCAGGCCAAGGACGCCGGGGTGGACCTTCTGCGCGTCTGGGGCGGCGGGCTGTACGAGCAGGAGGCCTTCTACGAGGCCTGCGACGAGCTCGGGGTGATGGTCTGGCAGGACTTCGCGCTCGCCTGTGCCGCCTATCCGGAGGAGGAGCCGTTCGCCCTCGAGTTCGAGGCCGAGGCTCGCGACAACGTCATCCGCCTGTCGGCCTACCCGTCGCTCGTGCTGTGGAACGGCAACAACGAGAACCTCTGGGCGCATGAGGACTGGGGCTGGAAGGAGCAGCTGCAGGGACGCACGTGGGGGGCCGACTACTACTACCGGCTCTTCCCCGAGATCGTCGCCGAGCTCGACCCGACCCGTCCGTACTGGCCCGGCAGCCCGTCGTCCGGCTCCGCGGAGATCCACCCGAACGACCCGAACTACGGGTGCATCCACATCTGGGACGTGTGGAACAGCCGCGACTACACCGCCTATGACGACTACTCGCCGCGGTTCGTCGCGGAGTTCGGCTACCAGGGACCGGCGACCTGGGCGACGTGGGCCAGGACGCTCGCTCCCGAGGACCGCAGCGCGACGAGCGCCAGGATGCTCGTCCACCAGAAGGCCAACGGTGGCAACGCCAAGCTCAACGAGGGCATCAAGGGCCACCTCCCTGCGCCCGGCGAGACCGCGGCGGACTTCGACGAGTGGCTGTTCGCGATGCAGGTGCAGCAGGCGAGGGCCGTACGGTACGGCATCGAGCGCTGGCGCTCGCTGCGCGGCCGCTGCCTCGGCAGCATCGTGTGGCAGCTCAACGACTGCTGGCCCGTGACGAGCTGGGCGGCCCTCGACCTGGGCACCGATGCTGCCGGCCGTCCCGTCGCACGGCGCAAGCCGCTGTGGTACGCGGTCCGCTCCGCCTATGCCGACCACCTCGTCACGATCCAGCACGACGCGAACGGCTGGCGGGCGGTCCTCGTCAACGACGGCCGGGACACCTGGGCGGCCCGCGGCACGGTGGCGCTCCGGAGCTTCGAGGGCGACGTCTCGTGGTCGCAGGAGCTCGACGAGACCATCGCGCCGCGCTCGCGGAAGGATGTCCACCTTGAGGACCTGCCGTCCTCGGAGCGTACGGACGTCGCACTGCTGGCTGCCGTCGACGGCGCTGAGCGCGCGGTGCGGCTCCTCGTCGAGGACGTCGCGGCGGCGCTCCCCGGGGCCTGCTACGAGGCCTCGGTGGAGCGTACGGACGATGGCGTCGCCGTACGCGTGACCGCACGGACGTTCCTGCGCTCGCTCTGCCTGTTCCCGGACCGCGTCTCGGAGGATGCCTGGGTCGACAGCCTGCTCGTCGACCTCTTCCCTGGTGAGACGCACACCTTCACAATCGCGGGGGAGATCCCCGAGGATGCAGCTACAGCCCTCACCGAAGGACCGGTCCTGCGTTCAGTCACCACACCGTTGACCCCGAGCGAGGCCGCATGACAGTGGCCTGACACCATCGCGGCGGTCGGCAGCGAAGCCGGCGACCATGCCGCTCCGCAAGCGCATCACCATCGCATCACACCGTGTATTCCAGTCATTGAAATGGCCCGACGCCGGGCCACACCAACGGAGGTAACAATGTCGGACTCAGTCTTCTCCACCCCGTCCCGCCGGTCGCTGTTCAAGCTCGGCGGCGTGGTGGCTGGTGGCCTCGCCCTCGCGGCGTGCTCCAGCAAGGGCACGGGCACCGGGGGCGCCTCGGGCGGCTCCGCAGGCACCCTGCCGGGCATCGGTAACAACGGCCAGGTCGGCAAGGGCCGTACCCAGAACGCGGACACCCTCTTCATCGCCGGCTTCCAGTGGGGCCCGCCCACCACGTACAACCCCTTCTCGCCGACCGCCGCGTGGCCGGCCGGCGGCAACGTCATGCAGATCGTCTACGAGTCGCTGCTGCGCTGGAACATCCTGACCGGTGAGATCCTCCCCGGCCTCGCCGCCTCGTACAAGGTCGACGGCACCAGCACGGTCACGCTGACCATGCAGGACGGCATCACCTTCAACGACGGCTCGCCCTGCACCGCGAAGGACGCCGCGTTCTCCTTCAACATCGGCAAGACCGCCCCGGTCTCGGTCGCGTCCTTCTTCCAGGCCGCCGACTCCATCGAGGCCACGGACGACAAGACCCTCGTCATCAAGATCAACCAGACCAAGAAGAACGTGGGCCAGGTGCTGCGCCTCCTCACGGAGACCTATGTCGTCCCGCAGAAGGTCTTCTCGGCCATCCCGGCCGACAAGGTCGCCACCCAGATCATGACCACCCCCGTCGGCACCGGCCCCTTCAAGGTCGACACGGCCGACCAGACGCAGGTCGTCCTCACGCAGACCGGCTCCTACTGGGGCAAGACGTTCTACGGCGGCCTGCCGGTCATGCAGAAGATCATCCACCCGATCTTCAAGGGCAACGAGGACGCCAACCTCCAGTTCGCCAACGGCGGCCTGGACGTCTGCCAGACCTTCCAGAGCCAGATCTGGAAGACGTGGGAGGCCGGCAAGCCGACCGGGACCTACCTCAAGAGCAAGCCGTACTACATCCCGGGCAGCATGCCGATGCTCGTCTTCAACTGCACCAAGCCCGGCCTCAAGAACCCCATCGTCCGCAAGGCCATCGCCACGTGCATCGACTACGCGTCGATCTCCGACACCGCGATGTCCGGCTACTCCGGCACGGTTCAGCCGTCGCTGATTCTGCCGACGGGCGCGGAGGGCAAGTTCTTCAACAAGTCGGAGGCCACGGCCAACGGCTGGAAGTACGACAAGGCAGGTGCTGAGAAGCTGCTCACCGACGCCGGCGCCAAGAAGGGCGGCGACGGCGTCTACGTCCTCGACGGTGTCCGCCTCGGTCCGTGGAAGCTCATCACCCCGACCGGCTGGACCGACTGGAACGCCGCCTGCGAGATCATCGCGTCGAGCTGCAAGGCGATCGGCATCGACGTCTCGACGAACTTCCCGCAGCAGGCCGAGGTCACCCAGGCGATCCAAGGCGGGAACTTCGACCTCGGTCACTGGTACGTCGCAGGTGTGAACCCGGCATCGCCGTGGGCGCGCTTCAAGGACGTCCTGAGCCAGGCCGAGATGAAGCCGATCGGCACGACCGCCTTCGCCAACTACGGCCGTTGGACGAACCCGGACGTCGAGGCTCTCCTGACCGCCGCGGCCGAGGCGGCCGACGACACGGCCAAGAAGGCCGCGTACGACAAGCTCGACTCGCTGTACCGCAAGGAGATCCCGATGTGCCCGACCATGTACCGGCCGGACGAGTTCTACGAGTACTCCGCGGTGAACTTCTACAACTTCCCGGATGAGAAGAACACGTACGCCCCGCCGATGTTCCGTGGCGCGGGTAACACGTGGCTGTACAAGCTGAAGAAGATCGCCGGCTGAGTCCGCTGACTCACTGAGGAGAGTGGATCGCCATGGGTCTACGTCGCTATCTGGCGCGCAAGACCGTGTGGTATCTGGGTGCGCTGTTGGTAGCAGTGGTCTTGAACTTCCTGCTACCACGGCTCATCCCGGGTAACCCGGTCGACGTCATCGTTTCCCAGCTGGGCCAAGGTGGGCTCAGCTCCGAGGCACAACAGCGCATCTATGAGGACTTTTCCAAGGAGTTCGGGCTCAACAAGCCGCTGTGGGGGCAGTTCGTCACCTACGTGGTGGCGATCTTCCACGGTGACCTGGGCAAGTCGTTCGCCAGCTATCCGACCCCGGTCAACTCCCTCATCGGCCAGGCACTGCCGTGGACCCTGGCGCTCCAGGTCCCTGCGATTCTCCTCGGGTGGATCATCGGCAACGTCCTCGGCGCCGTCGCCGCCTACAAGGGCGGGGGCTGGGACAAGTCGGTGTTCACCACCAGCCTGGTGTTCAGCTCGGCGCCGTACTACTGCTTGGCGATCATCCTGCTGTACATAGGCGCCGTCATCATGGGGGTGTTCCCCGTGGGCGGTGCGTACCCGCTCGGTACGAGCCCCGCGTGGACGTGGGACTTCATAGCGGGCGCCTCTCAGTACTACTGGCTACCGTTCCTGAGTCTGTTACTGATCAACATCGGGGGCCAGGCCGTCGGCATGCGCTCGATGGCGATCTACGAGCTGGGCTCGGACTACGTGAACTACTCGCGCAGCCTGGGCATCGGTGACCGCAAGATGACCACGTACATCTTCCGCAACGCCATGCTGCCGCAGATCACGGGCCTGGCCCTGAGCATCGGTTCCATGGTCGGTGGCGCACTCATCACCGAGCTCGTGTTCAGCTACCCCGGAATGGGGTACCTGCTGTTCAACGCGATCTCGTCGAGCGACTACTCCATGATCCAGGGCGTGACGCTGATCATCACAGTGGCGGTCCTGGTCGCCAACTACCTCGTCGAGGTCCTCTACGGGTTCATCGACCCGCGCATCCGCGCAGCGAAGTCCGGGGAGAAGTGATCACATGACCAACGTCCCGCAGTCTGCAATCCTCGCGGAAGAAGCCGAGCCCAAGCCCGGTCCCGGCTCCGAGGTCTCCGCGACGGCCCGCCCGTCGTGGCGCAACCTCAACTTCGGCCCGCGCATGTGGGTCGCGCTGACGATCATCGTTCTCATCGCGCTCATGGCCGTGGTCGGACCGTTCATCTACCCGTTCAAGAGCACCGAGAAGGTGGGATCCCTCTTCGACGAGCCCACCGCTGCGCACCTCCTCGGCACGGACAACTTCGGCCATGACATCATCGCCCTGCTCATGATGAGCACTCGGAACTCCCTCCTCAACGGAGTCATGGCAGGCACACTGGCCCTCTTCATCGGTGTGCTCATCGGTGTCGTGGCCGGCTACGTCGGCGGCTGGCTCGAGGAGCTCCTCATGGGCATCACGAACATCGTGGTGGCCATCCCCTCCATCGTTGTGCTGATCCTCATCTCGATGTCGCTGCAGCACACGAACGTCGGGTTCCTCAAGGGCATCGGCGGACTGGCGCTCGTCATCGGCATCACCTCGTGGCCCTGGACAGCCCGAGCGGTCCGAGCTCAGGCGAGCTCCGTCGCGACACGCGAGCACATCGACATCGCGAAGCTGTCGGGGGCTCGTACACCGAGCATTCTCGTCCGGGACGTCCTACCGTACCTCGCGAGCTACGTCGTCATGGCGTGGGTCCTCCAGCTCGCCAGCGCCATCCTCGCGGAGTCCACGCTGTCGATGCTGGGACTTGGCCCCTCCGGCACCGACTCGCTCGGTATGGAGCTGCACTGGGCGCTGGCGTTCCAGGCCGTCTCCACGGGTGCCTGGTGGGCCTTCCTGCCTCCGACGATCATCCTCACGATGATCAGCTTCAGCTTGCTGTACCTCCAGTCCTCGCTCGACGAAGTGTTCAACCCCAGGCTTCGTCGCGGCAAGAAGAAGAACCTCGCCAAGGCAGCCGCGCGCCGCGCCGAAGCGGCCCGCAAGCTGGCGGAGCAGAACGAGAAGGTCGAGGTCCTGTCGTGAGCGACATCCTCATGCGTGCCAGCAATGTGACGGCTGTCTACGCCGCCGACTCCGGGCAGGACGTCCCGGCGGTCGACAACGTCACCATCGAGGTCCCAGAGGGCCAGATCGTGGGTCTCGCCGGCGAGTCCGGCTGCGGGAAGACGACGCTGGGCAACGCGCTCGCACTCAAAGCCAACC
>JAJZQV010000091.1 GCA_021803025.1 Actinomycetes bacterium | reverse complement strand
AGGACACTGTTGACGACCGACTGCAGCGCCGTGTTGTCCTTGCCCATGCTGAACCCATAGCTCTCGTTCGTGGTGAACTCCTTCGCCACGGTGGTCTTCGGGTTGTCCTTGGCGAAGTTGTACACCACGCCGTTGTCGTTGATGGCCGCGTCGATCGTGCCGGCCAGCACAGCGTTGGCGCTGCCCGGGAAGTCGTCGAACACCTTGATCGTGTAGCCGTACTGCGCCTTGTTGTCCTCGGCGTACTTCTGGCCCGTCGTGTCGGTCTGGACGCCGACGACCTTGCCCTTGAGGCCCGACAGGTCCGTGACGCCCGCTGAGCCCTGGACGAGGAGGGCTTGGGTGGCGGCGAAGTACGGGCTGGAGAACGCCGTCGCCCGCTTGCGCTCGTCGGTGATCGTGATCGCCGCGGCGCCGACGTCGCACTTCTTCGCGGCGAAGGCCGCCCCCGAGGTGATCTGCTGGAACTCGATGTCCACGACATCCGTGGTGGCGTTGAGCTTCTTGGCCACGAGGTCCATGAGGTCGACGTCGAAGCCCACGACCTTGCCGGAGTCGTCCTTGTACTCGAACGGCTTGTACGACAGGTTCGTGCACACGGTGAGCTTGCCGCTCGAGATGAGCGCGGGCGCGGCCGCGCCGCTCGAGGCCGCTGCGCTGCCGCTGCTGCTGGGGGTCGAGGAGTAGTTCGCGCAGCCGGTCAGTGTCAGGGCCAGCGCCGAGGCGGCTGCAGACAGGGCGAGGATTCGCTTCATCAGCGTCCTTTCTCAATGGTGAACGGCGTCATTTTGCCAAAGGTCCTGTTACAGCCGTGCGTCGGCTGAGGCGTCGAGACGGTCGGAACCATCCGGATCGTGGACGTTTCTGGTCCGCCTCTCGGCACCGCTGGACCCGTCGGCGGGTTGCTCCCCACAACCGGCACGCGCAGTCGGCCGGGTCACTCCGACGTCTCCCGGGCGTGGTCGAAGAGCTCGCTCGACACGTACCGCTCGCCGGTGTCGCAGAGGAACGTGACGATCGTCTGGCCGGCGTGCTCCGGACGCCCGGCGACGATCCGCGCCGCGGCGATGTTGGCCCCCGCCGACACTCCGGCGAACAGGCCTTCGGCCCGCATGAGCTCGCGCGAGGTCTCGATGGCGACGTCGCTGGAGATGGTGACCACCTCGTCGTACAGGGCCGTGTCGAGGACGGGCGGGAAGCCGTTGCCGCCGATGATGCCCTGGATCTTGTGCGGGGTGAACTGGCCGCCGCTGAGCACGGGTGCCTCGGCAGGCTCGACGGCGTAGATCCGCAGGTCCGGGTTCTTCTCCCGCAGGTACGAGCCAGCGCCGGTGATCGTCCCTCCGGTCCCCACTGTCGACACGAGCACGTCGACCCGGCCGCCCGTATCCTCCCAGATCTCGGGGCCCGTCGTCTCGATGATCGTCCCGCCGGGCTTCAGACGTCCGTCCGCTTCCGCGGCCCGCACGATCGACAGCGCTGTACGGTCCTTCACACTGCCTGCAGGGCTGAAGAACTCGAGCTTGCCGAGCACCGTCGCGTCGGGGAACAGGTTGCCGAGCCGGAGCAACGGCGTGCGGCCGACCAGCTCGGTCGGGCTCTCGTACACCCTGGGGAACTGCGCGTCCATGTCCTGGCCCCCTCTGGTCGGTGCAGGCCCCATCGTGGCTCCCTATCGGCCACGTGTCATGGGCTGTCTCACGCTCCGAGGATCCGCCTTTTCGTACCGCAGCCGACACACACTGCGCCCTGCGCGGGGTTTGGTCCCATCTGCGGTACGGAACGGCGGCTCGGGACGCCGTGACCTGGCATGCGCGGCCGACCGTCCCCGGTGCGGATCGGTGACCGCGCGGTGTTGGCAGGCGAGCAACGTCGGAGGTCACGGGAGCTGCGCGTTCATGTCGCTCGGAGGCTCCCGGAGGGTTCGGGAAGGGCCGCTGCCGGCTCGCCCACACGGGCTCGGAAGCCCGCCAGTCGGCTTGGGGCCCGCTGTGCGTACGGAGCGCGCGGATCCGCGCGGGCCTCATGGGGGCGTTCTCGTGGGACTCGGGGTGAGGGTCGCGCTCGACCACGCCTGACACGTGCAACCAGCTCTTGACAGTAGCCGACACCTCGTCTACTTTAACGCGTAAGTGGCGGCGGCCCGGCGCATCATCGACAGCCACCGACGGACCCACGAGAGGCGCACATGAACGAGGACATCCCGAGCTTCGACCGCTTCGACCACGACGACGCGTGGCGGCTCGGCTGCGCGATCGTCGAGGCGTGCCGTGCGGAGAAGCTCACGGTGACGGTCTGCATCCGGCTCGGCGAGCAGCGCGTGTTCCACGTCGGCCTGCCCGGCAGCAGCGCGGACCTCGACAACTGGGTCGAGCGCAAGAGCAACGTCGTGAGCCACTTCGGCGAGTCGTCGATGGCCGTGTCCCAGAAGTTCGTCCGCGACGGCGACCTGGCGGGCTTCTGGACGGCCTTCGGGCTCTCGTCCACGAAGTACTTCCCGTCGGGCGGCGCGGTGCCGCTGCTCGTCGGCGGTGCGCTCGCCGGAGTCGTCGCCCTGTCGGGGGTGGACTCGGAGACCGAGCACCGGATCGCCGTCACCGCGATGCGCGAGTACGCGACGGAGGCATCCCGATGAGGGCCCGTGCGACCACTCCGGTCCCCGTCGAGGGGCGCGGTTCCGGGCCGGTGGGTGTCGGCCTCATCGGTGCCGGGATGATCAGCGAGCAGTACCTGGCGAACCTCGTGAAGTGCCCGGACGTCCGCGTCGTCGTCGTCGGCGACATCGACCCCGACCGCGCGCGGGCCAAGGCGGAGGTGTACGGGGTGGAGTGGGGCACTCCCGACGACGTCCTCGGCCACCCGGACGTCGAGCTCATCGTCAACATCACCATCCCGCAGTCGCACGCGGAGGTGTCGATGGCGGCGATCGGCGCCGGCAAGCACGTGTGGTCCGAGAAGCCGCTCACGACGAGGCGGGAGACCGCCAGGGCGCTGCTGTACGCGGCGGAGCACGCGGGCCTCCTGGTCGGCGTCGCGCCCGACACCGGCTACGGGCCGGGCCTGCAGACCGCCCGCCGCATCATCGCTCGCGGCGACATCGGCACGCCGCTCTCCGCCCAGACCGCGATCCAGTACCCCGGCCCCAACCTGTTCCACCCCAACCCCGAGTTCCTGTTCGCCACGGGCGCCGGGCCCCTGTTCGACATCGGCCCGTACTACCTCACCGCGCTCGTCCACCTGTTCGGGCCGTTCTCGTACGTGGCGGCCGTCGGCTCCACGGGACATGCCACCCGTACGATCGCGACCGGCCCCCGGGCGGGCGCTCAGTTCGGTGTGAGCGTGCCGACCCACGTCAGTGCGATCGCGCAGTTCGCCGGAGGGGCGGTCTCCCAGAGCCTCATCAGCTTCGACTCGCCGCTGAGCCGGATCCAGTTCGAGGTCACGGGGACGGAGGCGACGCTCTCCGTCCCGGACCCGAACAAGTTCGGCGGCACGGTGAAGATCACGCCGACGGTCGGGCGGGAAGGCATCGACGCGGAGCCGGTGTGGACCGAGATCGCCGGCGAGGAGGAGCGCTTCGGTCGAGGCGCCGGGGTCGTCGACATGGCCCGGCGCATCCGGAACGGCGGCACGCCCATTGCGTCCGGCGCCGTCGGCTTCCACGTCCTCGACGTGATGGCGTCGATGGCCGAGTCGATGAGAAGCCACGAGATGGTCGCGATCACGAGCACGGTCGACGAGGTGCCCATGCTTCCCGAGGGCTGGGACCCCTACGAGCAGACGATCTTCTGACCCCCGCCCCCGCTGACCCCCGCCCCCGCTCACCCCCGCCCCCGCTGACCCCCGCCGCCCTCGGTCCCCTCCCTCGAGAGGCCACGACACGCCCGGTCGGTACGGCGCGCCGCTGCACCAACTGGCCTTTCGACCGGCGCAGAGGCCGATCGCCCGGAGGTAAGTCGTACGCGCTGCAGGAATAGCGCCTCGGGATGTAGGGTTGAGTCTAGTACGCTCAACTTCACGAGGAGATGACTGCGTGGACACGTCCAAGCTCACCGCCATGAGCCGTGACGCGGTGTCGATCGCGTTGCGTTCCGCCCTGACTCATGGCAACCCCAACGCCGAACCCGTACACCTGCTGGAGGCACTGCTCACGATCCCCGACAACACGGTCGGGCCGTTGCTGGAGTCCCTCGGTGCCGACCCCCGGGTCGTCGACGCGGCCGCCAAGGGCGCCATCACGAAGCTGCCGAGCGCTCAGGGGTTGAGCGTCGCCCAGCCCAACCTGTCCGGCGCCTTCGCACGGGTCGTCGCCGACGCCGAGACCCGCGCGACGCAGCTCGGCGACCAGTTCGTCGCGACCGAGCACCTGCTCATCGGTCTCGCCTCCGTACAGTCCGAGGCCCGAAAGATCCTGGGCGACCTCGGGGTGACGAGCGACAAGATCGTCAAGGCGTTCAACGAGCGCCGCGGCTCGAAGCGGGTCACGTCCGCTGAGGCGGAGGGCGGCGAGTCGGCGCTCGACAAGTACTCCGTCGACCTCACCCGCAAGGCCCGCGAGGGCCGTCTCGACCCGGTGATCGGCCGCGACCAGGAGATCCGCCGGGTGGTCCAGGTCCTCGCACGCCGTACGAAGAACAACCCGGTCCTCATCGGGGAGCCCGGTGTCGGCAAGACCGCGGTCGTCGACGGGCTCGCCCAGCGGATCGTCGCCGGTGACGTCCCCGACTCCCTCAAGGGCCGCCGTCTCGTGGCGCTGGACCTCGCCAGCATGGTGGCGGGCGCGAAGTACCGCGGCGAGTTCGAAGAGCGCCTCAAGGCGGTCCTCAACGAGATCCGTGAGGCCGAGGGCCAGATCATCACGTTCATCGACGAGCTGCACACCATGGTCGGGGCGGGCGCGAGCGGCGACTCCTCCATGGACGCCGGCAACATGCTCAAGCCCATGCTGTCCCGCGGCGAGCTGCGCATGATCGGCGCCACGACGCTCGACGAGTACCGCGAGCGCATCGAGAAGGACCCGGCCCTCGAGCGCCGGTTCCAGCAGGTCTACGTCGGCGAGCCGAGCGTGGAGGACACGATCGCGATCCTGCGCGGGCTGAGGGAGCGGTACGAGGCGCACCACAAGGTACGGATCACCGACGGCGCGCTCGTCGCGGCCGCACAGCTGTCGAACCGCTACATCACGAGCCGTCAGCTGCCTGACAAGGCCATCGACCTCGTCGACGAGGCCGCGTCCCGGCTGCGGATGGAGATCGACTCCTCGCCGGAGGAGATCGACCAGCTGCGGCGCCAGGTGGACCGCATGACGATGCAGCAGTTCGCGCTCGAGAAGGAGAACGACCCGGCGTCGGTCGACCGGCTCAACCGCCTCAAGGCGGACCTCGCCGACGCGTCCGAGCAGCTGCGTTCGCTCGAGGCGCGCTGGGAGGCCGAGAAGGCGGGCCTGAACCGGGTCGGCGACCTCAAGGAGCAGATCGACAAGCTCCGCGTCGAGGCGGACAAGGCCCAGCGCGAGGGTGACCTGACCCGTGCGGCCGAGATCCTGTACGGGCAGATCCCGGCCATCGAGGCACAGGTCGCGAGCGCCGAGGGCGTCAAGGACCAGAAGTCGATGGTCTCCGAGGAGGTCAGCGCCACCGACATCGCGGAGGTGGTGTCGAGCTGGACGGGCATCCCCGTCGGCAAGATGCTGCAGGGCGAATCGGAGAAGCTGCTCACCATGGAGGAGCGGATCGGCTCTCGCCTCATCGGGCAGAAGGAGGCGGTACGAGCCGTCGCCGACGCCGTGCGTCGCGCCCGTGCCGGCATCTCCGACCCGAACCGCCCGACCGGGTCGTTCCTGTTCCTCGGTCCGACAGGCGTCGGGAAGACCGAGCTCGCGAAGTCACTCGCGGAGTTCCTCTTCGACGACGAGCAGGCGATGGTACGCATCGACATGAGCGAGTACTCGGAGAAGCACACCGTGTCCCGCCTCGTCGGCGCACCTCCCGGCTACGTCGGCTACGAGGAGGGCGGCCAGCTCACCGAGGCGGTCCGCCGCCGGCCGTACTCGGTCGTCCTGCTCGACGAGGTCGAGAAGGCTCACCCGGAGATCTTCAACATCCTGCTGCAGGTGCTCGACGACGGGCGTCTCACGGACGGCCAGGGCCGTACGGTCGACTTCCGCAACGTCATCCTCATCCTCACGAGCAACCTCGGGTCCCAGTTCCTCGCCGACCCGACGATGAGCCGCGAGCTGAAGAGCGAGACGGTGATGGGCGTCGTGCGGAAGGCGTTCAAGCCCGAGTTCCTCAACCGGCTCGACAACATCGTCATGTTCGACCCGCTGAGCGCCGACGACCTGGCGCACATCGTGACGATCAACCTCGCCCGGCTCAACAAGCGGCTGGCCGAGCGGCGCATCCACCTCGAGGTCACCGACGCCGCACGTGCGTGGCTGGCGGAGCGCGGGTTCGACCCCGTGTACGGAGCGCGGCCTCTGCGCCGCCTCGTGCAGACGGCCATCGAGGATCAGCTCGCCAAGCTCGTGCTGGCGGGTTCCATCGGCGAAGGGTCGGACGTCACGTTCGACGTCGCGGAGGACCACGAGGGACTGCGCGTCGTCTGACGAGGTCTACCGGTCGACCCGGGCGGCAGTGCGCCGTCCGGGTCGATACCGTGCTGAGGGCCGACTGAGGATCCCCCTCAGTCGCCTCGACCTGGGACGGGGGAGATGGAAGGGTGGCGGCCATGTTGGTGCCTGACCGGTCCGTGCCCGGAGCGTTCTTCGTGCGCGTGGACGGTACGGACCAGTCGTTCGTCGATCCCAGCGACCCGCTGCGGCTGGAGTTCGACTACGTCCAGCGGATCGCCGAGGTCATCGACACCATCGCCCCGAAGGGCGAGCGGCTCCGGGTCCTCCACGTCGGCGGGGCGGGGATGACGCTGCCCCGGTACGTGGCGGCCACCCGTCCGACCTCGGCCCAGGTCGTCTTCGAGCCGGACGTCGCCCTCACGGAGCAGATCCGGGCCATCCTGCCCTTGCCCAGACGCTCGGGCATCAAGGTGCGGCCGGTCGACGGGCGCTCCGGCATGGCCGAGGTTTCGGACGACCACGCCGACCTTGTCATCGTGGACGCGTTCGCGGGCGCCCGCGTCCCGGCGGAGCTCACCACAGCCGAGTGGTACGCGGAGGTGGCGAGGGTCCTTGCCCCCGGCGGCGCCATCGTCGTCAACATCACCGACCGGGTCCCGTTCCTCTACGCGAAGCGCGTCGTCGCCGGGATCGCGGACCGGTTCCAGCCCGTGGTGTGCTCGCTGGAGCCCGCGACGCTCAAGGGGCACCGCTTCGGCAACATCGTCATCGCGGCGGGCCGGCCCGTCGAGCACGCGACGTTGGAGCGGCTCGCGAACAGAGGCGCCTTCCCGTACCGGGTCCTCGGGGGACTCCACCTCGCCCGATGGGTCGGCAAGCTCGCCGCGTTCACCGATGCCGATGCCGAGCAGTCGCCGGCGCCCTTGGGTGGACCCACGACGTTCCGTTGAGGTCTCGCCGGGCCGGGCGCGCCATCGGTCACAATGGTGCGGTGACAGCCCAGGACTCCACGCCGAACCCCGACGCCCCCGGAGGCGACTCTCCGGAGGGGACGGCCCCTGTTTGGGTCCCTCCGCGCAGGCGTCGCCCGGGCATCCTCATGGTCACAGGTCTCCTACTCCTGGCAGTCGGGCTGGGCGCCCTGGGCTGGATGGGCTACGAGTACTTCGGCACCAACGCGCCGGCTCGCGACGCCGCGAGGAGCGAGGTGTCGCAGCTCGAGAAGCAGTGGAACGCGACCCCCGGCACCGACACCGGCGACCCCTCGGTGTCGCCGACGTCCGGAGCCGCGACCTCTGCCACCCCGTCAGGAGCCAGGACCTCCGGCGGCACGATGTACACCCAGGCGCAGCTCGACAAGGCCATGGCGATCCTCACGATCCCGAGGTTCGGCCCCGACTACAAGGTCCCCATCCTGGTCGGCACGAGCGACTACGCGCTCGGTCGAGGCGTCGGCTGGTACCAGGGCACGCAGCGGCCTGGACAGGTCGGCAACTTCGCGATCGCGGGTCACCGCATCACGCACGGGGAGCCGTTCGCCCGCCTGCTGGAGCTCCAGCCCGGCGACAAGGTGGTCGTCGAGACCAAGACGTACATCTTCACGTACCAGATCGACGAGCCGCCTTCGAAGCTCACGGTCAAGGACGTCGACACCTGGGTCCTCGACCCGGTGCCCGGGAAGACGGGCGTCACGCCGACCCGGGCCCTCATCACGCTGACGACCTGCCAGGACCTGTTCCACTCGCCCGACCGCTCGGTCGGCTTCGGCCACCTGGTCACGACGACGAAGAAGTAGCCCAGAGCGTCTCCATGCCGATCGGCCGAGTTCCATCGGGCTGCCGTCCGCAACGTCTCGTGGGCAGCGACCCACTCGGCTAGGCTGGCTGGGTCCTCGGGGGTCCGTTCCCGACAATCGTGGAGGTTGACATGACCGCGTTCTGGGTGGTCCTCGTCCTGCTGGTCCTGCTCGTCGTGGGTGTGGTCCTGTACGGCATCGGTGCATACAACAGCCTCGTTCGCATGCGCAACCTCGTCGAGGAGTCCTGGCGCCAGGTCGACGTGGAGCTCAACCGCCGGTACGACCTCATCCCCAACCTCGTCGAGACGGTCAAGGGGTACGCGAAGCACGAGAGCGGCACCCTCGAAGAGGTGGTCCGGCTGCGGAACCAGGCCGCGGGCATGGCCAGCGGCGCCCCGTCCGAGCAGCGGGCCGGCGTCGAGGAGCAGCTGACCGGAGCCATCCGCCAGCTGATGGTCACGGTCGAGGCGTACCCCGACCTCAAGGCCAACACGAGCTTCGTGGAGCTCCAGCGGCAGCTGGCCGACACCGAGGACCGCATCGCCAACGGACGTCGCTACTACAACGCCAACGTCCGCAACTACAACACGCGCATCGAGTCGTTCCCCACGAGCCTCATCGCCAGCGCCGCCAGGTTCGAGCGGGCCATGTACTTCGAGGTCAATGACGCCCAGGTGCGCCAGGCGCCCAAGGTGAGCTTCGACGCCACCCCGGCCGCACCATCGGTGGGGGTGGCCTTCGAGACGCCCAACTTCTCGGCCAGGTCGGGCACGCAGGACGCCCTCCCGGCCGCCGCCGAGCCCACGCAGAACGGTCAGGCGTTCGGATACCGAGCCCCCGAGACTGAGCCCGTGGAGGCTGAGCCCGTACCGGCGCAGCCGGCACAGGCCACCCCGCCGACGACGCCCCAGCAGGCCCCCGGGTACGGTACGGCAGTCCCGCCGTACCCGCCTCAGACCCCTGGGTACACGCCGCCGCAGTCCTGAGGTCGCTCCGGACCGCCCCCGATTGGAGCATCGACCACGGATACGTTCTCCCTTGCCGAGCCTGTACGGGTCGGCACCAGGACGTCGGCTCTCGCCCTGTCCCAGGCCACGCAGGTTGCGGACCTGCTCGTCGGAGCAGGCATCCACGAGGGCTACGAGCTCATCGAGGTCGGCCACGAGGGCGGTGACCCGTCCGCTTTCGCCGGTGGCCAGGTGATGACGAACGCGCTTCGGCAGGCCCTCATCGAGGGGCGCTGCGACGTAGCGGTCCACATGCTCAAGGACCTCCCCCCGGACCCCGTTCCCGGCCTGCGCCTCGGTGCGTACGTCAAGCGTCTCGACCCTCGCGAGGCGCTCTGTGCCCGCAACGGCTGGACACTGGCGACGCTGCCCGAAGGTGCTCGTGTCGCCCTCAGCTCACCGCTGCGACGCGCCCAGCTTCTGGAGGCCCGGCCGGACCTGACGATCGTCGGCATCCGCGGCCCCATCGAGTCCCGGCTTCAGCGGGTCCTCGAGTGCGAGTTCGACGCCACGGTCCTGGCATGGGCCGTCCTGAGCCGCGAAGGCCGCCTCGACGCGGTGACGGACGTGCTCGAGCCGTCGGTCATGCTGCCCACGCCGTGCCAGGGAGTGCTCGTCGTCGAGGTGCGCGAGGACGCCCCGAAGGCGATCACCAAGGCTCTGCGCCGGATCGACCACGCCTGCACCCGGCTGGTCACCACGGCGGAGCGCGCGCTGCAGTCCGACATCATCGCCGTGACGAAGGCCCCGCTGGGAGCGTTGGCCCGCCTCATCGAGGGCACCGACGTACGGACCCGGCTGGAGCTGAGTGCCATCGTCGTGGGTCCGGACCAGGCGCACGACCTGCGCCGCACACGCTCCATCACCATCGACGACATCGACAACGACGACGACATGGAGGCCAACCTCGAGGCCGCCCGACGGCTGGGGGCCAAGGTCGCCAAGGAGCTGCTCGACGCCGGAGCGGGGACGCTGCCGCAGCACATTCTCGCCAAGCCGGTGAGCACGCCCAGGCCACGGGTGCTGGTCCAGCGCGTCAACGACGAGTTCGACCCGATGCTCGCGGCCGCGATCCTGCGTGCGGGTGGCGAGCCGGTCATGGTCACGCTGACGCGGACGATCCCGGCCCCCGATGCCGTCCTGGACGCCGTCCTCGACAGACTCCCCACCGCCGACCGCGTGGGCATGACGAGCGCGGAGGCGGTGAGACTGCTCGAGCGGCGCGCCCATGAGCGGAAGACCAGCCTCGCGGAGATCCTCGCCGGGACACCGGTCGCCGCGTTCGGCGCGACCACCAGCGCCGCGCTCGTGGAGGCGTCGGTGACCGTCGACATGCTGCCGTCGCTGGACGCCTCGGTCGGGAACCTGCTCAGCGTCTGGCCGGCAGCACCCGACACCGACCACGTGCCCCTCGCCTTGCTGCCGGGGTCTGCGAACGCGTCGCCGCTGCTCGCGGCCGGTCTGCGTGACCTCGGCTGGCAGGCGGAGGACCTGCCCGTGTACGAGCGGGTGACGGCCGAGCCGACCGCAGAGCACGAGAAGGCCATCGAGTCGGGCTGGCCCGAGGCGGTGGTCGTCACGTCCCGCAGTGCGGCACAGGCGATCGAGGAGCTGTTCGGCATACCGCCCAAGGAGGTACGCGTCGTCTGCGTCGGTCGCATCCCGGCCCGCGACGCGACCGCCCTCGGCCTACATGTCGACGCGGTCTCGCCGTCACCGAAGCCCTCCGCCATCGCCATGGCGGCCTTGAAGGGTCTCGTGCCGGAGCCGGCCGACGAGAAGACCCACTGATCGAGGGGTCAGCCGTCGGGGACCTCCCGGTGTCGAGACTGGTAGCGAGACTCCTCGCGTCAGCTCACGCGGGGTCGACGCCTTCGGCGGCAGTCTGGGCGCGCGTGGCGTTCTTCTTCTCGCTCCGGTGCCTGAGGAACTCGACGCCCATGGGCAGCAGCGAGACCAGCACGATGAGCACGAGGACGAGGTCGATGTTCGTGCGCACGAAGGCGATGTTGCCGAGGAAGAAGCCGAGCAGCGTCACGAGCGCCACCCACACCACGCCTCCGATGGCCGTGAAGAAGATGAAGCGGCGGAAGCTCATGCGACCCACGCCGGCGACGAGGGTGACGAACGTGCGTACGAGCGGCACGAACCGGGCGAGGATGAGCGCCCGCGACCCGTACTTGTCGAAGAACTCGTGCGTCTTCGTCACGTACTGCGGCGCGAACAGCTTGCGCCCGATCCAGCTCGTGCGCGGCTTGAACAGCGGCGGCCCGATCACGTACCCGATCCAGTAACCCACGACGTTGCCGAGGATGGCCGCGACCGTCAGCACGACGAAGACGACGCCCAGGGTCACGGGCTTGTTCCCGAAGGAGACCGCGCCTTCCGCGGCGAAGAGGCCGACCGTGAAGAGCAGCGAGTCGCCCGGCAGGATCGAGAACAGCCCACATTCGGCGAAGATGATGAACGCCGCACCCCACAGCCACCAGTTGCCCAGCATGTGGATGAGGACTGCGGGATCCAGCCACGAGGGCAGCACGAGCGGCGTCATGGCGAGGGTTGCGAGAGCGGACACGAACGCCAGGGTACCGTTTGGCCCATGAACGCGCCGGACGGCGAGGGCCCGCAGCCGCCCGGCGACGCTCCGTACGAGGAGTACGCACCGAGCGTCGGAGTCGGACCGCACCCGCTTCCCTGGCCCGAGGACGAGCGCTACGACAGGGATCTTCTCGCTCACGGCGACCGTCGCAACGTGGTCGACACGTACCGGTACTGGACCGTCGAGGCGATCGTCGCCGACTTGGACACACGGCGCCGTCCGCTGCACGTCGCGATCCAGAACTGGGAGCACGACTTCAACATCGGCTCGATCGTCCGTACCGCCAACGCGTTCAACGTCTCCGGTGTCCACATCCTCGGCAGGCGCCGCTGGAACAAGCGGGGAGCGCTCGTCACCGACCGGTACCTGCACGTGTACCACCACGCCTCAGTCGCCGACTTCGCGGCCTGGTTCGCGGCGCGCGGCATCCCCGTCGTCGGCGTCGACAACCTGCCGGGCTCGCGCGCGCTCGAGACGGCGGAGCTGCCGGAGTCCGTGTGCCTGCTGTTCGGGTCGGAGGGCCCGGGTCTCATCGACGAGGCGGTCGCCGCGTGCGCCTACCTCGTCGCGATCGCCCAGGACGGCTCGACCCGCTCGATCAACGCGGGGGCGGCCGCCGCGATCGCCATGTACGCGTGGGGGCTGCGCTGGATCCGTACGGATCTCTCATCCGCGTAGTCGACTTCTCAGGTTCCCGTTAGTCTTCCTGTGAAGAGCACGCCCGGCCGGGGGTACCGGGGAGCGGCCGTGCAGGAGGACCGAGAGATGACGCAGCCGACAGGCGCTGGGCTGAACCTGCTCACGGTGGCCGAGGTGGCCACGCTGCTGCGGGTTTCCAGAATGAGCGTGTACCGGCTGATCCACTCGGGCGAGCTCGAGGCTGTACGGTTCGGACGCAGCTTCCGGGTGCCCCAGAGGGCGGTCGACGCCTACCTGCGACAGTCGTTCTTCCAGGCCGGCTGAGCTCCTCAGGCCTCCCGAGAGCGCAGGATTTTCTCCGTCGCGCGCGTTACCGGTAGTCTTGCCCGGCTGGCTGAGCCTGTCCGTCGTGACGGGCGTCGCCATCACATTCGGCAGCACTGTGCACCGCTCGTGCACGACGAAAGGTCACCCGTGGGTTCGGTCATCAAGAAGCGTCGCAAGCGCATGGCGAAGAAAAAGCATCGCAAGCTGCTGAAGAAGACGCGCATCCAGCGCCGCCGCGCCGGCAAGTAAGCCCCGCATGGCACCTGTCGCGGAGACGACACCTGACGTGGCCGGTTCGGCCAGGGTGGTTGTGATCACGCGCGACGGCTGCCATCTGTGCACGGAGGCGCTCTCGATCGTCGAGGCGGTCTGTGCCGAAGCGGACGTCGACTGGGTCGCCGCCGACGTTGACGCGGACCCGGGACTGCGTGCGACCTACACCGACCACGTCCCCGTGACGTTCGTCGACGGACGCGAGTTCTCGGTCTGGGTCCTCGACGCCGACCGCCTACGCTCCGCACTGACTTGACCCGCTGAGAGTCGCTGACCACGCTGTTCACAACGCCTTATCCTCACCAGGAGGCCGCCT
>JAJZQV010000090.1 GCA_021803025.1 Actinomycetes bacterium | reverse complement strand
GATCTGGCCGGGGTCGCCTACTTCCAACACAACAACAACGGCACCTGTGGCAACTACTCGCTGGTCGATTGCGCCGCATCCCGTGCCGCGGTAGCGAAGGTAAACGCCGAGGTGACCTCCATGGCACCGGTGCTGAACTCGCAGCCGTACCAGTGGAACTTCGGCACCGGTCTGCAAACCAGCCTGCGCGTCTACAACGGCGACGCCTACATCATGGCGATGACCACCGGAGGGACCGGGAGCAGAACCCTCACCCTGCCCGCCGGGATCAGCGGCAGTAGCGTGGAGGCGGTCGGCGAGAACCGCACCTTGCCTATCACCAACGGCACATTCACCGACTCTTTCGCCGCCGAATACACCCACCACATCTACCGGATCAACCTCGGGTCAGCGACGACCACCACGACGGCTCCGGCCGCTCCGAGCACCACGCCGGCTCCGACCACTCCGACGGCTCCGGCCGTTCCGACCACCCCCACGGCTCCGGCCTCCACCAATCTGGCGCGGTCCGTGGATGTGACGGTCACGGCATCGACGCAGAACACCGAGAGTGGGCAGTCGGCGGCGAAGGCGGTTGACGGGTCTGCCCTGGGGTACCCGGTGGACTACACGCGTGAATGGGCCTCGAGGGGTGAGCGTGCCGGGGCATGGATCCAGCTCACCTGGCCGGGCGCGGTCACACTGGACCGGGTGGTCCTGAACGACCGGCCGAACCTGACTGACCAGATCACCAGCGGGACCCTGACCTTCTCTGATGGTTCGTCGGTTGCAGTGGGTTCGCTGGCCAATGACGGTAGCCCGGTCACGGTCGCATTCCCCTCCCGCACCGTGACCTGGGCCAGACTGACCGTGGACTCGGCCCTTGACGGGACCGCGAATGTGGGCCTCGCCGAACTCCAAACCTGGGGCTACCCAGCGGCGGGATTGGGTGCTGTCACCTCGCCGTCGACTGGAGGAAATGCAGCGCAGGCAGTGAGCGCACCAGGCTCCTTTAGGTCGTTGCCACCGTCGCGGATTCTGGACACGCGGTTGACAGGCGGGAGGATCAGGGCTGGCGCGTCCGTGTCCCAGCAGGTCACCGGCGTCGGAGGGGTTCCCGCGTCGGGGGTGTCCGCGGTCGTGCTGAACGTGACCGTCACCGACACCGACAGCTACGGCTACCTCACGGTGTCGCCGACCGGCACCGCCCGGCCGGTAGTGTCGAACCTGAACTGGTCGGCCGGGGCGACGATCCCGAACGCTGTCACGGTCAAGGTGGGTGCAGGAGGATTTGTCGACCTGTACCAGTCCGGACCCGGAGGCGCCCAGGTCATCGTTGACGTTGCCGGCTACTTCGTCGACGGCAGCGTCACCGAGCCGGGAGGATTCACTTCGTTGAGCCCCAATCGGATCCTCGATACCCGCACCCAGGGCGGCACGTTGACCGCGAATGAGTCACGTGACCTTATGATCCTCGGATCTGGGGGCGTTCCCGCGAGCGGCGTGTCCGCGGTCGTGCTCAACGTGACCGTCACCGACACCACGGCGAACGGCTACCTGACCGTGTACCCGTCCGGTGGCGCACGGCCCTACGCCTCGAACCTGAACTGGACTCCCGGGCTCACCATCCCGAACCTGGTGACCGCCAAGGTTGGCGGGAACGGCAAGGTGTCCTTCTACCAGTCCGGACCCGGGACCGCCCAGGTCGTCGTTGATGTCGCCGGGTATTACCTCGGCGGCTCACCGACTCAGCCCGGCATGTTCGTCGCTCTGACACCGGCCCGAATCCTCGACACTCGCAACACCAGCCCAGTACCGGGCAACGCCGACCTGGCACTGACCATCCTCGGCAAGGGAGGGATCCCAGCGACCGGTGTCTCCGCGGTGATGATCAACACCACGATCACCGACACCCAGGTCCCTGGCTTCCTGACCGTGTACCCGGGCACCAACCCGCTACCGTTGGCATCGAACCTGAACTGGACCGCACCCTCGAGCACCGTCGCGAACCTGGTCAACGTCCAGACTGGTACGGACGGCCGCATCATGTTCCGCAACGGATCCGGCGGCAATATCCAGCTGATCGCCGACACCGCCGGCTACTTCATCGGCACCTAGGTCAGTTTTCGACCGGCGTTGACAAGGGCCTGCACCTGAGTCGATCCAGACCACGATGGCGCTCTCCGGCGGGTTCAGATACAGACGGGACCGTCGCGGACCTTGGCGTCCAGCTCGGGGTCGGTGGAGAACTTGAACGTCTCCCGGCGCCACGGCTGCAGCTTCCACTCCGGCCAGATCCGCGCCGGCCGGGGCAGACAGCACCGACGTGGCTAAATCGGCAGTCGGGCGTCGGTTCACCATGTTAAGTGGGTCGACTGTACGTTCTCATGGCGGATCGGGCATGAGAACATCCAACAGACCCACTTAACATGGTGAACCGACGGCAGGCTGGCTGCGCGGCCGGGAGCTACATCCCGGTGCTGCTGCTGACCTCTTCCCATGCGTCCAGCTCGGCGCGACGGGCGTCGAGCTCGTCGCGGAACATGCCGACGGTCGGCGCACCCAGCACCAGGACCGCGGGTGGGTTCGGACTCTCGACCGCGGTGATCATCGACTGCGCGGCCTTCGCAGGGTCGCCGCCGCGGCTGGGGTGCGCCGTGTCGTTCTCCTTGCGGCGCTTCCCGGCGGTCTCGGCGTAGTCGTCGATGGGCTCCGGCGACTGCTTGAGCGAGCGTCCGCCGAAGTCCGTACGGAAGCCTCCCGGCTCGACGACGATGACGGAGATCCCGAGCGGCTCGAGCTCCTTCCGGAGCGACCCGGACATGCCTTCGAGCGCGCCCTTCACCGCCGCGTAGTAGCCGGAGCCGGCGGGCGTGATCCGTACTGCTATGGACGAGATGTTCACGATCACGCCTCTGCGCCGGGCCCGCATGCCCGGCAGCACGGCCTTGATGAGGTTGACCGGGCCGAAGAAGTTCGTGGCGAACAGCGCCTCGACATCGGCCGGGTCACCCTCCTCGACGGCCGAGCGGTACCCGTACCCGGCGTTGTTGACCAGGACGTCGATCTGCCCGAACCTCTCGATTGCGGACTCGACGGCTTCCGCGATCTGCGCCTGGTCAGTGACGTCGAGGGAGACGCCGTAGGCGTGGCCCGGGTAGCGGCTGAGCAGGTCCTCGACGTCGCGCAGGTTGCGTGCGGTGACGACGACCTGGTTGCCGGCCCGTAGCAGAGCTTCGGCGAGGTGCCGGCCGAGACCGGTGGAGCAGCCGGTGATGAACCATGTGGGCATGTGACGAGTCCTGTCTGCGTGAAGAAGTGCGGACGACCCCGTGCTCGTGCAGGTCGGGTCCCGCAGTCTCGAGCCTAGTGACCGCAGGCGATCCTGAAACAGGCACTGACAGGGCCGCGCACGTTCGCGTGATCTGACCTTGGATGGATCCCAGGTCTCGCCTGGGGGCGTCAGCAGCTTGGTGAACGAGAGGGCGACCATCGTCCAGTCGTCGCCCTTGTGTGCGTACACCTCGGTCACCTCGAACAGGTTGGTCACCTCATGGCCACCCACGACAGCGAGCAGGGTCACCGTGTTCAGCAGCACGGCGGTGGTGCCGATGATGCTGGCCGACACCTCGTGGACGTCCGCGTGTTTGTAGTGGATGTCCCCCGACTCGATGACCGCGAGCTCCCGCTCCGTGCCCCACGCGGCTGTACGGCGTGGGCGCGACGGATAGTGTCGGCGCCGGCTTCGGAGAGCTCACCGCACGGAGCCACCCGTTCGCGACCACGTGGGCCCAACACGAGGTCCGGCCCCACCGGACCGCCACCAAGCACCTCCACAACACCGTCGTGGGCGACATCGAGCTGACCGGGGACGCGCTCGACCTCCCTGGCGAGGGGCTCACGATCATCGCGTACACCGCGGCGCCCGGCAGCGCTGCCGAGGAGCAGATCGCCCTGCTGGCCAGTTGGCGGAGAACGCTCACGTCGGCGGCCGCTCGGCACTGACCCGAGCCTGTCGCCCGGTCAGCCCCTCGCAGTGGGCTCGACGACGAGGTCCGCGAAGTACGCGTCGGTGCCGATGTCGACGAACAGGCCGACGCCCGCCCCGGCGCCCCTTCCGATGCGCTCCCGGTTGACGACCTCGACGCCGTCGACCTCGGCCCGTACGCGCCGGGCGTCCACCTCGACCACCAGCCGGAGCCAGACTCCTGGCCTGATGTCGGCAGCCGACTCGAAGCCTGCGTCCGGCAGCTCCTCACGTAACCGGTCGAAAGGCCAGTCGGGGTATGAGAAGTACTGCACGGCCCGTCGGCGGCGGACCCCGTCCGGCGCCACCGAGAGACCGTTGTACGGACGCACGTACACGGCCTCGAACGAGGACGCGTCGGCGGCCACGGCGAACGCCAGTCCGGCGAAGGCGCGGGCGTACTCCGGCGCGTCAGGCAGCAGGTCCGAGCAGATGTCCACCTGGATCCGGCCACCGGCCATCTCGACGGGCAGGACCACGAAGGTCGGCTGGTCGACGTAGTCGACGCCCGGTCGACCATCCCGTCGCACGGCCTCCGTGAGCGAGACGCGCAGCGCCGGGCGGCCGGCCGCGGTCGACGGCTCAGCCGTCACCGACCGCAACGTCGACCCGCTCGGGAGAGAATCCAGCCGGTACCGCCTCGAGGGGTCCTGTCGTGCCTCCATCGCGAGCCTCCTTCGTCGTGGCTGCAAGGGTAACTATCGATTCGCTATATGTCGAATCGATGCATTAGCCTGCTGCTGTGATCGAGCTGATGATCCTCGGGTTCCTGGCTGAGGGGCCGATGCACGGCTACGAGCTGCGCCGCCGGATGGAGCAGCTGCACGGCTACGCCCATCCCGTGAGCTTCGGCACCCTCTACCCGGCGATCGCAAGGCTGGCCGCGGCGGGGTTCGTACGCCAGGAGTCCGGACCTGGCACCGCCAGCGCCCGCAGGATCACGCTGCACCTCACGGACGCAGGTCGAGCCGAGCTGTACGAACGGCTGCGGACGGCAGAGGGGACCGATATCACCGACGGGCAGCGCTTCATGGTGCTCCTCGCGTTCCTGTCGATGCTTCCGGACAAGGCCGAACGCGACGCCGTGCTGCGTCGGCGGCTCGAGTTCCTGTCGCAGCCCGCGAGCTTCTTCTACGAGGACGGCCACCCGCTGAAGGCGGACGACATCTCCGACCCCTACCGCCGGGGGATCCTCGTCTCCGCCCGCGCCACGAGCCGCGCGGAGCGAGACTGGCTCACCGCCATGCTGACAGCCGGGGCGAAGGAACCGTCATGACCATGCGAGCCGTCGTCCTCGATGGGCCAGGGGCCGTCGAGCGCCTCCAGATCCGCGACCTCCCCGTCCCTGAGCCTCGTCTGGGTCCTCATCGCCGTACACGCGTTCGGTCTCAACCGGTCGGAGCTCATGACACGGCTCGGATACTCGGGCGTCGCGGTCACGTACCCACGCGTGCTCGGCATCGAGGCGACCGGTGTCGTCATGCCCCGGCGGTGAGCTCTCCTCCGGACAGCGGGTGGCGGCGCTCATGGGCGGCATGGGTCGTACGTACGACGGGGGCTACGCAGAGTACGTGTCGGTCCCGGTCAGCCAGGTGGTCCCATTCACCTCGACGCTGCCATGGTCGGTGGTCGGCGCGGTCCCGGAGATGCTGCAGACCGCGTACGGGTCGCTGACGGTCGGCGTCGACGCGAAGCCCGGACAGTCGCTGCTCGTCCGCGGGGGCACGTCCTCGGTCGGAATGGCGGCAGCGATCCTCGCGAAGCGGATGGGCCTCACCGTGTTCTCCACCACCCGCACGGCGGCGAAGGCAGCGGTTCTCACGACGCTCGGCGTGGACCACGTGCTCGTCGACGACGGAAATGTCGCGGCGACAGTCCGGGCACTCGTCCCGGGGGGCGGGGACGGTGCGATCGAGCTCATCGGGACGACGACGCTGCCCGACACCCTGCGTGCGACCAAGGTGCATGGGACCGTCTGCTTCACCGGCATGGTGTCGGGCCGCTGGACGGTGCCGGACTTCTACCCGATCGGCTACCTGCCCGCGGGGGTGCGGCTCACGGCGTACTCCGGGGACGCCGCCGACCTCACGGCCGACGTCCTCCAGGCGTTCCTCGACGACGTCGCAACGGGCCGGGCCTCCGTACCGGTCGACAGGGTCTTCACCCTCCACGAGATCCGCGCTACCTGGAGTCGGGCGACGCCGCGGGAAAGCTCGTCGTCCTCGCCCGCGACGAAGTCAGCCGTGGATGATCTCGGACCACCCCAGTCGCCCGGTGCCTGCCGGCTCCCGAACCTGAGGGCTACCCCGCTGGCTGCAGCAGACCCGGCCGTGCGAGAACCGGGGCGTCGTCCCGCCTGGCCAGGCGTCGGTGGTGGACCGTCCACGCCAAGCCCAGCGGCACCAGCGCGCCGAACCAGGCCAGGGGCGCTGCGAGGCAGGCGCCGAGGAACCCCATGCGGTCCACCAGGAACAGCCCGACGAACGACCGGGCGAGGAGCTCCATGACACCCGCGATGGTGGGTACCGCTGTGATGCCGAGCCCCTGGAGCGCGTTGCGGCACACGAAGAGCAGTGCGAGCACCGCGTACAGGCTTCCGTTGATCAGCAGGTACCTGTGAGCCATCGCCACGACGCCGTCCGACCCCGCACCGACGAACAGCCGGACGAGACCGGTCCCGAACAGCACGAGCACCAGCCCGAGCGCGACACCGAAGCCGACGGCGAGACCGCCGGCCCGGAAGACCCCCTCCCGGACCCGTGCCCACTGCCGCGCGCCGCGGTTCTGGGCGACGTACGTGCTCAGCGCGACCCCGATCGAGATCAGCGGCGTCACGGCCGCCTGGTCGACCCTCACCGCTGCCGTGAACGCTGCCACGGCGTCGGTCCCGAGCTTGTTGATGCCGTACTGCAGCACGGCGGCGCCCACGGCGATGATGGACATCTGGAAGCCGAACGTCAGGCCGAGCTTGCTCGACTCGCCGAGCTCGTGACGGTCGATCCGCCAGTCCTCGCCGCCCAGCCGCAGGTCCGGCATCCGGCGGATGACGAGCACCAGGCAGCACACCGTCGAGACCCCCTGTGCGATGACCGTCGCGAGGGCAGCGCCCCCGACCCCCATGTGGAACCCGGCGACGAAGAGCACGACAAGGCCGGCGTTGAGCAGGCAGGCGACGACGAGGAACAGCAGGGGCGTACGGCTGTCGCCGAGCGCCCGGATCACCGAGCTGAGGAAGTTGAACGCGACCGTGGCAGCGGCACCGCTGAACAGGATCCCCAGGAACGCCTGCGCGTTCCCCATGAGCTCTGGCGGGGTCCCCATCCAGGTGAGCAGCGTCCGAGCACCGAGCGTGCCGATGAGGGTGATCGCGACGGCGATGCCGCCGCTGATGATGATGCCCGCGACCACCGCGCGGCGCATCATCGCCATGTTGCCGGCACCGAACGCCTTGGCGACCGGGATGGCCACGCCCGCTGACGCGCCCATGGCGAACCCGATGAGCAGGAACTGCAGGCTTCCGGAGGCGCCGACGGAGGCCAGTGCGTCGACGCCGAGGAGGCGGCCCACGACGGCCGCGTCCGTGACGGCGTAGAGCTGCTGGAACAGGTTCCCCACGAGGAGGGGGATCGTGAACCAGATGATGACGCGCAAGGGCGACCCGGAGGTCAAGTTCCTAGTGATGACGGGACTTTCGTGGAGTGTGTGGCTGGGCTGAAGCACGTGCCAACGCCGTGCGCACCGCGGCGCGACGACGGCAGGCTGCTCCTCTGAAACGTATCGCATCACCTCCCGACGCGCGTAGACTCGATGAGGTCCGACGAGCTGGAGCGTTGCTCGTCCAGCTTCCGGCTCACCTCTGGGACTGAGCGGCCCGGCTCCTCACCCGCTACCCGCATGCGCGAACTGCTACAGGGCTGAGCGCACATTCCGCTCCTTTCGCGGCCCGGCGGTGAGATCCTGATGTCGGGACGTGTCGACTCACTCGAGTTGAGTCCCGCACCAGCCCGACGGCGCCGAGCGTCCCGACGTCAGCTCGTACGCGAGCGAAGGAGGGCTGTGATGAGAAAGCTGTTGAGGCTCCTGCTGGGAGTCCTCATCGTGGTGGCCGTCAGCCTGACGGCGGCGCCCGCGGCGGAGGCCGCCAGCCGGCCGTACTGCGGCATCTGGTGGGGCTCCCTCGCCAAGACCGGCGCCGGACCGTCGTATGCGTCCGCCAGCGACTGGGTCTACAACGTGCGCACCGGACGGCACGCCTGCTATGACCGGCTCGTCGTGGACGTGTCGGGTCCGGTCCGCACCTACACCGTGCAGTACGTGGCACAGATCCACACCGAGGGCGGCGGCTTCCCCGTCGCGACTCGAGGAGGCGCGGCTCTGCAGATCAGCGTCATGAACCCGGGGTACAACCCGGTGACCGGCGCGCAGACGTTCTTCTACGCCGACCCCAACGAGCTGAGGAACGTGACCGGCTACCGCACGTTCCGGCAGGTCGTGTGGGCGGGCACGTACGAGGGGTACAGCTCCATCGGGATCGGGGTCCGGGCCAGGTTGCCGTTCCGGGTCTTCGTCCTCACGGGCCCCGGAAGCAGCAGCCGCCTCGTCGTGGACGTGGCGCACCGCTGGTGATGCCGCTGAGCCGCGTCGTATGACCAGCCGGCTGCACGACGCGGCGCTGCGGACCGAGGGCGCTCCGACTCGGGGAGGGTCGTCATCCTCCGATGTCGTCGCCATTCGGGCGAACGGACGAAGTGACCTCGAGGCGTGCTCCGAACCTGTCGCCATGAGGCCCCCGAACCGTCGCCTTGGCGACAGCTTCGGAGGATGGGCCGCGGCGGCCCCGACGAAACTCCGGAATGACGACGTGTTCGGAGGACGCGACGACGGCATGCGGCAGCCCGGGCTCGCCCTCTGAGGCTGGGCAACCTGGGCCGACCCTCGTCCGGCGCATGGCCGGCGCTGCGGGCCTGCGCCGCCCGACTCTGCTTGTCAGCCTCGGGAAACCGGTGCCGAGCGTAGTCTGGAACAGAACCTGGCGCGCGGGTGCGCCTTGCATAAGGCCTGAGGGGTGTGATGTCTCACTCCAACATTCTGGATCGGTTCCGTCCGGTGGGAGCGCCTGGCCCGGTGGGGCCCGCAGGGGTGCCGCCGAGCGACGGACGTGGCCCTCGTGAGGAGCTGGCGCCGGTCTTCACGGCCCTGGCCCGCGACATCGAGGCTGCCCGTCGGCTGGTCGAACAGGCCGAGAAGGACTCCGCCGACCTCCTCGACCGGGCCCGCGACGATGCGTCCGCGCTGCTGGCTCGCGCTCAGCAGGACTCCCGGTCGGCCCGGGCGGAGGCCGCGGCACGAGTCACCCGCGAGAGCGCGGATGACGACGAGGCACTGCTTTCCACCGCACGCGACGAGGCGGACGCTCTCGCCGGGGCCAGAAGCCGCCTGATCCCCGAGCTGGCCCGCAGCGTGATCGACCGGATGCTCACGGAGTGGCTACGGACATGACCGTCAACTGGGTCGCCGCGTCCGTACGTGCCCGGAGCATGACCCAGCTGCGCCTCGGAGCCGCCCGATGCCGGCTGCTCGCAGCCGCCCCGGATCTCACCACGGCACTGGAGCTACTGGCGGACACCGCCTACGCGAAGAGCCTCGGCGGGGTCACCGACCTGGCCACAGCGCAGCGAGTGACGCGCACGACCCTGCTCTGGCAGCTCCGGGTCCTTGCCGGCTGGCTGCCGCCTGGAGGCGCCGGACTGGTCCGCGCCGTCGCCGCGGCCTACGAGCGCGACAACGTCGTGGCCCTCGCCGGACGGCTGGCGGGCGGTCCCGAGCTCTCTGGCGCATACGACCTCGGCGCGCTCGCGACCGCGTGGCCCCGCCTTCGGGCCCAGTCCTCGCTTCCCCTGTTGACCGAGGCACTGACACGGTCGGCCTGGGGTCCCACCGGTCCGCTCGACACCATCGCGCTGCGCGACGTGCTGACGCTGGCCTGGCTGAGACGGCTCGTCGCCGCCGCCCCCACTGCCACGCCGTGGGCCCGCGCCGCCGCCACCCTGCTCGCCGCACGGATGGTTCTCGTCGACCACACCGTTCCGACGGGGCGCGTGCTCGACCTGTGCGCCCCCTGGCTCGGCCGGGACTGGGCGAAGACCCGTGACCTGGGCGGGTTCCGCGCCGCAGTACCTCGCCTGTCCCGGACCGTCCTCGCCGACATCGCCGCTCCGGAGGACCTCTGGCTGGCCGAGGCACGCACACGAGCCGCCGTCGAGGCCGACGGCCTCCGGCTCGTCCGCGGCGCCCTCCCCGGACCCGAGGCGGTGCTGGGCGCTATCGCCGTGCTGGCCGTCGACGGCTGGCGCCTCCGGGCGAGCCTGGCGGCGGCGGAGGCCGGCAGGGGATCGAGCGAGGTGCTCGATGCCGTGGCGTGACAGCATCGCCCCGGCCCGGATGGAGCGGGTGGGAGTCGTGGCCCCGTCAGCAGCGATGACCGACGTTCTCGCGCAGCTGGCAGTACGGGCGGCGGTCGAGCTCGAGCTGCCGGACGCATCGCTCGAGGGGCGCGAGGAGGTCGATCGGGCGGTGCGGGCAGCGGTCGTGTCCGGGCCGGTGAGCGGACTCGTCGGCTGGGCTCCGTCCAGAAGCCTTCCCGGGCTCGCCCACGACCTGGCTCCTCTGGGCGGCGCGATCGTCCGGCTCTCGTACCCGCCCGGCGCGCAACCTCCCACGATGCTGACCAGGGACGGCACCTCCTCCACCTCGCGCCTGCTCGTCGACACGTACGGGACCGTGCCGTACGCGGACATCGACCCGGCCCGGCTCGCAGGGCTGGCGTACGTGGTCATGTTCGGGATGATGTTCGGCGACGTCGGCCACGGCGCGCTGCTGGTGCTCGGCGGCCTGGTCCTGCGCGGCGGATGGATCCGACGGCTCGAGAAGTTCCGCCGGGCATGGACATTCGCGATCGGCGCCGGGGTGGTCTCGATGGTCTTCGGCGTGCTGTACGGGACGGCGTTCGGGCCCACGGGACTCGTCCCGGTAGTGTGGCTGGACCCGCTCACCGATCCGGTGCCCCTGTTGCTGGCCGCCGTCCTGTTCGGCTCGGCACTGCTCGGCGGCGCCTATGCCCTCGGTACGGTCAACCGCTTCCGAGAGGGCGGTTGGGGCGTGGCGCTGTACTCTCGCACGGGGGTCGCGGGCTCCCTCTTGTTCCTCAGTCTCGCCCTCCTGACCCTCGGGCTGTACATCGGCACAGGTGCCCTGGTCATCGTTGCTGCGGTCCTCGCGACCCTCTCGCTGGCCTTCCTCTCCGTGGGGCTGTACCTGGAGGCCGGAGGCGGTGGCGCGGGCGTGGCGCAGGCTGCCGTCGAGCTCTTCGACACGGTGATCCGGCTCGGGTCCAACATCGTCTCGTTCGCGCGGCTGGCCGCCTTCGGCCTCACCCACGCGGCGCTGCTCATGGTGGTCTGGGACGGGACCCGGGCCCTCTGGGCGCCGGGCTGGCGATCCGTCGCCGCGATCCTCGTGCTCGTCATCGGGAACATCGTGACGTTCGCGCTGGAGGCCCTGGTGGCCGGCATCCAGGCACTGCGGCTCGAGTACTACGAGCTCTTCTCCCGGATCTTCGCCCTCGAAGGACGTCCGTTCCGCCCGTGGGCGCCTGTTCTTGACCCCTTACCGTCCGATGCCCCTCAAGAAAGGCGCGAGCCGTGAACCCCTGGATAGCCGGCATCCCGGCGCTTGTCATAGCCGCCTTCATCGCCGTCGCCGCGCTCATGCGGTGGCGACGGTCCGGGCCGAAGGTGCTCGTCGCCGTCAACGTGCTCGTGCTCGGCTCCGTGCTCGCGTTGCTCCTGTCGGCGTGGAACGCCGTACCCGCGGCGGCTGACGGGACGACCGCACCCACGCCGACCGGCCTCGGAGGGACGGCGCTCATCGCCGCGGCGATCGCGGTCGCAGGGTCCTCGATCGGAGCGGCGATCGCCGTGGCCTACACGGGTGCGGCGGCGCTCGCGGCGATGAGCGAGCGGCCCGAGATGTTCGGGCGCGCGATGGTCGTCGTCGGGCTGGCCGAGGGCATCGCGATCTACGGCCTCATCATCTCGATCATCCTGATCGGCAAGGCCTGAGGCGAGGGCATCATGCCGCAGGTCGCTGGGCTCGGGGAGCTGTCTCGGCTCGAGGTCTACCGCCTGGCCGGCGTCGGTCTGCTGCCCGCCGAGACTGAGGACGATGTACGTGCGGCGTGGCGCTCCCTGGGCGACGACACGCTGGTCGTACTCCTGACACCCAGGGCCGCCGCGGCGCTCGGCGACCTGCTGGACGACGCGACAGCGCCGATGACGGTCGTGTTGCCGTCATGACCGGCCTTCCCAAAGGCGCGGAGGACGCGCTGACGCCCGTCCGGGAGGCGCTGCTGGCCGCGGCGGAAGCCCGAGCCGAGCAGCTCAGGGACGACGCGGCACAGCGGGCCGCGGCGATCGTGGCATCGGCTCAGGAGGAAGCAGTTCGGATCACGTCCGCGGCGGCCTCCCAGGGTGAGGCCTCGGCCCGGTCGGACGCTGCCCTGCGCTCAGCCCGGGTACGGCGCCACGCCCAGGAGGTCGTGCTGGCCCAGCAGGCCGCCCTGCGGCGCGAGCTCCAGAAGCAGGTGCGGGAGGCTGCCCTCTCGGTGCGGGACGACCCTCGCTACCCGTTCCTTCTGGCGTCTCTCACCGACAGGTGCAGAGCCGTGCTCGGCGCCGACGCGAGCGTGAGCGAGGACCCCTCCGGTGGAGTGGTCGGACGGGCCGGCTCGCGCAGGCTCGACCTGAGCCTGCCGGCGCTGGCGGCCAGGGCACTGGACTCGATGGGCCCGGAAGTGAGCCGACTGTGGACGCCGTAGCTGCGAGGGGACCGGCGACCGTGGTACGCGTGAACGGTCCGCTGGTCGAGGTGGAGGGAGCCCCAGGGGCATCGATGCTGGAGGTGATGACGGTCGGCCCGCAGCGGATCAGCGCCGAAGCCGTGTCGATCAGCGGCGACCGGGTGACGTTGCAGACGTACGAGTACACGGGCGGCCTGGAGGTCGGGGATCCCGTGGTACCCACCGGCGAACCGCTGTCGGGACTGCTCGGGCCGGGTCTGCTCGGCAACGTCTTCGACGGCTTGATGCGGCCGCTGACGTCGGCGCCGCAGTGGCTGACCCGTGACCGGCCGCCCGTGACCCGGGACCCGGCTGTCCTCGCGCGCGAGTGGCGGTTCGTCCCGGCGGTGGCACCCGGCTCCCTGGTCGGGCCGGGTTCCGTCATCGGGACGGTGCCGGACGCCGGTGCCGTGGAGCATCGGGTAATGGTCCCGTGGGGCGTCGCAGGCGAGACGACCTGGGTGTCCCCCGGCGCCACGGTGCACCCCCTGGACGTCGTAGCGCGGGTCGGCGACCACGAGGTGCGGCTCGCGGAGACCTGGCCGATCCGGCGCCCCCGGCCGTTCCGTGAGCGCCTGACCGACGCCGTCCCGCTGCACACAGGACAGCGCGTGATGGACCTGCTCTATCCGGTGGCTCGCGGTGCAGCGGCTGCGGTCCCGGGCGGCTTCGGGACGGGCAAGACCATGCTGCTCCAGCAGGTCGCCAAGTGGAGCGACGCCGACGTCATCGTCTACGTGGGCTGCGGCGAGCGGGGCAACGAGATGGCCGACGTGCTGGACGACCTGTCGACGCTCACCGACACGAGGACCGGCGGAAACCTCATCGACCGGACCGTGATCATCGCGAACACGTCCAACATGCCGATGATGGCTAGAT
>JAJZQV010000005.1 GCA_021803025.1 Actinomycetes bacterium | reverse complement strand
GCTCAGCGCAGTCGGACCGGTTAGTTGGTGGTGTTGCTCATTGCGGCGTACTCATCGAGTGGTCATGAGCGTTAGCCCACTTTCTGGTCGTCACCTGCCTGATCGGGCAGTCAGGCGCCAAGTCTAGGCCCTACTCCTCGCCTGCCAGAAATCCGACGCGGGCGCAGAGCTCCTCGGCGTCGGCCACGATTCCGGGCGCCCTCAGCGCCCGCGCCCACGCCTTGCGCCGCGTGGCGGTCTCGATGCAGCTGCGGCGCGGGTGGACCCAGGCGCCCCGGCCGGGCAGCCGATGACGGGCGTCGACCTGGACGCCGGCGTCGGCGGCCACGACGCGGACCAGGTCCGTCATCGGCGCTCGCACACGGCAGCCGACGCAGGTCCGTTCCGGAAGGGACACGCCCTCACCGTACCGACTCCGCCTCGTACGTGTCAGGAGTGGCTCTCCCCCACCGCGACGTCGGGGCGGATGTCGATGCGCCAGCCCGTGAGGCGGGCTGCGAGCCGTGCGTTCTGCCCCTCCCGGCCGATCGCGAGGCTGAGCTGGTAGTCGGGGACGACGACCCTCGCCGACTTGGCCAGCGGGTCGACGATCTCGACGCTCGACACGCGCGCGGGCGACAGGGCGGACGCGACGAACTTCACAGGGTCCTCGGACCAGTCGACGATGTCGATCTTCTCGTCGCTCAGCTCGTGCATGACGGCGCGGACGCGCTGCCCCATGGGCCCGATGCACGCACCCTTCGCCGACACGTCGGGGTTGGTGCTGTGTACCGCCAGCTTCGTCCGGTGTCCGGCCTCGCGGGCGATCGACTTGATCTCGACGATCCCCTGCTCGATCTCGGGGACCTCGAGCTTGAAGAGCTTCTCGACGAGACCGGGGTGGGTACGGGAGACGACGACCTGCAGCCCGCGCAGCTCGCGCCGCACGGCGACCACGTACACGCGGAGGCGTCGCCCGTGGCTGTAGTCCTCCCCCGGAACCTGCTCGGCCTGCGGCAGGATCGCCTCGACCTTGCCGAGGTCCACGCGCACCGTGGGGCTGTGCCTGTCCTGCTGGACGACGCCGAGGAGGATGTCCCCCTCGGTCGCGGCGAAGTGGCCGTACTTCTGCTCGTCCTCCGCCTCCCGCAGCCGCTGCATGACGATCTGGCGCGCGGTCGCGGCAGCGATGCGGCCGAAGTCGGTCGGCGTGTCGTCGTACTCGCCGACCTTCTCCCCGTCCTCGTTGAGCTCGGGCGCGAGGACATGCACGGCGCCGGACTTGCGGTCGATGGTGACCCGAGCGCCCTTCGCGTGGTGCTCGGTCTTCTGGTACGCGTTGATCAGGGCGTCCTCGAGCGCGTCGATGACGACCGACATGGGGATGTCCTTGTCGGCCTCGAGCTGCCGCAGCGCGGCCATATCGATGTCCATGTCACTCCTCGTTGTCGAACGCGTCGTCGAGCTCAGGGTCATGGGGGCGGTTGAGCTCCACCTGGACCGCGGCGCGCTTCACCTCGCTGTACGGGACGACCTGGGGGGAACCCTCCACGGTGAGCGTGGCCTCGGTGTCGGTCGTCGCGGCGATGCGTCCGGTCACCTTGGTCCCGTCCGTACGGGTCACGGCGACGAGCCTGCCGGCGTTCCGGCGCCAGTGGGCCGGCTTCGCCAGCGGAGCCCCGACACCCCGGGAGCTGACCTCGAGGACGTACGGCTGGGTGCCCGTCGCGTCCGAGGCGTCCAGCGCGTCGGACACGGCTCTCGTCGCGTCGGCGACCTCGTCGAGCAGGGGGCCCTTGCCCTGCGGGCCGTCGCCGTCGACCGTGATGCGGAGAACCGAGCGAGCGCCGGCTCCGACCACGACGAGATCGTCCAGCTCCAGACCGCGGTCGGCGAGGACCGGTTCCAGCAGCGCGCGCAGGCGGGCGACATTCATGTGCGGTCCTCCGGTTGGGTCGAGCTGTTGTAGACGAACAGCATAGGCAAGGATCGCTAGGTTGTGGGCATGCATCGCCGGACCCTGCTGCTCGCTGCGCTCGGGCTCGGGGCGGCGGGATGCTCGGTCAGCGACCCCCGCATCATGGGGACACCGCAACCCGTCGACACGCCGCCGTCCCCTGTCCCGCCGGTCGGCGCCGACCACCTCGCCGGTCTGGAGGCGGGGGTCGCCGCCCTGCTCGCCGCCATGGCCCGCGCGCCGTGGGCAGGGTCCGACGCGCCGCGGTTCCAGCTGCTCGCCGAGGTGCACCGCCTCCACCAGGGGGTCCTCACGACCGCCGAGCCTCTCCTCCGCGAACCGGCAGCCGTGGGGTTCGCCACGATCGAGGCGCCCGGGACGCGGGACCAGGGGCTCTCGGCGGCCGGCAGTGCGCTGACCACGCTCCACGACGCCCACGCCACGCTGGCGACGGGGACCACAGGTCCCCTGGCCGCCTTCTGGGGGGCCCAGGCCGCCTCCGCGGTCCAGTCGCGGAGCGCGCTCACCACTGCGGTGTCCGCCGTGACCAAAGCCGTCCCGCGTCGCGAGGTAGCGGTCCTCGACCGGAGAACGGCGGCGGACGACCTCCTCGACAGGTACCACGAAGCCGTGTACGGGCTCGAGTCAGCCCTGGGCCGGCTCACGACGGCACACCCGGCACGGGCCGGTCTCAACCGTGTGGTCCTCGCCGTCAAGGCGCAGCGGGACGTGCTCACGGCCCGCAGCAGAGCCGCCTCGCAGACACCCGTGCCGGGCGCGCCGGTGTACTCCGTCCCCCCGACCACCACGGACGATGCAGCCCTCGCGCTCGTCGCCCGGCTGCTGCAGGCCGTGACCGAGGCCGCGGCCGTCGTCGTCGCGAGCGTCGCCTCGGACCTGAGCACAGCCGTGGACGACCTCGTGGCCGCATCGACCCTGGGACTGCCTGTGGGCATGGGGCTGGCGGAGTACCCGGGCTGGCCCGACGCCTGAGCTGCTGATCAGCGACGACCAGCTGCCTCGTGTTCGGCAGTCTCGCCCCTGTGTGCCCCTGAGGAGTGCTCCTACTGGCTGGGCCCACATTGATCCACCAACTCCTGTAGCACGACCGCCCTTCGTCGCCTATGCTGGCTGGCAGAGACCGGTGACAAGAGGTCCAGGGGACTTCTCCTCGGGGAACCGAGGTAGCCGGTCTTCTCATGCCATCATCCCCATGGCCGGAAGACGGAGTCGGTCTGAGCGTCGACCGGTTCGGTGTACGTAGGCACGCTCTTGCCCTCTTGAATCCGCTGGACCCGCCACAGACCGTAGTCAGCGACCTGGATGCCCCAGGATGAGGGTGCCTCCCAGATACAGGGAACCACCGTGTACCGAGGGAACTGAATGCAGATGTCGCTGACCGCGTTGCGTATCGCGGAGCGATGCCCGTCAGTCTGGAGATGGCCGATGATGACGAAGACTCGGTCCCCTGGACCGACGCGCTTCGGGATCACGTATTTGAGATGCAGCCACTACGTGAGCGGTAGCTCCGGCAGGGAGTCGACGATGCGCATCGTGTCGACGCTCACGCGGGTCACGCGCTTGATGAGGTCGACGATGTAGCGGGGGTCGTCGTGCTCCCGGCACCAGTCGTTGGGGTCGTTGACGATGCCGGAATCCTTGTCGGTCTTCACCTGGTACCGGTCGATGAGCCACTCCAGAGCCGACCGGGAGCCGAGCATGTAGCGGTGCGCCTCGGCGGGGATGTCGCCCAGGATGACGTGGCCGTTGTAGAGGATCGCCTTCTTGGTCGTCTTGTCTGCCCAGCGCAGCTTCTGGACCCGGTACGTCTCCCAAGGGTCTCCCGCGAGCGGCGCCTGCTCATGCAGCGGGTACGGCTCCACCGACTCGTAGTTCACATGCAGGTCCGACAAGGCGCGGCCGGCCGTGACGAACGCGTCGAAGTCGGCGACAGATGCGGCCAGCGGGATTCGCGGCAGCATCCGCTTCAGATCCGCGGCGAACATGGTTCGGTACTGCTCGGAGTGCAGCACCCCGTAGACGTAGAAGAACACATCGTCCTTGGACACCTGCGGGCCGAAACGCGACCGGTACAGCGCCAGGATCTGGTCCGTGATGTTGTCCGCGCGCCGGTAGCCCAACGCGTCAAGATCAGCCGATGCATCGAGCAGCAGCTCCTGCTCCGTTCTTTCCGGCTGCTCGTAAGTCCATCGTGGGAAGAAGTGAGTCGCCTGCCCGGCGCCAGTCACAGAGACGAGATCGGCAATGGTGTTCGTGGCCAGAGCCGTAAATGGTGAGTTGCCGCCAGGCGAGGTCACCAGGATCGCGAGGTTCACGTGCCGGGTGGTCGGGAAGTATTGCGAATTCTTCCCAGGGACGGAGTTGAAGACAGGGTCGAAATACAAAACCTGTCGACAGAAGGGCCGGTACAGGGCGGAAGGGCGAATACCATCTTCTTTGAAGTGTTGGGTGCGTCCCGCGACAGCCAATCGCCTGATGTTCCGGCTCCAACTTATCCTCGATGGATCGAGATCGAGCCGTGCCTCGTCTCCATCACACGATGCAGCCTGCTCGTTGTAGTAGTCGATCATTCGGCGCATGTTCGCCTCGACGGCTCGGGCACTGAAGCCTGGGTTTTGCACGGGCTGAGCTTCGATTCGCTTGCTGACTTGGGATTTTGCGCTCGTTTTGTGCGGCGTGGCGCGTCGTGAAGGGTGCTACATGCCGGTAGCTTTGTGGTGTGTTGGTACGCATCTCGAAGACCCGTGATGGCGTGGAGTACGCCTACATCGTGGAGGCCTACCGCGACGAGCGAGGACGCAGCCGCCAACGGGTCATCGAACGCCACGGCCGCCTCGATGTCCTGTTGGCCGAAGACCCCGACGCCCTGGCCACGCTGAAAGCGCGGGCGAAGGAACTCACCGTCCAGCGCCAGGCCCGGAGGGGCACGATCACCTTCGACACCACCGAGCCGTCGGATGGCGCTGTGGGGTTGAACGCCGGCTGGTGGCTGGCCGAGGCCGTGCTGGAACGGCTCGGGGCAGAGAAGACCGCGAAGGCCTTCGTGAAGGGCACCGGTGCGGATGCCGGCGAGGTTGCCCGGGTTCTGTCGTTGTTGGTGTGTTCGCGGGTGGTGTGGCCGTGTTCGAAGAAGGCCGCGGTGGAACGCGCCACCCACCTGCTGGGCGGGCCGGCCAACATGGACCTGACCAGGGTGTATCGGGTGTTGGATCAGATCGCCGCGATGGCGGTCCCCTTGCAGCAAGCCGCCTCGACCGGCGTCGGACGCAGCAAGGCGTCGTTGGGCACGGTCGACTATGACGTGACCAACTACTTCTTCCACATCGACCAGAACGATGAGGCCCCCGAGGGCAAGACCGCCCCCAGGGGGCGGGCGTCGCGGCAACGCGGGCATTCGAAAGAGAACCGGCCCGATCCGATCATCCAACTCGGCCTGTTCCTGGATGCCGATGGGATCCCGGTGTCGTATCGGTTGTTCGACGGGAACGTGCCCGACACCTCGACCCTGCCGAACGTGTTGTCCGAGTTCAAGTCCGCGTTCGGTTGCGAGCGGATCGTGGTGGTGGCGGACAAGGCCATGAACACCCAGAACAACCTGGGGGCGCTCGCCCAACACGGGGACGGCTGGATCGTGTCCGCCTCCGCCCGTGGCGCCGACAAGACCCTGAAGACGTGGCTGCTCGACCCGGTAGGCTGGACCGGCAACGACCAGAACCGCACCAAGTCGATGGTCGTGACCCGTGGGGTGCCGGTCACCATGTACGGGGTCGACAACGTGCCCAAAGCCGTCCAGGAGAAGGTCGTGGCCCGCTGGTCAGCCCACGCCGCCGAAAGGGACGCCCACACCCGCGACGACATCCTGACCCGGGCCGAAGCATTGGCCGCCGACGAGGCGAGATACCGGGCGAGCAACAAACGGGGGGTGAAGAAGTACATCACCGCCGACACCATCGACCCCGCCACCGGGGAGCTGATCACCGGGCGGGAGACCAGCCTGTCCGTGGACCGCGCCCGCGCCGAAGCTGAGGCCGTGTTCGACGGCTACCAGTTGGTCCGCACCTCCGAAACCGGCCTGCCCGACCAGGCGATCTTGGACCGGTACCGCCAGCTGTGGCGCATCGAGCAGACGTTCCGTGATAGCAAGACCGACCTGAACACGCGTCCCGTCTACGTCCGGACCCGGGCCCATATCGAGGCCCACTTCGCCATCTGCTTCCTCGCCCTGCTCATCACCCGGCTCCTGGAACGCTGGACCTGCCTGCCCGCCGGCCAACTGCTGGATGCCGTCCGTCACCTCGACGCCATCCCCGTGGGGGACGCCGTCTACCGCCTCCTCCGCCCCACCGCGTGGGACACCATCGACCACGCTGTCGGGGCCGGCCTGGACCAGTCCTGGGCCACCCTGCCCGAACTCCGCGCCTGGCGCCGCGACCTGGCCCAAGCCGCCAAAACCGCCACCTTCACTACATCCACGAACACCTGAAAACGACCCGAACCCCGTAGTCACACCAGGAATCCGTCCTCATCGCGTGCAAAACTCAGGTGCCTCGTCTCCATCACACGATGCAGCCTGCTCGTTGTAGTAGTCGATCATTCGGCGCATGTTCGCCTCGACGGCTCGGGCACTGAAGTTGTAGCACCACGCATCGCGATTCGTCTGAACGCCAGCAGAATGCGACGCGAAGTGGGCCGACGGCTCGTCTGCGATTGCCGGAAAGGTACCGAACGTGTCGTTGCGCTGGTTGAGCCAGTCGCCGTCGGCGTTGGGGATGAGGGTCTGCCAGGGCACGGAGCCAAGGTTCGCCTCGTCGAGGTCGGCGAGCTTCTCCTCCCGGGTGAGGTAGTCGGCGACGCCGTAGTAGCGCAGGGCACATGGTCCCGAGCCCGGACGCTTGACGGCGACGAGGACGGCCACACCGGTCCGTGCGCCGGATCCGAATACTTTGCCGCCCTCCTGACGTGACAGCTCGCCGGCCGTCCGCTGGTTGCCCCGGAGGTTGTACACGTACAGGTCGCTGAACTCGTCGGTGAACGTCTTGCGGATGCCGTCGGCGGTGTTGCCGTCGACCCAGCCGTTGTTCGACACGAGGCCGAGCACGCCCTGATCCCCGAGGCGGTCGGTGGCCCAGCGGAAGGCGCGGATGTACGAGTCGTACAGGCTGTTCTTGTTCGTGGCCGTGGACCTGGCCGCATACGTTTCCGCAATCCGGGCATCGAGGGTGGGGTACTTCCGGTTGGCGTTGTCGTCGTTCGCGGACCCTTGGCCGGCCGAGTAGGGCGGGTTGCCCACGATGACCTTGATCGGTGTGGCGAGCTGGACTTCGATGCGGTCGTTGTTGACGGGGATGAGGCTGGTATCAGCCCGGTCGCCTTCCTCGGTGATCTGGAACGTGTCGGTGAGGGTCGCGCCGGGGAAGGGCTCGTACAGGACGTTCTCGCCCTCGCGCTGAGTCCGTACGACGGCCTGGTAGGTGGTCTCGATGTTGACGCAGGCGATGTAGTACGCCAGCAGCATGATCTCGTTCGCCCACAGCTCGTGGGCGTACGTGCGGGCCAGGTCTGCCGGCTTGATGATCCCGGACTCGAGGAGCCGCACGATGAAGGTGCCGGTGCCGGTGAACGGGTCGAGAACATGCACGCCCTCGTCGGTGAGCCCGTAGCCGAACTCCTGGCGGCAGACGTCGTCCGCGGCGCGGAGGATGAAGTCGACGATCTCGACCGGTGTGTAGACGACACCGAGCGAGGATGCCTGCTTGGGGAAGGCCTTGCGGAAGAACTGCTCGTACAGCTCATGGATGACGGCCTGGCGGCCGGCGGGGGTCTCTATCTGGGAAGCGCGCTTGCGGACGGACTCGTAGAACCGCTCGAGCCGGGCGGTCTCCGCGTCGAGGCCATGGCTGGCGAGGGCGTCGACCATCTGCTGCATGGTGATCGAGACCGGGTTGTGCGCGGCGAACGAGTCGTGCTCGAACAAGGCGTCGAAGACCGGTCGGGTGATGAGGTGCTGGCTGAGCATCGAGATCGCGTCGTCGCGTCGGATCGAGTCGTTGAGGTTCGCCCTCAGCCCATCGAGGAACGCGCTGAACTGGTCGGTCAGTGCCTGGTCGGCGGTGCGAAGGATCGCACCGATGCGGGCGGTGGTGTTGGCGGTGATATCCACGACGTCGTCGGCCCACTGGTCCCAGTAGTCGCGGTCGCCGCACTTGGTGACGATCCGGGCCAGGATCGAGTCGCGCCACTGGGTCAGCGAGAACAGCGGGAACTGGAGCCCGGCCATCGGTCGGCTCGTCGTCTCGTCGGTGTCGGTGGCGCGGCCGTTGCCGATGATGTCGAAGCCGATCTTGCCCTTGGTGTTCTTGTCGAGGTCGATCGAGTTGACCATCGCGTTGAACCGGTCGTCGTGCGAGCGGAGCGCGTTGAGGACGTCCCAGACCACCTTGAACCGCTTGTTGTCGCGCAGCGCCTCCTCTGGGGCCATGCCGGCGGGAATCGCGACGGGCAGGATCACGTAGCCGTACTCCTTGTCCTTCGCCCGGCGCATCACCCGGCCCACGGACTGCACGACGTCGACCAGCGAGCTGCGCGGGTGCAGGAACAAGACGGCGTCCAGCGCCGGTACGTCGACGCCCTCGGACAGACAGCGCGCGTTCGTCAGCACGCGGCACTCACCCTCGGGAATCGGCGCCTTGAGCCAGGCCAGCGAGTCCGCCCGCTCCAGTGCGTTCATCATGCCGTCGACGTGGCGAACGTCGCACGACAGGTCGGTCTCGCCGTCAGTCAGGGTCTCGACGACCTCAGGGAACGCCGTGCAGAACGCCTTGGAGGAGCGGATGTCGCGGGCGAACGCGACCGCACGCTTCATCGGCGACGGGTCCTTGCCGAAGAACCCGTCCTGCGTGTGTTTGGCAAGGCCGTTCCAGCAGCCCACGATCTTCGCGGCGTCATCGATGGTGAGCTCGGAGTCGGTCGCCAGGGACTGCTGCAGCGACTCGGCGATCGCATCGCCTTCGACGACCAGCACCATGACCTTGTAGTCGCTCAGGAGCCGCTTCTCGACGGCCTCCCCGAAGCCGAGGCGGTGGAACTCGGGGCCGAACAGGTCCTGGTTGTCCATGCTCGTCAGCACCGCCGACGCCTCGTCGGCCTTCTTCCTCACCGCCTCCCCGTAGATCCGCGGGGTGGCGGTCATGTAGAGGCGCTTCGCGGCCGGCAGGTAGGTGTTGTCGTGGACCTTCACGAACGAGGACTCGTCGGCCTCGCCGGGCAGCTTCACCCCGGTCGTGCGGTGGGCCTCGTCACACAGGATCAGGTCGAACTCGGCGTCCGAGGCCTTCTGTGCCTGCGCGACGACGTCGATCGACTGGTACGTGGAGAACACGACCGTCATGCCTTGGGCACGACGGCCGACCGTCGCGAGGTTCGCCGCCAACCGGGCTGCGTCGGTCGTCGGGAGCGGAATGTCGTGGGTTGTGATGTCCTCGGCCTGCCGACCCGCCTTGGAGTCGGAGCAGACCACGAAGGGGCGGATGTCGGTCTGGGACTGAGCCATCCATTCGCGCAGCGACTGCGAGACCAGGGAGATCGACGGGGCCAGGAACAGGACCTTGAGATGGCCGTCGTTGTCGGCGCACATCCGCTCGGCGAGCTTGAGGCTCGTGAACGTCTTGCCCGTGCCGCACGCCGAGATCCACGTGCCGTGGTCGTGGGTGGCGAAGCCTTCCAGGATCTTCTCGACAGCGGTCTTCTGGTGCTCCCGCAGGCCGTACTTGACGGCGCGTTTGGCCTCGAACGTGAGGGTCTCGACGCGCATCCAGTCGATCGGCGACTCGGCGATGTCGGCCAGTCCGATGCGCTGTACGGGGATCAGCTGGTCCTTCAGCGCCGCCTCGGCGTGGCTGGACCAGCGGTCGGTGGTGGAGATGATGATCCGGTTCGCGAACCTCACGCCGTCCCATGTCTTGCCCGAGGCGGTGAAGAACGAGTCGATGTCAGCCTTCTGCAGCGAGTGCTTCGGGTCATAGAACTTGCACTGGATCGCCGTCCACTCGCCGGTGTCCTTGCGGCGGGCGACGAGGTCGATGCCCGCGTCGTGGGTGTTCTCGCGATGCGACCAGTCCGGCCAGCGCTGCACCTCGTCGTAGGCGACGCTCAGCGTCGGGTCCAACCAGAAGTAGTCGACCATGAGCTTCTCGAACTTCTCACCACGCTCCACGTTCGTCGGGGCGAAACGGAAGTCCTCGATCACGTCGTGGATCGTCGCTCTGGTTGCCAACTCAGGCTCCTCGTGGGTGTGCGTGACAGGTTACCGACGTCGGGAGCTGCCACGCATCGGGATGAGGGAACGCCCAGGCTCACACCAGCAGCTGGACCGTGTCCCAGGCGAGCTTCACGGCGAGAGCGCTGACGGTGACGAGGAAGACCCTGCGGACGAAGCCGTTGCCGTGGCGGATCGCCATCCTGGCTCCGATCGCACCGCCCGAGAGGTTCGCGACCGCCATCACCGCCCCGATCCCCCACAGCACGTGCCCGCTCGTACCCAGCACGACCAGGGCGGCGACGTTCGTCGTGAGGTTCGCGAGCTTGGTGAGCACGGTCGCGGCGAGGAACCCGTACCCGACCACCGCGACGAGCAGGATGACGAAGAACGTGCCGGTCCCGGGGCCGACGAGACCGTCCCACAGGCCGACGCCGAGCCCGATCGCGAGGATCCGGAGCAGCCGGGCGCGACCTTCGTGACGCAGGCGCGTCTCCATCCCCATCGCCGGCCGGCGCAGCGTGTAGACGCCGACGACGACGACCGTGGCGAGCACGAGAGGGGTGAACAGCGTCCGCGGCACGAACCGCACGAGCTGGGCACCGGCCGTCGACCCGGCGTACGCGGCCGCCATGAGCGGCAGCGCCACGGCCCACTCCACGTGGACCTTCGCGAGGTACGTGCCGGTGGCCACGGCCGTACCCGCGGCGCTCGAGAGCTTGTTCGTTCCCGACACCGTCGCGACCGTCGTGTCGTGCGGCAGGCCGATGAGCAGGCTGGGCAGCTGGATGAGTCCCCCGCCGCCGACGACGGAGTCCACCCAGCCGGCCGCGAAGGCCGCCGCGACGAGCAGCCCCAGCGTCGCGAGCGGCAGGCCGAGCGTCACTCCCCCCGCACGTCCGCGGCCCGCATGCGCGGGTCGGCCGCGACGACGCGGGCGACCACATCGTCGACGCCCACCTCGTCCCTGGCGCCGGACGCCCGGTCGCGCACCTCGACCACGCCGCTGGCCAGACCGCGCCCGACGACGACTGCCGTCGGGATGCCGAGGACCTCGGCGTCGGTGAACTTCACGCCGGGCGACGCCTTCCGGTCGTCGAGCAGCACGTCGAGCCCGGATCCGGACAGCTCGCGGGCGATGCGCTCCGCCTCCACCGCCAGCGCCTCGTCCTTGCCGGCCGCGATGACGATGACGTCGTACGGGGCGACGCTGCGCGGCCACGCGAGCCCGCGCTCGTCGCACGTCGTCTCGGCGACCATCGCCACGGCCCGCGACACGCCGATCCCGTACGAGCCCATCGTCACGGTCGCGAGCTTGCCGTTCGCGTCGAGCACCTTGAGCCCGAGCGCCTCGGCGTACTTCGTGCCGAGCTGGAAGATGTGCCCCATCTCCACGCCGCGCGCGAGCTCGAGCGGGCCCGAGCCGTCGGGCGCGGGGTCGCCCGCCCGCACCTCGGCGACGTCGATGACGCCGTCGGCGGTGAAGTCGCGGCCCGCGACGAGGTTGACGACGTGGTGGTCGGCCACGTTGGCTCCCGTCACCCACGCCGTGCCGGTCACGACGCGCGGGTCGACGAGGTAGCGGATGCCGCTCGCGCCCTTCTCGCCGAGGATCGCCGTGCCATCCTTCGCCGGCCCGATGTAGCCCTTGACGAGCATCGGGTTCGCCGCGAAGTCGGCGTCGCCGAACGCGACGGCCTCCGCCGACCCGACCGCCGCCTCGAGGCGCTTCATGTCGACCTCGCGGTCGCCCGGGAGGCCCACGACGAGCGGCTCCTTGGAGCCGTCCGGGTGAAGGAGCATGAACACGACGTTCTTGAGCGTGTCCGCGCCGGTCCAGGGGCGGTCGTCACGCGGAGCCTCGGCGTTCACCGCCGTCACGAGCGTGTCGATCGTCCCGGCGCCCGGCGTGTGGATGACGCAGGGAGCCGGCGTGCTCGAGGCGTCGACGGGGGCCGGCGGGCTCACGGTGACGGCCTCGACGTTGGCGGCGTACCCGCCCGGGGAGCGCACGAACGTGTCCTCCCCGTTCGGGGCGATGGCGAGGAACTCCTCGGACGCCGACCCGCCCATCGCACCGGACAGGGCCTTGACGATGACGTAGTCGAGCCCGAGCCGCTCCATGACGCGGATGTACGCGCCGCGGTGGGTCTCGTACGACCGCTGCAGGCCCTCCGCGTCCATGTCGAACGTGTACGAGTCCTTCATGACGAACTCGCGCCCGCGCAGCAGGCCCGCCCGCGGGCGCGCCTCGTCGCGGTACTTGGTCTGGATCTGGAACAGCGTGAGCGGGAGGTCCTTGTACGAGCTGTACAGGTCCTTGACCAGCAGCGTGAACATCTCCTCGTGCGTGGGACCGAGCAGGTAGTCGGCGTTCTTGCGGTCCTTGAGCCGGAACAGGTTCGGCCCGTACTCGGTCCAGCGGTGCGTCGTCTCGTACGGCTCCCGTGGCAGCAGCGCCGGGAAGCGCACCTCCTGCCCGCCGATCGCCATCATCTCCTCGCGCACGATCTGCTCCACCTTCGCGAGCACCTTGAGCCCGAGCGGCAGCCACGAGTAGATGCCGGGGGCCGCGCGGCGGATGTAGCCGGCGCGGACGAGCCAGCGGTGGCTCGGCACCTCGGCGTCGGCTGGGTCCTCCCGCAACGTGCGGACGAACAGCTCGGACATCTTCTGGACGGCCACGGACACTCCTGGTCAGGTGATGGGATTCCAGTGGCGAAGCCTAGCGACCCGCCGGGATGGCCGTGCGAACGTGTCGCAGCGCTCAGTACAGGACGGTCGCCATCGCGCCGACCTCGTCGAAGCCGACCCGCCGGTACAGCGCGCGCGCCGGGGTGTTGTAGTCGTTGACGTACAGGGTCACGTTCTCCCACTGCTCCCGGCAGAGGTCGACGACCGCGGCCATCGCAGGGACGGACCGGCCACGCCCGCGCAGGTCCGGGCGCAGCCAGACGCCGGCGACCTGGCAGGTGCTCGACGTGTACGAGCCGACGTCGGTCTTGAAGATCACCCGCCCGTCCTCGATGATCCCCATCGCGCAGCCGGTCTCGAGCAGCCGGTCCACGTACCAGCGGTAGCCGTTGGTCCCGTCCAGCGGCGAGACGCCCACCTCTTCGGTGTACATGGACACGGCCGCCTCGAAGTAGCTGTCCGCGTCGTTCGGGCCGATGCGCCTCACGCACGGGTCGGATGGCACAGCCGGCGGTCCCGAGATGACCATGAGCGGCTGGCAGGCGCGGATCTCGCGGGGGTGCTGCCACGCGCCGGGCCAGCGGCGGCACAGCTTGTCGTACAGGCTGAGCGCCTCGTCGGCGACACCCAGGATGGAGGCGCAGGTACGGATGGGGCCGATGCGCGTCACGTACGCGTCGAGCGCCTCGGGCGTACCGTGGACAGGCACCATGTTCGCGCCGTGGTGGAGGATGGAGACGAGCTCGCCGTCCTCTTCGTAGCCCCAGACGTCGCAGCCGAGCATGAAGGCCTCGAGCCCGCCCGTACGGATACGGGACGCGACGAACACGTTCTCGAACGGTCGCCTCGCGAGCAGCGCGGTGACCGCCGGCAGGTCCTCGTTCGTCAGGGTCCTGACGTGCGCGGGCATTCAGCCCACCGTGACGGTCGGCGCCCCCGACGTCTCGCCCATCTCCTCGGCGAGGCGCTGGGCCTCGGCGATGAGGTTCTCGACGATCTGGTCCTCAGGCACGGTCCGAACGACCTCTCCGCGGACGAAGATCTGGCCCTTGCCGTTGCCGGAGGCGACGCCGAGGTCGGCCTCGCGGGCCTCGCCCGGGCCGTTCACGACGCACCCCATGACAGCCACCCGGAGCGGTACGGTCATGCCCGCGAGCCCGGCGGTCACCTCGTCCGCGAGCGTGTACACGTCGACCTGAGCGCGCCCGCAGGACGGGCAGGAGACGATCTCGAGGTGCCGCGGCCGCAGGTTGAGCGACTCGAGGATCTTGATCCCGACCTTGACCTCCTCGACGGGAGGCGCGGAGAGCGAGACGCGGATCGTGTCGCCGATCCCCTGGCTCAGCAGTGCGCCGAACGCGGTCGCCGACTTGATCGTGCCCTGGAACGCGGGGCCCGCCTCGGTGACGCCGAGGTGGAGCGGGTAGTCGCACGCCTCGCTGAGCAGCTCGTACGCCCGGACCATGACGACGGGGTCGTGGTGCTTCACGGAGATCTTGAAGTCGCGGAAGCCGTGCTCCTCGAACAGCGACGCCTCCCACAGCGCCGACTCGACGAGCGCCTCGGGGGTCGCCGAGCCGTACTTGTCCATGACCCGCTTGTCGAGCGAGCCCGCGTTCACGCCGATCCGCAGGGAGACCCCGGCGTCGGTCGCGTACCGGGCGATCTCGCCCACCTTGTCGTCGAAGGCCTTGATGTTGCCCGGGTTCACGCGTACGGCCGCGCAGCCGGCGTCGATCGCGGCGAACACGTACTTGGGCTGGAAGTGGATGTCCGCGATGACCGGGATCTGCGACTTCTTCGCGATGATCGGCAGCGCGTCCGCGTCGTCCTGGCTCGGCACGGCCACACGGACGATGTCGCAGCCGGCCGCGGTGAGCTCGGCGATCTGCTGCAGGGTCGCGTTGATGTCCGTGGTCTTGGTCGTCGTCATCGACTGCACGGAGATCGGGGCGTCGCCGCCGACGAGCACCTTGCCGACCTTGATCTGCCGGGTGGGATGCCTCTTCGCGAGCACGGGTACGGGAGGCTTGGGCATCCCCAGGGTCACGGGCACGGAGTGGGCTCCTCGGGTCACAGGATTCGGATGGGGCTCACGATGTCGGCGACGACGAGGATGACGCCGGCGATCGCGAGGAAGGCGGCTACAACATACGCCACGGGCACAAGACGCGCGGTATCGAAGAAGCCGGGGTCCGGACGTCGGAACAGCCGCGCCAGTCCCCGCCGCAGCGCCTCCCACAGCGCACCGGCGATGTGCCCGCCGTCGAACGGCAGCAACGGGATGAGGTTGAGTATGGCGACGAACAGGTTCACCGACCCGAGCAGCGAGAAGTACGAGGCGATCCGGCTGGCCGGCGTGAAGCGCTGCGTCGTCGCGATCTCGCTGGCTGCGACGGACGCTCCCACCACGCTGAGCGGACCGGTCGCGTCACGCGGCTTGCCCGTGACGAGGTCGTAGCCGGTCATGAAGACCTTCGCAGGGAACGTTCCGAGCGCGGAGACGCTCTGTGTGGTGAGCGTCCACATGTCCTTCAGAGTGCCGACCGGCCCGACCCTGACGGTGGTGACCTGGCTCGATATCCCGGCGAACCCCGCCGTGACGGTCTTCGTCGGGTCGTTGAGGTCGATGACCTGGCGCAGCACCCCGTGGACGGCCGGCAGCGTCACGCGGCCCTGTCCGGGACGCTCGACGGTGAACGTGATCTCGCCGGTGCCCTGGGCGCGGACCAGCGTGACGAGCTCGCGCCAGCTGGAGACGGCCTGGCCGTTGAGGGCGACGACCGTGTCTCCGGGCTGCAGGCCGGCCTGCTTGGCGGGTGGCGCGACGCACGGCGCGGGAGCGGCCTCGAGGCAGTCGGCCACGGTGGCGATGGCCAGGGTCTGCTGCTGGTGCCCGTAGGCGAGGTTGATGCCGAGGAAGATGAGGAAGGCCAGAAGGATGTTCATGAGCGGGCCGCCCGCCATGATGATGAGCTTCTGCCAGGTCGGCTTCTGGTAGAAGAGCCGGCCGGTACGGATGTCGGTCTCGGTGATGTCGTCACGCTCGGCCTCGCGGGCGCGGTCCGCGAGCTCGGCCAGCCGGCCCCTGCGCCCTGGTCGTCCCGGCGGGTACATCCCGACCAGCCGCACGTAGCCGCCGAGCAGGATCCACTTGATCCCGTACTCGGTCTCCCCTTTGCGTACGGACCAGATCCGCTGGCCGAAGCCGACGAAGTACATGGGGACCTTGACGCCGAACAGCTTCGCCGGGACGAGGTGGCCCACCTCGTGGAGGGCGATGGACGCCATGATGAGCGCGAAGAACCCCAGCCCCGCGAGGACTGCCCAGACGCCCGTCACGTCGTCTCCTTCCCGGTAAGGTCTTCGGCGCGACGCCGACCCCACGAGTCAGCCGCCAGGACGGCCTCGATGCTCAGCTGCGCGTCGGCGATCCAGGCCGCTCCTGGCTCCGATGGTACGTCGGGCTGGGAGGCGAGGTGCTCGTCGAGCACCGTACGGACTGTCCGCGTGATGTCGAGGAAGCCGATCCGGCCGTCGCAGAACGCGTCCACGGCGGCCTCGTTGGCGGCGTTGTACACGGCGGGTGCGGTCCCGGCGGCGGCCCCGGCCCGGCGGGCCAGCGCCACGGCGGGGAACGTCTCGTCGTCGAGAGGTTCGAAGGTCCACGAGGTCGGCTCCGCCCACGAGCAGGGCGCGGCGACGTCCGGGAGCCGGTCGGGCCAGGCGAGCGCGAGGCCGATGGGCAGCCGCATGTCCGGCGGGGAGCACTGGGCGATCGTCGAGCCGTCGACGTACTCCACCATCGAGTGAACGACGGACTGCGGGTGGACGACGACGGTGATGTCGTCGAGCGCCACGTCGTACAGCAGGTGCGCCTCGAGGAGCTCGAGGCCCTTGTTGACGAGCGTCGACGAGTTGATTGTGATGACCCGGCCCATCGACCAGTTCGGGTGGGCGAGCGCCTGCTCGATGGTGACGTCGCGGAGCTGGTCGACGGTACGGCCGCGGAAGGGGCCGCCCGAGGCGGTGAGAATGAGACGGCGGACCTCGTCGGCGCGTCCCGCGCGGAGGGCCTGCGCGAAGGCCGAGTGCTCGGAGTCCACGGCGACGAGCTGGCCCGGTCCGGCGGCGGAGGTGACGAGGCGACCGCCGATGACGAGCGACTCCTTGTTGGCGAGCGCCAGGGTGGTGCCGTGCGCCAGGGCGGCCATCGTGGGGCGGAGACCCGCGGCGCCCGTGATCGCGTTGAGGACGACGTCGCAGTCGAGCCCGGCGAGCTCCGTCGACGCATCCGGGCCCACCCGGAGCTCCGGCACGTCCGTACCGAGCGCCTCCGTCAGCGCGTCTGCCGCCTCTGCGCTGGGCACCGCCACGACACGCGGGGAGAACGCCCGTACCTGCTCGGCGAGGGCCCCGACCCGGCTGCCTCCGGCCGACAGGGCCGTGACGCGGAACCGTTCCCGGTGCCGGGCCACGACGTCGAGGGTCTGCGATCCGATGGACCCGGTGGAACCGAGGAGGACGACGTCACGCACGCCGCAACGCTAGCGCCGAGCCGCGGCGAGCGTCTCGAGCGCTCCGGGGACGGCGACGGCCAGCAGCATGCCGAGCGTCGTGCGGGTGTTGTCGACGAGCATGACGAGCAGCATGTCCGCGCCGGACCGTACGACGACCGCGCTGTGGTCGCTCTCGAGGTCGAGGAGGACGTAGCGGTTGATGCCCGGGTACATGATCTCCTCGAGCATCCTGTTGAGCTGCTCGGTCATGAGCACGAACTGGGCCGAGGCCTCAGGGTTCGCGTTGAACGACACGAGGCTGACCCGTGTCGTCAGGTCGAGGATGTCGGCGGCCACGAGGCCGTCGCGCAGCTGCGACTGGAGGTCGGCGAGCGCACGCTCCAGCTGGGACCACTCGACGTCCAACATGCGCTGGGATGCTCCTCGTGTCTTCGACCATGCGGGGTTCCGACCGGGTGCTCACGCTACCTGGCCGGGAGGGGCGCCTGACGCGCACGTGAGGACCTTCACACTCCGCGCGCCGCGGTCTCGGAGCCTTCGGTGGTGCGCCACAGTGGAGGGGTGACACAGACGGTCGGCAGCGTGGAGGTCGAGTCTCTCGAGCAGTTCGACCGGTTGCGCTCACGCAGCAGGGTGATGGCCGGGTGGTTCATCCAGGACGTCGACCTCCGGGAGCGGTCGGACGCCCTGCTCACCGCGGAGCCGCGCGGCGCGATCTTCCTGGGGTGCCGGCTCGAGCTCCGCGTGGAGGACTTCCTGCGCGACCGGGGCGCGCTCGTGTTCCCCAGCCTCGTGGGGCTCCCGTTCGACCCGTACCGCGTGAGCCTGTACACCGCAGCCGACCTGTACGGGACGGTGACGCAGGGCAGCGCCTACACCTCCTCGCCCGATGCGCAGACCAACGCGTGGCGGCTGCGGCAGGGCACTCCCCCGGATGTCAGCGCGACCCTCGCGATGAGCCTGCACGACCACTCCATCGGCGACGCACTCAACGACGCGATGCGCCAGATGGACCGGGAACGTGTCGTGGGCGTCATGGGCGGGCACGGGGTGGTGCGCGGCAGCGCCATGTACGAGGACGCGGCCAGGCTGGGCCTCGCCGTGACGCAGGCCGGGATGACGGTCCTGACGGGCGGCGGGCCCGGAGCCATGGAAGCGGTCAACCTGGGAGCTCGGATGGCGTCGGCTCCTGAGGACCTCGACGACGTGCTCGTGAGGCTGGCGGCGGTGCCGGGCTACGCGCCCAGCGTGGATGCGTGGGCGCGGCTCGCCCTGCAGGTGTGCGAGCGGTACCCCGAGGGCGGAGGGTACGGGATCCCGACCTGGTTCTACGGGCACGAGCCGCCGAACGTGTTCCCCAGGGCGATCGCGAAGTACTTCTCCAACGCCCTGCGGGAGGACGCGCTGCTGCAGCTGTGCGGCGGGGGCGTGCTGTACCTGCCGGGCGCCGCGGGCACGGTCCAGGAGGTCTTCCAGGCCGCCACCCCCGCGTACTACGCACCGGCAGGCGTCCGGGTCCCTCCTCTCGTGCTCGTCGGCCGGGACTACTGGACGCAGACGCTGCCGGCGTGGCCGCTGCTCCGCGCGCTCGCGACCGGCAGGAGCATGGCGACCGCCGTGCACTGCGTCGACACGTGGTCCGACGCGCTGGCAGTCCTCGGCTGACGGGGCCCGGCGTCCGAGACGACCGCACACCTGCTCGGCAGCCGCAGCGGGCGGCTCCCGTGCGGCCCGCGCGTCGACCGTCGCTCACCCCGGCTGGTCCTGCTGGACGGTCGCCGGGTCCTCCACGACGTGCTCCAGCGCCCTGTGAGCGGCGCCGACGAGAAGGAGGTTGGCGCCGAGCTGGGCGCCGACGATGTCGACGCCCTCGAGGGCCGGTCCGAGGGCCCGGGTCTCCAGAGCATGACGCAAGCCGTCCGGGTCGTACGCGAGCAGCGATGCCAGGAACCCGCCCAGCACGATCCGCTCCGGGTTGAGCACGTTGACGACCGTCCCGAGCGCGGTCCCGAGATGGCGCTGCTGCCGCGCGACGGCTTCGCCCAGCGCCGCCGTACGTCCGGCGAGGAGCGACGCCTCGAACGCCTCCTGGTCCATGTGGCCCGCTCCCATGAGGCTCAGCAGCTCCTCGCGCGTCACCTCCGCCTCCAGGGACCCCGCGAGGCCCACGGTATCCACGCGTTCGGAGCCGCTCACGGGGGTGTGGCCGAGCTCGCCCGCGTACCCGTGAGCTCCGGCCAGCAGCTCCCCGCCGGCGACGATGGCTCCGCCGATGCCGCTGGCGCCGCCGTTGAGGTACACGAAGTGCGACACCCCTCTGCCCGCGCCGTAGTCCCGCTCGGCCAGCGCGCCGAGCTGGGCGTCGTTCGCGACCCGCACGGGCAGCGAGCAGGCCTCGGCGAGCGCCTTCCCGAGAGGCTCCTCGCGCCACCGCAGGTGGGGAGCGTTGCGGACGAGGCCGTCGGCTGTACGCACGAGCCCCGGCACAGCGACACCGACACCATGGATGCGGAACCCCGACTGCTCGGCGCCCATCGCCTCCATGAGGCTGGTCGCCAGGTGGACGACGTCCGCCATCGAAGGGATCCGCTCGAACTCGTGGCGGACCTTCCGCCGTACCTGCGCGTCGAGGCCGACGATGGCCACCGTGAGCGCGTCGACCTCAGGGTGCACGGCGAAGGCAGCCACGCAGGAGCTGAGCGCCACGCCGTGGCTCGGGCGCCCGACCGTACCGTCCGTGACGGGTGCCTGCTCGTCGACCAGACCCAGCGCGGCCAGGTCGGCGACGAGGCTGGCGACCGTCGAGCGGTTCTTCCCCGTGAGGCGCCCGAGGTCAGCCCGCGACATGGGACCGGAGAGCATGAGCGCCCGGAGGACGGCCGTGAGGTTCTCGCGTCGCACGTCCTCGCTCGTGCCCTTGCGCATCCGCCCTCCTGACTCGACCGCGTGGCCGGCGTCGTCGCCGGGTGGTCCGGACCACATTAGTGGTGGCGCCCCCACACATGCGGTGGGCGAGTCCTCAGCGGGCGCGTTCGGTGGCCGCCAGCTGGCCGCAGGCTCCGTCGATCTCGCGGCCGCGCGTGTCGCGTACGGTCACGGGCACCCGGTGGTCGGCGAGGCGCCGTACGAACTCGGCCTCGTCCTCGGGCCGCGAGGCGGTCCACTTCGACCCGGGCGTCGGGTTCAGCGGGATGAGGTTCACGTGGACCCAGCCCCAGTCACCGCGTGACTGCAGCACCTTCGCGAGCCGGTCGGCGCGCCACGCCTGGTCGTTGACGTCCTTGATGAGCGCGTACTCGATGGAGACGCGCCGTTTGGTGCGCTCGGCGTAGCGCCACGCGGCGTCGACGACCTCGTCGACCTTGTGGCGGGTGTTGATCGGCACGAGCGTGTCGCGAAGCTCGTCATCGGGGGCGTGCAGCGACACGGCGAGCGTCACCGGGATGCCGGCGTCGGCCAGCTGCTCGATGCGCGGGACGAGGCCGACCGTCGACACCGTGACCCCGCGAGCGGAGATGCCGAGCCCGTCCGGCTCGGGGGACGTGATCGCACGTACGGCCCGCATCACCGCATTGAAGTTGGCCAGGGGCTCGCCCATGCCCATGAAGACGACGTTGTTGAGCCGTCCTGGACCGCCCGGGAGGCCACCGGCCGCGAGCGTGGCGGCCGCCGCGCGCACCTGGTCGACGATCTCGGCGGTGCTCAGGTTCCGCTGCAGACCTCCCTGCCCCGTGGCACAGAAGGGACAGGCCATGCCGCAGCCGGCCTGGGACGACACGCACAGCGTCGACCTCACCCCGTGCGAGCCGGGGGTGCCGTCGCGGCGCAGCCCGTACCGCATGAGCACGGACTCCACGAGAGTCCCGTCGTGGAGCCGCCAGAGCGTCTTCACCGTGGCACCCCCGTCGCACGAGACGTCCCGCACGTACGTGAGGAGGGGCGGGAACAGCGCCTCGCGGATGTCCTCCCGGTGGGCGACCGGCAGGTCCGTCCACGCGAGCGGGTCGACGCTGAGGCCGGAGTAGTAGTGCGCGGAGAGCTGCTTGGCCCGGAACGCCGGGAGCCCAAGCTCTGAGACCGCGGCCGCCCGCTCGTCGGGTGCGAGGTCGGCGAAGTGGCGCGGCGGCTTGCCGCGCCGCGGCGCGGCGAACGTGAGGGTCAGCGGAGGACGATCAGGCATAGGGCACCAATACGCGGAGGAGGAGCCACCCGACCGGAGCCGCGTACAGGATGGCGTCGATGCGGTCGAGGAAGCCCCCGTGACCGGGCAGGAAGCTGCTCATGTCCTTGATGCCCAGGTCGCGCTTGACCATGGACTCGACGAGGTCGCCGACCGTACCGACCACGACCATCGCAAGACCGAACAGCAGCCCGGCCCACAGCGACCCACCGAGGAGCACGTCGACGGTCACCCACCCCACGACGAGAGCCAGAACGACGGAGCCGCCGACGCCCTCCCACGTCTTCTTCGGAGAGATCATGGGCGCGAGCTTGTGCCTGCCGATCGTCACCCCGGCGACGTAGCCGCCCACGTCGCTCGCCACGACGCAGAGGATCATCGCGGCGATCCGGAGGTTGCCGTGCGACTCCCCCACGGCGAGCGGCAGGAACGCGCCCAGGAGCGTCACGTACGCGATGGCGAGAAGGCTCGCCGAGACGTCCTTCACGTAGTCGACCGGGCCCTTGCGAAGGCGCCAGCCGAGCGCGACGACCGAGGTCAGCGCCATGGGCGTCATGACGAGGAGCAACGCGTCCTCGGCGGTCCGGCCCGCGGCGAGGTAGCCGCCGACGGCCGTCAGCGCACCGCCCACGGCGATCGGGACGATCGTGGAGCGGCCCCTGCCGGCCATCTCGAGCGCACGGTGCAGCTCGATCGACGAGAAGACGATGCACACGACGACGAGGACGACGAAGCCCGGCACGAAGTACAGCAGCGACAGGACCACCCACGCGATGAGGAGCAGGCCCACGCCGATGGCGGCCGGAAGGTTCCGTCCGGCCCGGGCGTTGACCCGGTCCAGCTGCTCCCTCGCGTCGTCCAGTGGGGAGAAGTGATCGCCGCTCGTCTGCTCCACCTGGTTCAGAGCTCGAGGAGCTCCGCCTCCTTGTGCTTGAGGAGCTCGTCGACCGAGTCGGTGTGCTTCTTCGTCAGCTGGTCCAGCTGCTTCTCGGCGCGCGACGCCTCGTCCTCCGACACCTCGTGGTCCTTGACCAACCGGTGGATGCTGTCGAGCGCGTGGCGGCGCGTGTTCCGTACAGCCACGCGTCCCTCCTCGGCCTTCGCCCTCGCGAGCTTCGTGTACTCCCTGCGGCGCTCCTCCGTGAGGACCGGCAGCACGACGCGGATGGTGTGTCCGTCGTTCGACGGGTTGACGCCGAGGTCCGAGTCGCGGATGGCCCGCTCGGCAGCGGCCATCGCGCCGCGGTCGTACGGCGTGATGAGGATCGTACGGGCCTCCGGCACCTGGAAGGATGCGAGCTGCTGCAGGGGCGTCGGGGTGCCGTAGTACTCGACCAGGATCTTGCTGAACATGGCCGGGTGGGCGCGGCCCGTACGGATCGCCGCGAACTCCTCGCGAGCGAACTCGACGGCGGTGTCCATCTTGTGGTCGGCGTCGCGGACGATGTCGGCGGTCACTTCGGTTCCCTTCGGATCGTATTGGTCGAACGGTACTGCAGCTCAGGAATGGACGACGGTGCCGATGGGCTCTCCCGCCACGGCGCGCGCGATGTTGCCCGGCTCGTCGAGGTTGAACACGAGCATGGGGAGGTTGTTGTCCCGGCACAGGCTGATCGCCGTCGCGTCGGCGACCTTGAGGTCCTTGGCCAGGTACTCGTCGTAGGTGAGGTCCGTGTAGCGCTTCGCGTTCGGGTTGGTGCGCGGGTCGTCGTCGTACACGCCGTCGACCCCCTGCTTCGCCATGAGGATGACCTCGCAGCCCACCTCGAGCGCCCGCTGGGCCGCCACGGTGTCCGTGGAGAAGAACGGCATCCCGGAGCCGGCGCCGAAGATGACGACCCGGCCCTTCTCCATGTGCCGCTCCGCGCGCCGGGGGATGTACGGCTCGGCGACCTGGCCCATCGTGATCGCCGTCTGCACCCGGGTCTCGACTCCCGCCTTCTCGCAGAAGTCCTGGAGCGCGAGGCAGTTCATCACGGTCCCCAGCATGCCCATGTAGTCGGCGCGGGCCCGTTCCATGCCACCCTGCTGCAGCTCGACACCCCGGAAGAAGTTGCCGCCGCCGACGACGATGGCGACCTGAGTGCCCTTGCGCACGACCTCGGCGATCTGTGCGGCGATCGCGCTGACGATGTCGGGGTCGACCCCGAGCCGGCCGCCACCGAACGCCTCACCCGACAGCTTGAGCAGGACCCTTGTGTACGGCATGCGTCCCACTCCTCACGTCGCGGCCCATGCCGCTCTGGTCATGGACGTGCGCCGCCACCCAGGGGGGTAGCGGCGCACGTCACTCTACCGGCCGGGGCCGGTCGGACAGGTCAGGACCCTGCGGCGAACCGGACGAAGCGGGTGACCTCGATGCCCTTGCTCTTCAGCAGTGCACCAACGGTCTGCTTGTCGTCGGAGATCGACGGCTGGTCCATGAGGCAGTAGTCCTTGTAGAACGCGCCCACGCGGCCCTCGACGATGCGGCCGATGGCGGCCTCCGGCTTGCCCTCCTCGCGGGCCGTCGCCTCGGCGATGCGGCTCTCGTTGGCGACGACGTCGGCGGGGACGTCCTCGCGGGAGAGGTACTGCGGGGACATCGACGCGATCTGCAGCGCGATGTTGTGGGCAGCCGCCTCGTCGGCGCCGGTGAACTCGACGAGGACGCCCACCTGGGGCGGGAGGTCCTTGGAGCGCTGGTGCAGGTACGAGTGGGTCGTACCGTCGAAGCGCGCCACGGCCACGAGCTCGATCTTCTCGCCGATCTTCGCGGCGATGGCGGCCACGGCCTCGGCGACGGTCTGGCCCGAGGGGAGCTCGACGCTCTGCGCGGACTCGACCGAGTCGGCTTGGGCCTTGTCGACCGCGTTGACGATCTCCTCGGCGAGGGCGACGAACTCGTCGTTCTTGGCGACGAAGTCGGTCTCGGCACCGAGCTGGATGAGCGACGAGCCGGCGGCCGCCACGATGCCGTTCGTGGCATCGCGGTCGGAGCGCTTGGCGAGCTTCGCGGCACCGGTGATCCGGAGCAACTCGGCGGCCTTGACGAAGTCGCCGTCGGCCTCGGTGAGGGCCTTCTTGGCGTCCATCATCCCGGCCCCGGTCTGGTCCCGGAGCTTCTTCACGTCGGCAGCAGTGATTGCCATGTCAGGTGTACGTCCTCGTGTGGTTCTGGATGGGTCAGTTGGCGGAGGCGTCAGCGACCTCGGCAGCCGGGGCCTCGGCAGCCGGGGCGTCGGAAGCCGGGGCCTCAGCCTCGGTGGCCTCGGTGGCCTCGGTGGCGGCAGGCTCGGCGTCGGTGGCGGCAGACTCGGTGGCCTCGGTGGCGGCAGACTCGGCGGCCTCGGTGGCGGCAGACTCGGCGGCCTCGGTGGCGGCAGGCTCGGCGGCCTCGGTGGCAGCAGACTCGGCGGCCTCGGTGGCAGCGGACTCGGAGTCGGCGGCCTCGGCGGGAGCCGGCTCGGTGGCGGGCTCAGCGGCGATGGACTCGGCGTTGCCGAGCAGCTCGCGCTCCCACTCCGGCATGGGCTCGGACACCGCCTCCTCGCCGGTCTGGGCGACAGCGGAACGCGACATGAGACCGTCGGCGACCGCGTCAGCGATCACGCGGGTCAGCAGGCCGACCGAGCGGATGGCGTCGTCGTTGCCGGGGATCGGCCAGTCGACCTCGTCCGGGTCGCAGTTGGTGTCGAGGATGCCGATGATCGGGATGTGCAGCTTGCGCGCCTCGTCGACGGCGAGGTGCTCCTTCTTCGTGTCGACGATCCACACGGCCTGGGGCACGCGGGTCATGTCACGGATGCCGCCGAGGGTCTTGGCGAGCTTCTCCTTCTCGCGGCGCAGGCCGAGGAGCTCCTTCTTCGTCAGGCCGGAGGCCGCGACGTCGTCGAAGTTCATCGCCTCGAGCTCCTTGAGCTTCTGGATGCGCTTCACCATCGTGTGGAAGTTGGTGAGCATGCCGCCCAGCCAGCGCTGGTTCACGAAGGGCATGCCGACGCGGGTCGCCTGCTCGGCCACGGCCTCCTGGGCCTGCTTCTTCGTGCCGACGAAGAGGACCTGGCCACCCTTGCCGACCGTGTCCTTGATGAACGCGTAGGCCTGGTCGATGTAGGTGAGCGACTGGTGCAGGTCGATGATGTAGATGCCGTTGCGCTCGGCGAGGATGAACCGCTTCATCTTGGGGTTCCAGCGACGGGTCTGGTGCCCGAAGTGGACGCCGCTCTCGAGGAGCTGGCGCGCGGTGACGACGGCCATGGCCGTTCCTTTCCGTGCGAGCGGGGTACGAGCCCGTCGCGAGGTTCACTCGGCACCGAGCCGTTCGGCGCCGCCTGATGCCGACGTCCGGCCCTGCCCGGCTGCCCGGGACCTGAGGACCGTGACCCACACGATGAGGTGAGCCGGCATGCGATAGTCGACCGGCACGTACCGGTCGCCGCGGGCATTCTACGAGTACGGGACGTCTCTGCCCAACTCGGGCCCAGCCGTCCGCCGGGGCAGGAGCTGTCCACAGACCTCGACGGTGTCCACAGCTGCGGGAGGAGGTGACGGCTCAGGGGTGTCCTCGCCCACGGTCAGGGCATGAGGACATCGATGCGCATCGTACTGGCTCTCGTGGCGGCCCTCGCCCTCGCGTGCGCTCCGGTCAGGGCGGCGGCGACGCCGGCGCTGCCGACCGGGGTCCGCCCCGTCTCGGGACCCGTGCTCACGCGGTTCGACCCCCCCGACGTCCGCTGGGGTCCCGGGCACCTCGGCGTCGACCTTGCCGCCCGGGCAGGCGAGACGGTGGTCGCTGCCGCCGACGGCGTCGTGAGGTTCGCCGAGGTACTCGCCGGACGTGGCGTCATCGTCGTCGACCACGGCCAGGTGAGGACGACGTACGAACCGGTGGCAGCGAGCGTCCGAGTCGGTGAGGTCGTCGGTCGTGGCCGGCCGATCGGGCGGCTCCAGGCCGGGCATCCGTCCTGCGCCGGGACGACCTGCCTCCACTGGGGACTTCGCGCGGGCGAGACGTACCTCGACCCGATGCTGCTCCTCGGCGGCACGATCCGCCTCCTGCCCGCCTCTGTCGAGAGGGCCGAGGCTCTCGATCCCCGGCCCGTCACGGTCTCGCAGCCGGTCGCGAGGGCGAGCATGGCGCTTCTCATGCCCGCATCAGGGCCCGTGACCTCGCCGTACGGCATGCGGCGCCACCCGCTCACCGGCGTGTGGAAGCTCCACGACGGCACCGACATCGGCGCCGCCTGCGGCACCCCCATCCGAGCGGCCGCGTCGGGGACGGTCGCGGCCCTCTCCTTCACCGGTGCGTACGGGAACCGCGTCGTCATCGACCACGGCGTCGCGTCACCGGGGCGGCTGACGACCGCCTACGCGCACGCAGGTGGAGTCGTCGTCTCCGTCGGCGACCGCGTCGCGGCCGGGCAGGTCATCGGCACGGTCGGACGCACCGGACTGACGACCGGTTGCCACGTCCACGTCCAGGTCTGGGCGGGCGGGCGCCTCGTCGACCCCATGACGGTGATCCCGTGAGCGAACGCGGTGCGGCGAGTTGCGCCCTGCCTCACCGGGACCGACGCTGGCAAAGTGACCCAGCGACAAGACCTCGAGGCGGCGGCGGTCCCGCCCGGGCTCCCCCGACGCGAGGGCTCGGTGCTCGGCGACGTGATCACCGCCTACCTCGAGCACCTCGCGAACCGGAACGCATCCGTCCACACGCTCCGCGCGTACCGAGGCGACCTGTCCGCCCTGGATGCCTGGCTGGTCGAGAACGGGATCGACACCGTCACGAAGGTCGACCTCCGGGCGCTGCGCTCCTGGCTGGGAGCACTCGCCGTCTCGGGGGCGGAGCGGACCTCGCTCGCCCGCCGGGCAGCGGCCGTACGAGGCTGCTTCGCCTGGGCCCGCGCGCAGGGCCTCCTCGGCACGGACCCCGCCCTCTCGCTGCGCTCCCCCCGGCCGGCGAAGCGCCTTCCCGAGACGCTCAGCAAGGCGGAGACCTTCGAGATGCTCCGCTCGGCCATCGAGGTCGCCGGGGAGGACGGCTCCGCGCGTGCGGCCCGGGACGTAGCGATCCTGGAGCTGCTGTACGCCACCGGGATCCGCGTCTCGGAGCTGTGCGGGCTCGACCTCGGAGCCGTCGACGAGGCGCGCATGGCGGTCAGGGTGCTGGGCAAGGGCCGCAAGGAGCGCGTGGTGCCACTGGGCGCCCCCGCCCTGTCCGCCCTCGAGCGGTGGCTCGCACGTCGCGGCGAGCTCGTGACGGCGCGTTCCGGGAACGCCCTCTTCCTCGGCGAGCGGCTCGGTGACCGGATCGACCCCCGGATCGTACGCCGCGTCGTGCACCGAGCCGTGGGCCTCGTCGACGGGGCGCCGGACATCGGCCCCCACGGGCTGCGCCACGCCATGGCGACCCACCTGCTCGAGGGCGGCGCCGACCTCCGTACCGTCCAGGAGCTCCTCGGTCACGCCTCGCTCGCGACGACGCAGGTGTACACGCACGTGAGCGGCGACCGCCTCCGTACAGCGTTCGCCCAGGCCCACCCGCGAGCGTGAGCCGTGGGCTCGCGACGACGCCAGCTCCGCCTCGTCGACGCACATCATCCGGACGCCCTTCTCGGCACCTGAGCACGCGGAGTCACTATCCTGTCGCGAGCCGTCTGCGTCGGGCGGTGGCGAGAGGGAGGCATGAACGTCGAGGAGCTTCTGGACGGCGGCACGGTGCTGCCCATCACGCGGTGGGGCGAGCCTGTCATGCACGCCCCGACCAAGCCCGTGACGGTCTTCGACGAGGCGCTCGCCCAGCTCGCCCGGGACATGTTCGCGACCATGGCCGCGTCGCAGGGAGTCGGTCTCGCCGCGACCCAGGTCGGCCGGGACATCTCGATGTTCGTGTTCACCTGCCCGGACGAGGACGACGTCGTGCACTCGGGGGTCGTGTGCAACCCCGTCGTGACGCTTCCCGAGGGCAAGGACCGCAACCTTGAGGAGGCCGAGGAGGGCTGCCTGTCGTTCCCCGGAGCGTACGAGCTCCTCGCTCGCCCTGACCACGCGGTCTGCCGCGGGCAGGACGTCGAGGGGAACCCCGTCGAGATCGTGGGCACGGGACTGCTGGCCCGCTGCCTCCAGCACGAGACCGACCACCTGTCCGGGGTCGTGTTCGGCGACCGGCTCAACGGCAAGTCGCGCCGGTCCCTGCGCAAGAAGGCCGAGGAGATGGCCTACCGCTACCCCGCCGACTGGCCGGTGTCCGAGAAGCTGCCGTTCGACCCGGAGAAGCACCGCTGACCCGGGGTACGAACGTGCCCGGGGCTCAGCGCCGCAGCGCGTAGCAGGCGACGGCTGCAGCAGTAGCGACGTTGAGCGAGTCGACGCCCGCCGCCATGGGGATCGTCGCGACCGTGTCGGCCCCCTCGATCCAGGCCGGGCTGAGCCCGCGGCCCTCCGTCCCGAGCAGGATCGCCACCCGGTCGTCCCCGGCCCGCGTCCGTGCGGCGACCTCGTCGAGCTGGACGGCATCGTCGGACAGCGCCAGCGCGACGACCTCGAACCCCGCTGACCTCAGCAGACCCGGGACGGCCCGGTCGTCGGTCGCCCGAGCCCACGGCAGGCTCAGCACGACCCCCATGCTCGACTTCACCGCGCGCCGGTACAGCGGGTCGGCGGACCGGCTGCTCAGCAGCAGCCCGTCCCACCCGAGCGCCAGCGTGGAGCGGGCGATCGCCCCGAGGTTCGCGTGGTCGACGAGGTCCTCGACCACGACCAGCCGGCGACACCGGGAGAGCAGGGACCCCACGTCGTACCGCTCATGGCGCTCATACGCCGCGAGCGCCCCCCGGTGCACGTGGAAGCCTGTGAGCGACTCGACGACGTCCGCCCCCGCGACGTAGACGGGCACGTCGTAGCGGGACCACACGTCGTACAGCCCGTCCACCCAGCGCGGGGCAAGGAGGAAGGAGCGCGGCACGTACCCGGCGTCCGCCGCTCGCCGTACCACGAGCTCGCCCTCGGCGATGAACGCGCTGCCGCGGCGCCGCAGCGTCGACTCGCGCAGACCCGTGTAGTCGGCGAGCCGCACGTCGGCCGGGTCCGTGAACGCCGCCACCCGCCGGTCCTCGCGCCACTCCGCCACGCGCGGCACCCTATCCTGGCGGCCGGAGAGGAGCACGATGACCTGGCTACGACGGCTGCGGCCGGACGGCTTCCTGCTCGCCATCATCGCCTCGGCGGTTCTCGCGTCGTTCCTCCCGGCGCGTGGCGTCGGCATGACGCTGCTGCACGGTGCCTCGACCGTCGCGATCTTCCTGCTGTTCTTCCTGTACGGCGCCCGGATCGCACCTCGCGAGGCGATGCGAGGCCTCGCGCACTGGCGGCTTCACGTGACGATCCTCGCGTTCACGTTCGTGGTGTTCCCGCTCCTCGGGCTGGCGCTGCGACCGCTCTCCGGCACCTGGCTGTCGCCCCAGCTCTACGCGGGCCTGCTCTACCTGTGCCTGGTCCCGTCGACGGTCCAGTCCTCCATCGCGTTCACCTCCATCGCGCGCGGCAACATCCCGGGAGCGATCGTCAGCGCCTCCGCCTCCAACCTCCTCGGCGTGGTCGTGACGCCCGCCCTCGTGGTCCTCACGATGGCCGGCGCGAACGGCAAGGTCGGGCTGGGCCAGATCGGCGACATCGTCGTCCAGCTCCTGCTCCCCTTCGTCCTCGGCCAGCTGTCGCGACGCTGGACCGCGCGCTGGGTCACCGCCTACGGCGCCCCCCTCAAGCTCGTGGACCGCGGGGTCGTCGTCCTCGTCGTCTACACCGCGTTCTCACAGGGCATGTCCGAGCACATGTGGTCCCAGGTGGACGCGGCCCAGCTGGTCGTCCTCGTCGCCGTCTGCCTCGTCCTGGTCGCGCTCATGCTCACGCTGACGTGGTACGTGCCGCACCGGATGGGCTTCTCCCGCGAGGACAACATCGCCATCCAGTTCTGCGGGACGAAGAAGTCGCTCGCAACGGGCCTGCCCATGGCACAGGTCCTGTTCGCAGGCAGCGGCGTGGGCCTGCTCGTGCTTCCCCTCATGGTCTTCCACCAGGCCCAGCTCATGGCCTGCTCCGTCCTCGCCCAGAGGTACGCGAGAGAGGCCGAGCGAGCCGGCGCGCCCGCCCCCGAGGGCAGAGCGGACGGGCCTGACCCGGACGCAGGTTGATCAGGCTTCGCCGGCCGGTGGCTCCGACGACCGGGGCCGCCGGCGGCGACGGAGCAGGGCTTCGCCGACGACCGCTGCGACGACGAACAGCGCAAGCTGGATGTACCACGCGTGCGGGACGACGAGCGCGCCCAGCAGGGCCACCAGGGACGCCACGGCGAGCGCGGCGAACGTCCAGTCCCGGCGCAGGGGCTCCAGCGCGACGAGCATGGCCGCCAGGATGAGCCACAGGAGCACGAGGTGCTGGCCGAGGAAGTCGTTGAGGTTCATGGACATGGCGTCAGCCCCGTACCCGCCGCGTCGACCGTACCGACCGGGCGGACCAGCGGTCGTCGCTCTCCTCGACCTGCAGCTTCATCCCGAAGGTGCGGGACAGGTTCTCGTTCGTCAGCGTCTCGCGCAGCGGGCCGGCCGCGACCACCTTGCCCCCGCGGAGGAGGAGCAGGTGGGTGATCCCCACGGGGATCTCCTCGACGTGGTGCGTCACCATGATCGACGTCGGCGCCCGCGGGTCGTCAGCGAGCGCGGTGAGCGTCTCCAGCAAGGCCTCGCGCCCAGCGAGGTCCAGCCCGGCGCCCGGCTCGTCGAGCAGCAGCAGCTCGGGGTCCGTCATGAGCGCTCGAGCGATCTGGACACGCTTGCGCTCCCCCTCGCTGAGCGTGCCGAACGTACGGTCGGCGAGGTGCTCCACCTGCAGCAGTGACATGAGGTCGTCCGCCCGGCTGAAGTCCTCGTTGTCGTACTGCTCGCGCCAACGGCCGACGACCCCGTACGAGGCGCTGATGACGAGGTCGGAGACCTTCTCCTCGTACGGCACCTGCTCGGCCAGCGCGGACGACGCGAGCCCGATCCGCGGACGGAGCTCGAACACGTCGACGGCGCCGAGCAGCTCGCCGAGGATCTCGACGATGCCGGCGGTGGGGTGGATCTGGGTGGACAGAACCCGCAGCAGCGTCGTCTTGCCGGCGCCGTTGGGTCCGATGACCACCCAGCGCTCGCCCTCGTGGACGACGAGGTCGACGTTGTCGAGGAGCAGCGAGGTGCCCCGTCGCACGGTGACGTCCGCGATCTCGACGACTGCCGTCATGAGTGAGAACCTACTCTCGCCTTGGTTGCAGGCCCGTCAGGCCCCCGTGGAGTGGACGCCGCCGTCGACGTGGACGATCTCGCCCGTGGTCTTCGGGAAGTAGTCGCTGAGGAGCGCCACGACAGCCTTCGCGGTCGGCTCCGGGTCCCTCTTGTCCCAGCCGAGCGCGGCCCTGGTGTCCCACACGCCGTCCAGCTCGTCGGCGCCGGGGATGGCCTTCTTCGCGAGGGTGTCCACCGGGCCAGCCGAGATGAGGTTGGAGCGGATGCCGTACTCGCCGAGGTAGCGCGCCAGGTAGCGCGACGTCGACTCCAGCGCCGCCTTGGCCACGCCCATCCAGTCGTACATCGGCCAGCTGACCGTGGCGTCGAACGTGAGCCCCACGACCGAGGCCCCCGGCTGCAGCAGCGGGCGCACGGCACGGACGAGCGAGGCCATCGAGTACGCGGAGACGTGCAGCGCTGTACCGACGTCCTCCCACGGCGTGTCGAGGAAGTGTCCCCCGAGCGCGGTCTCAGGGTTCGCGTAGGCCACGGAGTGCACGAGCCCGTCGAGGCCGTCCACGTGCTCCCGCACCATGTCGGGCAGCGCCGCGAGGTGCTCGGCGTTGGTGACGTCGAGCTCCAGGACGGGCGGCACGGGGTCGAGCTTCGTCACGACGCGTCGGGTGAGATTGAGCGCGCGGCCGAAGTTCGACACGAGCACCGTCGCGCCCTCACGCTGCGCGAGCTCCGCCACCGCGTAGGCGATGGAGGTGTTCAGCGTCACGCCCGCGACGAGGATCCGCTTGCCCTCGAGAATGCCCATTCAGCTCCTCCTAGTGGCCCATGCCGAGGCCGCCGTCGACGGGCAGCACGGCGCCTGAGATGTAGCCCGCGGCATCAGAGACGAGGAACTCGACGGCGGTCGCGACGTCGTCCGTGGAGCCGAGACGGGCCGCGGGGATCCGCTTCTCGTACGACTCGATCGTCGCCTGGTCGAGCGCAGCTGTCATGTCCGTCTCGATGAAGCCGGGCGCCACGACGTTCGCTGTGATGCCACGGCCCCCGAGCTCGCGGGTGAGGGAGCGGGCGAGCCCCACGAGGCCCGCCTTGCTCGCGGCGTAGTTGACCTGTCCCGCAGAGCCGAGGAAGGCGACGACCGAAGACACGAACACGATGCGCCCGTACCGGCCCTTGACCATCGCCCGGCTCGCGCGCCGTGCGAGCCTGAACGAGGCGGTGAGGTTGGTCGCGATGACGGAGTCCCATGCCTCGTCGCTCATCCGCATGAGGAGCCCGTCGGCGGTGATGCCCGCGTTGCACACGAGCACCTCGACGGGGCCGTGCGCCTGCTCGGCGGCGACGAAGGCCGCCTCGAGCTGGCCCGCGTCGGTGATGTCGGCCTGGACGCCGAGGACGCCGTCGGGGACGCCCCCGGAGCGGTAGGTACCCGTCACGGCGTAGCCCGATGCCGCGAGGCGCGAGGCGATGGAGCGGCCGATGCCCTTGCTGGCGCCCGTGACGAGCGCGCTTCGTGGTGATCCGGTCACAGGGAGCAACTTAGCGCCCAGTCCCCGCGGGGGCCGATTCCGCGCCGCCCGACATAGGCTGAGGTCGTGCCGCAACCGGAGCAGGTCGTCATCACCGATGCTCGCCTGAGCACTTCGGACGACCTCGAACGTCGCCAGCGGCGCTACCTGTGGACCATGCTCGTCCGAGTCATCTGCTTCGGGCTGATGCTCGTCGTGCCCGGCTGGTGGAAGGCCGTCGCACTGCTGGGGGCCGTGTTCCTTCCCGCCGCAGCGGTCCTGCTCGCGAACAACACTGACCGACGCGCGCCCGCCGTACGGCAGGCGGAAGACGCGCCCGAGCGACCTGCGCTGCCCTCGGCGGACGTCATCCCCGGCGAGGTGGACGAGCCGAGCCCAGCAGACGCGAAGCACCGCGTCGGGGAGCGCGAGGGCTGACAGCCGGATCGGGCTGGACCCTGCGGGGATGCCAGGCGGGCGGCCCCCTAGTCTGGGCTCCATGACCTCGCTGTTCGACCCGATCACCCTGCGCGACCTCACCCTCGAGAACCGGATCGTCCTGCCGCCCATGTGCCAGTACCAGGTGTCCGAGCGGGACGGCGTGCCGAACGACTGGCACCTCGTCCACTACGGGTCGCGCGCGACCGGCGGGTTCGGGCTCGTCATCGTCGAGGCCACCGGCGTCCTTCCCGAAGGGCGGATCACCGCGAGCTGCACGGGGATCTGGAACGACGAGCAGCGCGACGCATGGACGCACATCGTCGGCTTCTGCCACGAGCACGGCGCGGCGATGGGGATCCAGCTGGCCCACGCCGGGCGCAAGGCGTCCACGTACAGCGAGCTGGACCACGGGAAGACGGGCTCCCGACCCCTCGACGACGACGGCTGGGAGACGTTCGGGCCGAGCGCGGTCCCGTTCCCCGGGCTCGCCACCCCCACAGAGGCGTCGGCCGAGTACCTCGCCGGCGTCGTCGACGCGTTCGCGCAGGCTGCCCGCCGCGCGGACGAGGCCGGGTTCGACGTCGTCGAGATCCACGGTGCGCACGGCTACCTCATCAGCGAGTTCCTGTCCCCGCTGTCGAACCACCGGACCGACGTGTACGGGGGTGGCTTCGAGGGCAGGACGAAGCTCCTGCTCGACGTCGTCGACGCGGTGCGCGGCGTGTGGCCGGAGGGGAAGCCCCTCTTCGTACGCATCTCCGCGACCGAGTGGGTCGAGGACGGCTGGTCGCTCGCGGACACCGTGCGGCTCGCGCCGGTCCTGGTCGACCACGGCGTCGACGTCATCCACGTCTCCAGCGGAGGCAACGTGCTGGCGCACATGCCGACGGACGAGGACTACCAGGTCAAGCTCGCGGCGGCCGTCCGGGCGGCGGGAGTGCGGGTCTGCGCGGTAGGCAGGATCACCGACCCGGTCAAGGCCCAGGCCATCCTCGACGAGGGCCGCGCCGACCTGGTCGCCGTGGGTCGCGCCGCGCTGCGCGAGCCCTCGTGGCCGCTGCGCGCCGCCGCGGAGCTCGACATGGACACCCACGCCCGCTACCCCGACTCGTACCTCCGCGGCCGCTGGCCGGCCATCGAGCCGGTCCACTGAGCCTGGCCTTTCCCGGGCGTTCGCGTGGCGTGTCGTGCCGACACACCGAGGCTCTCGACGTTCCCGCGGGAACGTCGCAGGCGACATCACGCTGGGGCACGAAGACGTTCCCGCGGGAACGTCTCAAGGAAACCGGGAGACGGCTACCCCGTGCTGCTTGCAACCCACTGACCGCTGCACGCGGGCCGCTTTCGCTCCGGCGCCGGTCGGGCCCCTGAATTGTCAGTGTGTTCGTATTGACTGAGAACATGACTACCACGGTTGACACAGTTCCCTCCGACACCTCCATCGCTACCCTCGACCGGCCGTGCGACAGGGCGTACGCGCTGGGCCTTGAGCTGCAGAGCCTCGCCGCGGCCCAGGCGAGCCTGGACCACGACTTCTGCGTGCTCGTCAACAGGTTCGACGAGACGGGCGCGGTCGCGTACTTCGACGGCATCAGGTCCACGGCGCACTACCTTGCGTGGGCGTGCGCGATGAACGTGGCCGTGGCGCGCGAGCACGTACGGGTGGCCCGCGCCCTGCGTGACCTGCCGCTCACGAGCGACCTGTTCCGCCAGGGCCGGCTGTCGTACTCGAAGGTCCGGGAGCTGACGCGCCTCGCAGGGTTGGTCGACGAGGCCGAGCTGTGCGCTCTCGCCATGGAGCTCACGGCGTCGCAGCTCGCCAGGACGGTGGCGTCGTACCGCCTCGCGTCAGGAAGCCGGATCCGGGCGCTTCCCGAGCGTCGGTACAGCTCGCAGCCGACCGGAGACGGGATGGTACGGATCAGCGTGGTGCTTCCGGCAGAGGAGGCGGCGCTCGTCGACGCGGCTGTGGAAGCTGCCGTGCGCGAGGCGGCCGTCGACGCTGCGGACCCCGAGGCTGCGGACCCCGAGGCTGTGGCCATCGGCGACCATCCGCGCACGTGGCGCGCTCCCGATCGCGTGCAGGCGTTGGTCGACGTGGCGGCGCTCTACCTCGACCACCAGCCGCGTGACCCGGCCGACGACCACACGGTGGTCATGGTCCACGTCAACGCCGAGGCGCTGGGCGTTCCCGCGGGAACGTCTTCACGCCCTGAGGAGGGCGTTCCCGCGGGAACGTCCCTCGAGGCCGGTACGTGCGTCGTCGAGGGCCACGGGGCCATCGAGCCGGCCACGGCCGAGAGGCTGATGTGTACGGCCGATGTGCAGGGAGTGCTCCTCAGCAAGGGTCGCGAGGTGCTCAGCCTCGGCCGTACCAGGCGTCTCGCCACGAGAGCACAGCGTCGTGCCGTCAGAGTCCGAGACAGCGGGATCTGCCAGTTCCCCGGCTGTCACACCACGACGCACCTCGACGCGCACCACATCGTTCCCTGGTCACAGGGCGGTCCATCGGACCTCGACAACCTGATCCTGCTGTGCCGCCGTCATCACACGCTCGTGCACGAGGGCGGCCTCCGCATCGGACCTGCGCCTGCTGGTACCGCCCGTCACTGGGACTTCCGGATGCCCGACGGCCGCCGCGTCGACGCGGACGGCTACAAGGCCTGGCGCAACGTCGACGACCTCACGCAGGTGCTCGCGATGCATGCCCTGGCAGCGGCGGACGCGGACCAGGACCGGATCTTCCCTCTCCACGGGGGAGCCGGCTTCAGCCTCGACGAGTGCGTACGGGTCCTGTTCGACATCTCGACGCAGGACCTGGAGAACGCTGCGGCTTGATCATGCCTGGCTCAGCGACCTGAGGACCTCAGTCGCCGAGCCCGGTGCCGATCTGACGTGCCGACTCGACCCAGCCGTGGTCGAGCGGTACGAGCTTGAGCTTTCCGGCGACGTCGGGCAGCGGTACGAGCTCGAAGCTGTCGCCCCGCGCCGCGGCCATCACCCCGAACTCGCCGCGCGCCACAGCGTCTGCCGCTGCGGTACCGAGCCGGGAGCCCAGCAGCCGGTCGGCCGCGCACGGGATGCCGCCACGCTGGACGTAGCCGAGGATCGTCACGCGGCTCTCCAGGCCCGTGGCGGCCTCGAGCTCGCGGGCCAGCTTGAACGTGTGCTCCCGCTGCGCGTCCACGACGTTGGCGAGGTGGGTACGTGCCGCGCCCTGCGCCTCCGGCGTCTTGGACGACTTCACGAGGAGCTCCGCGGCGACGTAGTCGGCGTTGTCCCCGAGGTCACGCGCGCCCTCCGCCACCGCGACGACGCTGAACGTGCTGCCGCGGTTGAGGCGCTCCTTGATGGTCGCGCTGACGCTCTCCACGGAGTACGGGATCTCGGGCAGGAGGATGACGTCCGCACCGCCGGCGAGGCCCGCACCGAGGGTGAGCCAGCCGGCCCGATGCCCCATGATCTCCGTGAGGATGATCCGGTGGTGGCTGTGCGCCGTCGAGTGGAGCCGGTCGATGGCATCCGTCGCGATCTCCATCGCCGTCGCGAAGCCGAACGACGTGTCCGTACGCGCGATGTCGTTGTCGATCGTCTTCGGCAGCGTGACGACGTTGAGCCCGGCCTCCCACAGGCGCAGCGCGTTCTTCGCCGTACCACCCCCGCCGAGCATGACGACCGCGTCGAGCTTGAGCTTCTCGCAGTTCTCGAGCACCGCCTCGCGCATGTCGCGGATCTCGCCGTCGATGGCCATCTTGTGCACCTTGTCGCGGCTCGTGCCGAGCACGGTCCCGCCGATGGTGAGGATCCCGGACAGCGCGTGGCTGTCCAGTGGCACGTGCCGGTTCTCGACGAGGCCCCGTATGCCGTCACGGAAGCCGATGAGCTCCATGCCGTGGTGACCGATGGCTGCCTTGCCGAAACCGCGGATCGCCGCGTTCAGACCGGGGCTGTCGCCTCCGGCGGTAAGGATCCCGACCCGCTTGGCCATGTGCCGCCTCCCTCGTACGAGAGCATCAGGCTATCGGCGAACCTCGTTCTGCGGCATTCGTACCTTCCCGGGCGCGGGCAGTGTGGGCCCGAGGTCGCCGCCGCCTTCTGCCGGGTCCACGATATGCCGCGGGTGATGCCCGATCCGGCCGGAACGCGTCGTCCAGCAGGAGGGCCAACGCGGGGACGAGAACCGTCCGTACGACCAGGGTGTCGAGGAGCACCCCCACGCCCCGTGCTCCCGGCATCGTCGACCGGCTCGAGTCGCGGGGCCACGTCACGCGTCAGCCGCCCCGGCCGGTGATCAGAGCATCTTCTCGATGGTGTTGAGGTTGCGGGTCGTCGTGAGGCTCTTGAACCCCGAGGTCGCCTTGGAGAACGGCGTGTCGAGCGTGCTGCCCTTGGGACAGCGCCAGTAGACGACCCGGCCGGACGCGGCGACCTCTTCCATGTCCCCCGCCTCGATCTGGCCCAGCTGGTCGGCGGTCACCGAGGAGTCACAGAACACGACGTAGCGATGGTGGTCGACGTCGGTCGCGAACGGGTACCCGTCGACGATCGTCGCGAGCGCGTCGTGCGAGAAGACCTGTACGTGCGCGTCGTAGCCGAACGCGCTGCTGAGCGCTTCCTCGACCTGGCGTTGCAGCTCGGCCGCCGTCAGGTCCGACACGCACGTGACGTTGCCGGATGCCACGTAGGTCTTGACCTCACCCAGCCCCAGGTCGCCCAGGACTCGCTTCAGGTCGGCCGAAGGCACCTTGATGCCGCCCACGTTGACGCCCCTGAGGAAGATCGCGTAGCGCATGCCCTGACCGTACGGCGACGAGCCTCAGGCGGGCCAGTCCCCCGCGACTAGGCTCGGGACGTGCGACGACTCCTGCTGCGCTGGCTCGGCCTGCTCGTCTTCGTCGTCGTGCTGGGAGGTGTCTTCGTACGCCTCGGCGAGTGGCAGCTGCACCGGCTCGAGCAGCGCAAGGCGTCCAACGCGACCGTCGTCGCGCACGAGAACAACCCTGTCATCCCCTTGTCGGAACGCGGGTACGCAGCCGTCAGGGACGGCGACCAGTGGCAGCGGGTCACCGTCACCGGGACGTTCGACGCCGCCCACCAGCTCGAGGTCCGCTACCGATCCAACAACGGGGCCACCGGTACGGAGGTGGTCGTCCCCCTCCGTACGACTGATGGCGAGGTCGTCCTCGTCGACCGGGGCTTCATCGTCCGCGCCGCGGGCGAGCCGCCGCCCGAGACTCTCCCCGCTCCCCCGACGGGCACCGTGACGGTGATGGGTCACCTGCGCCGCAGCGAGAACGGCTCCACAGAGGCGGTCACCCCAGCGCTCGGAGCCGTACGGCTCATCAACGGCCCGGCGATCGGCACCTGGCTCGGCACGGACGTCCTCGACGGCTACATCGGCCTGCTGCAGGTCACCCCCGCCCAGGACGGGCCGTTCGTCCCTGTGGCGACGCCCACCCTCGACGACGGGCCGCACTTCTGGTACGCGGTGCAGTGGTTCATGTTCACCGGCATCGCGCTCACCGGGCTCGTCGTCTTCATCCGAGGTGACATCGTCGCCCGGCGCACGCTGAGGGCCGCGGCGGCATCAGCCGCGCAGGCCCCGTCGGCGACCCAGCCGCAGTCCTCCCCCGACCCCGTGGCCGCCGACGAGCGTCCGTGAGCCTCGACGTCGCCGCGGGGCTGCTCACCTGCCCCTCCTGCCGAGGCGTCCTCGACCTCGCAACGCTCCAGGCCCGATGCCCCGCGGGGCACACGTTCGACGTCGCGCGCCAGGGCCACCTCAACCTCCTCGGGCGGCCACAGCCGAAGAACGCGGACACCGGCTCGATGCTCCTGGCGCGGAGCCGCGTCCTGGAAGGGCTGTACGCGGATGTCGTCGCCCTGGTCGCGGAGACGGCAGCGGCCCTCCGGCCCCGCGTGGTCGTCGACGCGGGGGCCGGCACCGGCCAGTACCTGGCGGCGACGCTCGACGCCCTGCCGGACGCCGTCGGCATCGCCACCGACGTCTCGGTCGCTGCGGCGCGCCGTGCGGCGTCGGCCCATCCGCGACTCGCCTCGGTCGTCGCCGACACGTGGCGGGGGCTGCCCGTCGCCGACCGGTCGGCCGACCTGGTGCTGTGCGTGTTCGCCCCGCGGAACCCCGCGGACTTCTCGCGCCTGCTCGCACCGGGCGGGCACCTCGTCGTCGTCACGCCGGAGCCGGGTCACCTCGAGACGGTGAGGGCCACGTACGGGCTGCTGGACCTCGGCCCCGACAAGGGCAGACGGCTCAGGCAGTCCCTGTCCGGCCTGTTCGAGCCCCTCTCCTCGTCACGGTTCACGCGCACGCTCGACGCGAGCGCCGAGGAGGTCCGCGACGTCGTCGCGATGGGCCCGAACGCGTTCCACGGGATGCAGGCGACGGGTCCGGCCAGGCTGGAGATCGACGTGCGGTGCCGCACGTACAGGCGGCTACAGCACGCTGCGCACGGCGAGGGCGACCTGCCAAAGCGCGAAGACGGCCAGGACGAGCGCTGAGCCGACGTTGACGCGCCGGCGCCACGAGTCGTCGAACCTCGACCTCGTCGCCGACACGACCCCGGCGAGGACGACCCACCACGTGGCTGACCCGAGGAACACGCCCACGACCATCGTCACCGGTGAGACGGCAGCCTCCCCGGCGGCTGCGAGCACGCCGAACACGGCGATGAAGGACACGATCGTGGCGGGGTTCGCCAAGGTGAGCAGCACGGTCCCTCCGAATGCCCCTGCGAGGCCTCGCGCTCCCGCTCGTGCAGCATGGTCGACGAGCGGCGCCCGCCACGTCCGCCAGGCGAGGACAAGCAGCAGCGCCGCCCCGCCGACAGCGAGCGGTACGCGTGCGGCGGTGAGGGACGTGACGATCCAGGTCACGCCCACCGCGCCCACGGTCCCGTACAGGGCGTCCGCGACCGCAGCCCCCAGCCCGGTCGCGAGGCCCATCCTGAAGCCGCGGTGGATGGCCCGCTGGATGGTGAGCAGCCCGATGGGGCCGACGGGCGCGGCCACGGAGAGCCCGACGACGAACGCCTTGGCGAGGACGACCATGTCGAGCATGCTGCGCAGCGTACGGACGTTCGCGTCGTCACGGGACGGGTTTTCGCCTCCCGGCGCTCACTGCCCCGTGGCCTGACGGGGCGAACTGGGCCGCGTACAGCTCGGCGTACAGGCCGCCCGCCGCGAGGAGCTCCTCGTGCGTGCCGCGCTGGACGATGCGGCCGGCGTCGACGACGAGGATCTCGTCCGCGTTGCGGATCGTCGAGAGGCGGTGGGCGACGACACCCACGTCCGGTTCCAGCGACGGCAGTGAGACGCTGGTCGCCGCCGGGTACGTGAGGTCCACGTCGCGGAACTCGACCGACGGGATGCGGGACGCCTCTCTCGCGTCGGGGCTGTCCGCGATCGCCGGAGCCAGGTCCAGCACCTCGAACACCCGGTCGAAGCTCACGAGCGCGCTCATCACGTCGATGCGGACGTTCGTCAGCTGGATCAGCGGCCCGTACAGCCGGAGCAGGAGACGGCGATGGCCCAGCGGAAGTCCTTGGCGTAGGCGAGGACCCGTCGCACGAGGTGCCGGGAGCCCGTCACGGAAGAGCTGCCCAGAGCGCGCCCGAAGCGGTGCTGATGGTGTCCACCGTCTGGGTCCCTGCGCCGGTCACGATGACGGCACCCTTGTCGAGCGGCATGGCACAGGACGCGATCTTCGTGGAGCCCGAGGCGACCTGGCCGCACACCGCCGGGCCGCTCACCGTGGCTCCCACGTAGGCGCCGGCGATCGTGCCGGCGTCGGCCAGTCCGGTCACGACGACGGTGAGGGTGTCGTTCGCGTCGTTGGGGTTCACGTACACGACCTGCTGCTCTCCCGTACCGGTCGTCCCGTTCGCCTGGTAGGGGCCGAACGTGGCGGGGAGCTTGAGCGTCGCCAGCACCTTGGGCGCGACACTCGGCAGCGCGACCGTTCTCGAGGGCGTCGCCGAGGACCGGGTGGACGAAGACAGGCCGGCCGACGGAGACGCGGATGACGACGAGGCCGTCGTCGACGGGGTCGCGCTCGCCGACGGCAAGGCGGCCGGAAGGGGCGGCGCCGCCCGGGCGCAGCCCGCGAGTACGGCCGCCGCCGCAGCGGCAAGGATCAGGGCACGACGCATGGGTCTCCTCGAAGGTTCCCGCCCATGGTGCCACTGCGACCCAGAAGTCCCCAGGAGCGACCCGGCAGGCTAGCGAGGTTCGCCGAGCAGGACGGCACGGGTCTCGGGAAGCTCCAGCAGCTCCCGGGTGTCGGGCACGAACGGCCAGGAGGGATCCCGCAAGCGCTCGTACACCGTGCTCGGCTGCTCCCACCACCCGTCGGCCACCTCGCCGTCGGTAAACCGTACGGGCCCGTCCCACGTGGTGACGTACGCGTATGCGAAGTACGACGTGTCGGGTCCGGTGTACCAGCGCCGCAGCAGTGGCGTGAGGTCCGCACCGACGATGCCGAGCTCCTCGGCGAGCTCCCGCACCGCTGCCTGGTCGGGGTCCTCGCCGTACTGGAGCACCCCGCCCGCCGCACAGTCGTACCGGCCCGGCCAGATGTCCTTCGTGTCCGCGCGGCGATGGACGTGGAGCTCGCCCGTCGACCGGCGCACGAGCACGGCTGTCGCGCCGTGGGGCAGGTTCTCGGCGCGCATCCTCGCACGCGGCGCGACCCCGACGACTCGTCCCTCGGCGTCGTCCGGGTCGTAGACCGCCACCATCTCCGTCACGGCCCCGATCGTACGGCCGGGCCGGCTCCGCCTCAGGCCAGGCTCACGAGGTCGGCGTACTCCGGCGACCACAGGTCCTCCACCCCGTCGGGCAGGAGGAGGACGCGGTCCGGCTCGAGCGCGTGCACCGCGCCCTCGTCGTGGGTGACGAGGACGATCGCACCGGGGTAGCCGTTGATCGCGGCGAGGACCTCCTCGCGCGACGCGGGGTCGAGGTTGTTCGTGGGCTCGTCGAGGAGCAGCACGTTCGCGCTGCTCACGACGAGCTTCGCGAGCGCCAGCCGGGTCTTCTCGCCGCCGGACAGCACCCCCGCGGGCTTGTCCACGTCGTCGCCGGAGAACAGGAACGAGCCGAGCACACTGCGTACCTGCGTCTCGTTGAGGTGCGGGGACGCGGTCATCATGTTGTCGAGGACTGTCCGCGTCGTGTCGAGCGTCTCGTGCTCCTGGGCGTAGTAGCCGAGCTTCAGCCCGTGCCCCGCGTGAACCTCACCGGTGTCGGGCTCCTCGACGCCGCCGAGCAGCCGGAGCAGCGTGGTCTTCCCCGCGCCGTTCAGCCCGAGCACGACGACCTTCGAGCCGCGGTCGATGACGAGGTCGACGTCGGTGAAGACCTCCAGCGAGCCGTACGACTTGCTGAGCTCCGACGCCGACAGCGGCGTCTTCCCGCAGGGTGCGGGCTCCGGCAGCCTGATGTGGGCGACCTTGTCGCCCTTCCGCTCCCCCTCGACGCCCGCCATGAGCCGCTCGGCGCGCCTCGCCATGTTCTGCGCGGCGACGGCCTTCGTCGCCTTGGCGCGCATCTTGTCGGCCTGCTCCATGAGCTGCTCGGCCTTGCGCTGCGCGTTGGCCCGCTCGCGCTTGCGGCGCTTCTCGTCGGTCTCGCGCTGGGTGAGGTACGCCTTCCAGCCCATCGCGTACTGGTCGAGCTCCGCGCGGTTGGCGTCGAGGTGGAAGACCTTCGTGCAGACCGCCTCGAGGAGACCCGTGTCGTGGGAGATCACGACGATGCCGCCCGGGTAGTCCTTGAGGTACCCGCGCAGCCAGACCACCGAGTCGGCGTCGAGGTGGTTGGTCGGCTCGTCGAGGAGGAGCGTGTCAGCTCCGGAGAACAGGATCCGGGCGAGCTCCACGCGGCGCCGCTGGCCGCCGGAGAGCGTGCGGATCTGCTGAGTGAGGACCCGGTCGGGCAGGCCGAGGTTGGCCGCGATGCGCGCGGCTTCAGCTTCGGCGGCATACCCGCCTGCCGCCATGAGCTCGTTCTCGGCCCGCGTGTACGCGGCCATCGCCGTGTCGCGCTCCTCGTCCGTGTCGGCCGTCGCCATCTGCTCGGAGTATCGCTCGAGCCTGACGAGCACCCCGTCGAGGCCCCGCGCCGACAGGATGCGGCTCCGTGTCGTGACCTCGAGGTCGCCCGTGCGGGGGTCCTGCGGCAGGTACCCGATGGTTCCGTTGCGGCTGACCGTCCCGGCGGCCGGCAGCGCCTCGCCGGCGAGGATCTTCGTCAGCGTGGTCTTGCCGGCGCCGTTGCGTCCCACCAGTCCGATGGTGTCGCCGGCGTTCACCGGGAACGACACAGGGCTGAGCAGGAGCCTCGCCCCTGCTCGTACCTCGACATTGGTCACGGTGAGCACGAGGAACCATTCTTCCAGGCGGACCGAACGGGGCGAAACCGAGTTCACGCCGGTGGTCAGCGCCGCGCTCAGCCGGTTGGGCCGGTACAAGCCGGTTTCTGGTCGTTCTCAGAGGGGTGTTGGGCAAGCCGCCGGCTCCGGACCAGTTTCTGGTCGCTATGGAGCCGACGTTGGCGTTCATAGCGACCAGAAACCGGCTCGGAGGTTCTCGCAGTGTCCATGCCGACGCCAGAGCGACACAAAACCGGCTCGGGTTCGATCGGACTACGTCTCGAGGCCAAGGAACGTGCGCATCCGGCCCAGCTCGTCCTCCAGCGCCGGGGCGAACACAGCGTCCTTCGGCTGCCCGTCCACGTAGCCGATATCGGCCAGGAGGTCGCCGTCACGGACCAAGAGGTTTCCCCAGCCGACGACCTTGTCGCGCCACAGGAGCGGGAGGGAGTAGTAGCCGCGGACCCGCTGGGCGGCCGGCGTGTAGGCCTCGAACTTGTACTCCCAGCCCCAGAACAGCTCGAACCGGTGACGGTCCCACACCACGGGGTCGAACGGGGCGAGCAGGCGTACGAGCGGCTTGGGCGTCCAGCGCCTCGTCGGGTCCTCGTCGCCCGGCCAGAACCACTGGACACCGTCGACGGTTGCGCAGGCGAGCCGTTCCTCGGCGCGGAGCAGGGCTTCCACTCGCCGGTCGCGCCACTGCGGCGCGCCGTAGCCGAGCAGCGAGCCGAGCAGACGCAGCGTCCGGCGCGGCAGCGGCGCGTACAGGCGGACCGCGACGTCCAGCAGGAGGTCCATCGCGTCGTCGGGCTCGACGGGGACGGCCGGACGGTCAGCGAGCGCGTACGTCCTCGTGCCGGACGCCCGCGAGACCACCCGCAGCAGCCCCCGGTAGTGCATCCCGTCGAGCAGCTGGGTGGTGGCGTTCGAGCTCCCGCCGAACCAGTTCGTCACCCGTCCGTGCTGGAAGTGGTTCTCCACCTCCCTGGGATGTACGGTCCCGTGCGTCCGTACGAACTCGAGCACATCCTCGGCCCGCTGCGCGGACACGGCGTCCCAAGGCTTGCGGGCCTTGCGCGGATGCATGAGCGTCGCGGTGGCGCGCGGCAGGTAGCCGTAGTTGACGAAGGCGTCCTCCTCGATGGGCAGCCGCGCGTACCGCCGCTCGAGGTCGCCCGCGCGGTAGCCCGAGACGCGGTGCCGCAGGATGAGGTCCTGGGCCCGCGCGGGCTGGCGGATCGGGTCGGCCTGCACGAACCCCAGCCGCTCGATGGCCCTTCGCAGGGTCGTCGGCCGGAACAGGCTGCGCCCCACCGCGTACCTGCGCAGCTGCGCCAAGGTCACCGTCACGGAGGGAGAACCTACAGGGGCCGTCTGACAGACGTGGCGCTCACCAGAGCCTGCCCGCCGCCATGAGGGCCAGGGGCAGCGTGAGGACGCTGAACAGCGTCGAGAGGCAGAGCAGGCGGGTCGCGAACCGCGGGTCGGCGTCGTGGCGCACCGAGAAGATGACGATCATCGCCCCGACCGGTGCGCTCGCCGAGATGAGGATGGCCATGCGGGCCACCGGGTCGATGGGGACGAACCACAGCAGCACGACGAAGACGGCGGGTACGACGACGTTGCGCACCGCCGTCCCGTACCAGGCGAGCCTGTCGCTGAACACCGACCGCAGGCTGAACGCCGCGAGGTTGATGCCGACGACGATCATGCTGAGCGGAGTGTTCATGCTCGACAGGTAGCCGATCACGTCCGAGACCGGCGACGGGATGTGCACGCCGGTCACGTACAGGACCAGCGCGAGGACGATCGACACGATGCCGGGATTGAGCAGGACGCGTCGCAGGCGGCGCAGGCCCGGCTCCCCGCCGGCACCGAACAGTGCCATGCCGTGGGTCCAGACGAACACAGTGAACGCCGCGATGAACGTCACCGCGTAGAAGACGCCGTCCTGCCCGAGCACCGCCTGCGTCAACGGGATCCCGATGAAGCCCGCGTTCGTGTAGACCGTGCCGAAGCGCAGGGCGGTACGGGTCGCGGGGTCGCGCACCAGCCGGGCGTTCATCGCCACCCGGGCGATCCCGATCGTGATGGCGAAGACGACGAGGTCGATGAGGAAGACCACGCCGATCGTCCGCAGCCGGCCCGCGTCGAACGGCCGCTGGAAGGCGAGCAGGATCACGGCCGGGGAGACGAGGTAGAGGAGCAGGTTCGTCATCCCCTTGAGCGCGTCGTCGCGGATCCAGCGCAGCGTGAACGCGACCCACCCGACGGCCATGAGGCCGAACATGATCGTGACCTGGGTCGCGGGGACCGCGAAGCCCACCGTGCCCCCTCTCCCAGGTATGACCGACGACCCGGCGGACGCGAATCTACGGTCGGGCGCCCCGCCAGGGCGCCGCAGGCAGCCTATGCCCCGCGGCTCAGCCGGGGATCGGACGTCGGGGGATCAGACGTTGTAGCCGACGGAGCGGAGCTGCTCGATCCCCTCGGGGGTGATGTTCTCGAGCGTCCACGGCGGCAGCCAGACCCAGTTGATCGTCACGGAGTTCACGAGGCCGTCCAGCGCGAGCTGTGTGTCGTACTCGATCCGGTCCGTCAACGGGCACGTCGGCGACGTGAGTGTCATGTCGATCGTGGCGTTGAGGTCGTCGTCGAGCTGGACGCCGTACACGAGGCCCAGGTCGACGACGTTGACCATGAGCTCCGGGTCGACGACGTCCTTCATCGCCTCGGTGACGTCCTCGACGGTCGTCCGCGTCTGGGGCGCGGCGCCGGGAAGCGGCTCCTTCACGAGGTCGGACGGCCTCGTCGGGGTCTGGGTGGGTTCTGTCATGACTCCTCCTTCACGCCGGCCATGATCCGCAGCAGCGCATCGCGCACCGCGGCCCAGCCGAGCATCGCGCACTTCACACGGGCGGGGAACTGGGCCACGCCCTCGAACGCCACGGCGTCCCCGTACGTGTCCTCGTCCAGCGAGACCTTCCCCTGGCCCTGGATCATCGCCTGGAAGCCGTCGTGCAGCTCCAGCGCGTGCTCGGGGCTGCCCCCGATCACCAGGTCGCTCATCACGGACGTGGACGCCTGCGAGATCGAGCAGCCGACGGCGTCGTACGACACGTCGGTGACCTCGCCGTCCGCCACGGTCACCCGCAGCGTCAGCTCGTCCCCGCACGACGGGTTGACGTGGTGGACCTCGACGTCGTACGGCTCCCGCAGGCCCGCGTTCCGCTTCACGCGGTAGTGGTCGAGGATGATCTCCTGGTACAGCTGCTCGACGCTCACCGGGCGCCTCCGGTCGTGGCCAGCCGTCCGGAGAAGAACGCACCCGTGTAGTCGAGCGCCTCGACGAGCCGGTCGATCTCCTCACGCGTCGTGTACAGGTAGACGGAAGCCCGGCAGCTCGACTGCACGCCGAGCCGCTCGTGCAGCGGCCGCGCGCAGTGGTGGCCACCGCGGATGGCGATGCCACGCGAGTCGAGGAGCTGCATGACGTCGTGCGGGTGGACGCCCTCGAGGCTGAACGAGATCGCTCCCCCGCGGTCGACGGCCTCGGTCGGTCCGAGGATGCGAAGTCCCGGGACCTTCGACATCTCGCCGAGCGCGTACGCCGTGAGGTCGTGCTCGTGGGTGGCGATCTTGTCCATGCCGAGCCGCGACACGTACCGGATCGCCTCGTGCAGGCCGACGGCCTGGGCGATCGGCTGTGTGCCGGCCTCGAACCGGTACGGGGGCCGCGCGAACGTCGAACCGGTCATCCGGACGACCTCGATCATCTCGCCGCCGCCGAGGAAGGGAGGCAGGGACTCCAGCAGGTCGTACCGGCCCCACAGCACGCCGATGCCGGTCGGCCCGCAGATCTTGTGGCCGGTGAACGCGAGCATGTCGCAGCCGAGCGCCGCGACGTCCGTCGGCAGCTGCGGCACGCCCTGGGAGGCGTCGACGACCATGACCGCGCCGACCGCGTGCGCCATGCCCGCGACCTGGGCGACGGGGTTGACGGTGCCGAGCACGTTGCTCACCCAGGCCAGGGACACGACTTTCGTACGCTCGTTGACCAGCCCGTCCCGTACAGCCGACTCGATGTCGAGACGGCCGTCGTCGGTGACGTCGAACCAGCGCAGTGTCGCGCCGGTACGAGAGCACGCGAGCTGCCACGGGACGATGTTCGAGTGGTGCTCCATCACGGAGACGACCACCTCGTCACCGGGGCGTAGCCGAGACCCGAGCGTGTGCGCGGCGAGGTTGAGCGCCTCGGTGGCGTTCTTCGTGAACACGACCTCCTCGGAGCGCGCTGCCCCGATGAACGCGGCCACCGCGGTACGGGCGCCCTCGAACGCGGCGGTCGCCTCGGCGCCGAGCACGTGCATGGCGCGGGCGACGTTCGCGTTGTGGTGGAGGTAGTGGTCGGCGATCGCCTCGACGACCTGCCGCGGCTTCTGGCTGGTGTTCGCCGAGTCCAGGTAGGTCAACGGGTACGCGCCGAGCGTGCGCTCGAGGATCGGGAAGTCCCGGCGCACCGCCTCGACGTCGTACGGTTCGCTCACGAGCTCGCCGCCACCTTCGTGTACTTCTCGTAGCCGTTCGCCTCGAGCTCGTCGGCCAGCTCGCGGCCGCCCTCCTCGACGATGTGGCCGTCGACGAAGACGTGGACGAAGTCGGGGTTGATGTAGCGCAGGATCCGCGTGTAGTGGGTGATGAGGAGCACGCCGCGATCGCCCTGTGACGCGTACCTGTTCACGCCATCGCTGACGATGCGCAGCGCGTCGATGTCCAGGCCGGAGTCGGTCTCGTCGAGCACGGCGAACTTCGGGTTGAGAAGCTCGAGCTGGACGATCTCGTGGCGCTTCTTCTCGCCGCCGGAGAAGCCCTCGTTGACGCTGCGGCTGCTGAACGCCGAGTCGAGGTCGAGGCGCCCGAGCGACTCGTTGACCTCCTTGATCCAGGTACGGACCTTGGGCGCCTCGCCGCTGATCGCGGTCTTGGCGGTCCGCAGGAAGTTCGCGACCGACACGCCCGGCACCTCGACCGGATACTGCATGGCGAGGAACATGCCCGCACGAGCGCGCGCGTCGACGCTGAGCTGGGTGAGCTCGACGCCGTCCAGCGTCACGGAGCCCTGGGTGATCGTGTACTTGGGGTGGCCGGCGATCGAGTACGCGAGCGTCGACTTCCCCGAGCCGTTCGGGCCCATGATCGCGTGGATCTCACCAGGACGGACCGTGAGGTCGACGCCCTTGAGGATCTCCTTGGTGCCCGCCTCGGTCTCGACGGTGACGTGGAGGCCGGTGATGACCAGGCCCTGGGTGAGTGCCATTGTGTTCAGTTCTCCTCGAGATGGTGCGGGTTCGCGACGTCGACGAGCACGTCGTCGCCATCGATGCTGATGGGGTAGACCGGGACCGGCACGGTGGCCGGCAGCTGGTCGGGGATACCGGTGCGCAGGTCGAAGCGGGAGCCGTGCATGTAGCACTCGATGTGGCAGTCCTCGACGTCTCCGTCCGAGAGCGGCACGGCCGCGTGGCTGCACTCGTCCTGGATGGCGAACCATCCCTCCTCGGTGCGGACGACGGCCACCGGGACGCCGTCCACGACGGTGGCGTGGGGGGCGCCGAGGGCCACCTCGGCCGTCCCGCAGGCACGGGCGAAGCTCATGCGGCCACCGACTTCGCGAGCTCCGCCTCGATCGCGGTCATGAGATGTTCCTCGAGCTCCGGGACCCCGATCTTGGCGATGATCGCAGCGAAGAACCCACGGACCACGAGACGGCGCGCCTCATCAGGGGCGATGCCGCGGCTCTGGAGGTAGAACAGCTGCTCGTCGTCGAAGCGGCCCGTCGTCGACGAGTGCCCCGCTCCCTCGATCTGGCCGGTCTGGATCTCCAGGTTCGGTACGGAGTCGGCGCGGCAGCCGTCGGTGAGCACGAGGTTCTTGTTCGCCTCGTACGTGCTGATCTGCTCGGCGACCTTGCGGATGAGGACGTCGCCGACCCACACCGAGTGCGCGCCCTTGCCCTGCAGCGCGCCGCGGTAGTCGACCTGGCTGTGGGTCTGCGGCGCGTTGTGGTCGACGAAGAGGCGGTGCTCGATGTGCTGCCCGGCGTCCACGAAGTAGAGGCCGAACTGCTCCAGCGAGCCGCCGGGGCCGGCGAAGCGCGCCGTCTCGGTGAGCCGCACGAGCGACCCGCCGAGGCTCACGGTGACGGTACGGACCTGGGCGTCGCGGCCCACGAGCACGGAGGTCTGGCCGCCGTGCACCGTGTCGTCGGCCCAGTCCTGGAGCGTCACGAAGTTGACGAGGGCCCCTTCGCCGACGATGACGTCGAGCTTGGTCCCGTACCTGGCACTGCCCTCGTGGCGCAGCACCACCGTGGCTCGTGCGTGGTGCCCGATCCTCACGACCGTGTGTCCCCAGACGAGCTCGCCCGTGCCGCGCAGGACGATGCTCACGGGCTGCGTGAGCTCGGCCTCGGCCGGTACGTCGACGAGCCGCGCTCCGCCGGACAGGGACGCCGCCAGCGACGACACGCGGTCGACCGGCGCCTCGGTGGAGATCGTACGAGCCTCCTGCTCGGTCACGGCCCGGCTGGTCACGCCCTCGGGGAGGGTCTCCTCCCACACCAGCCGGGCGTCGCTCGGGGTGGCTTCCAGGAGCGGCCGGATCCGGCTGATCGGGGTGAACCGCCAGATCTCCTCCCGGCCGGTCGGCATGGGGTGGTCCGCGACGTCCCAGGACGGCTTGGGATGCAGGTGCGACTCGACGGCCTCGACGGCCTCCGAGAGTCTCCCGGCTGCGCCGTCCGCCTTCTCGATGATGGCCGTCATCAGCCGACCGCTCCTTCCATCTGCAGCTCGATGAGCCGGTTCAGCTCGAGGGCGTACTCCATCGGCAGCTCTCGCGCGATGGGCTCGACGAAGCCCCGCACGATCATCGCCATCGCCTCGTCCTCGCCCATCCCCCTGCTCATGAGGTAGAAGAGCTGGTCGTCCGAGACCTTGGAGACGGTGGCCTCGTGGGCCATGGAGACGTCGTCGGTGCGGACGTCGACGTAGGGGTACGTGTCCGACCGGCTGATCGTGTCGACCAGCAGCGCGTCGCACTTCACCGTGCAGGCGGAGTGGTGCGCGTTGGGGTCGACCTGGATCAGGCCGCGGTACGAGGTACGGCCGCCGCCGCGGGAGACCGACTTCGAGATGATCGAGCTCGACGTGAACGGTGCGGCGTGGACCATCTTCGAGCCCGTGTCCTGGTGCTGGCCCTCGCCGGCGAACGCGATCGACAGCGTCTCGCCGCGGGCGTGCTCGCCGAGCAGCCAGACGGCCGGGTACTTCATCGTCACCTTCGAGCCGATGTTGCCGTCGACCCACTCCATCGTGGCGCCCTCTTCGCAGGTGGCGCGCTTCGTGACGAGGTTGTAGACGTTGTTCGACCAGTTCTGGATGGTCGTGTAGCGGCACCGGGCGTTCTTCTTGACGATGATCTCGACGACCGCGGAGTGCAGCGAGTCCGACTTGTAGATCGGCGCGGTGCAGCCCTCGACGTAGTGCACGTACGCGCCCTCGTCGACGATGATCAGCGTCCGCTCGAACTGGCCCATGTTCTCCGTGTTGATGCGGAAGTAGGCCTGGAGCGGGATGGAGACGTGGACGCCCTTCGGGACGTAGATGAACGAGCCGCCGGACCACACCGAGGTGTTGAGCGAGGCGAACTTGTTGTCGCCCACCGGGATCACGGAGCCGAAGTACTCCTTGAAGATCTCCGGGTGCTCCTTGAGACCGGTGTCGGTGTCGAGGAAGATGACGCCCTGCCGCTCGAGCTCCTCGTTGATCTTGTGGTAGACCACCTCGGACTCGTACTGCGCGGCGACACCGGCGACGAGGCGGTTGCGCTCCGCGGCCGGGATGCCGAGCCGGTCGTACGTGGTCTTGATGTCCTCGGGGAGGTCCTCCCACGACTGCGCCTGACGCTCCGTGGAGCGCACGAAGTACTTGATGTTGTCGAAGTCGATGCCCGACAGGTCGGCGCCCCAGACGGGCATCGGCTTGCGCTCGAAGAGCTTGAGCCCCTTGAGCCGCAGGTCGAGCATCCAGCTCGGCTCGTTCTTCTTGCCGGAGATGTCGCGGACGACGTCGGCGTTCAGGCCGCGCTGGGCGGACGCTCCGGCGGTGTCGGAGTCGTGCCAGCCGAAGCGGTACTGACCGAGGGCCGCCAGGTGTTCGTCCTGCGTGCTGCCGAGTCCGGGCGCCAGCTGGGGCGGGTCCTGGGTCTGGGTCATCGTGAGACCTCCTTGGTCACCGGTCGGGGGATGTGAGTCGTGCAGACACCGTCGCCGTGTGCGATGGTGGCGAGCCTCTGTATGTGCGAACCGAGGAGGTTCGAGAAAACTTCCGTCTCCGCGACACACATCACGGGGTACGTGGACGCGACGGCCGCCACAGGGCAGTGGTGCTGGCACAGCTGCAGGCCGCTGGACACCGGCTGGACCGTCGCCATGAAACCCTCGTCGGTGAGCGCATGAGCGAGCGCATCCACCGGGGAGGCCGCCGAGGAGATCTCCACGGCGTGCTTCGACGCGAACTGTGCGAACCGATGACGGGCGTACCTGTCGACCGCCTCCGGGCCTTCGAGCTCGGCCAGGTAGCCCAGCACGTCGATCGCCAGCTTGTCGTAGGTGTGCTCGAACGCGTTCCGGCCGCGGTCGGTCGGGACGAACACCTTCGCGGGCCTGCCGCGGCCGCGGCTGCCGTACGTACGACGCTCCCGCGTGGTGATGAGGCCCGACTCGGCGAGGCCGGTCAGGTGCCGGCGGACGGCAGCCTGGGTGAGGGTCAGCTCGTCGGCGATCTCCGACGCGGTGGCCGCACCGCGCGCCATGATGACGCCCAGCACCCGCCCACGCGTGCCCGCCTCGGTCTCGGCCGCGACGACGTCACGGGACGGCTCGGTTTTCACAACACCATTCTTGCGTAATCCGGCCAGAGATCAACTAAGGCTACCCTTAGTAGGCATCCTCCGGGGCCTCGCGGCCCGGGCACGACCGAATCTCCGCCAGTCCACTCCACTATCACACCGTGGTTGAAGGCCGAACGGGTACCCCCCCGGTTTGTACGGTCAAAGGAAGTCGTAGCCTGACCACGTCCGGGTGGAGGTCGTTCTCCGCCCTTACGAAGAGGAGAGGTCATGAGGCCCACGACACGTCGGGTCATGGCGATCATGGGGACGCTAGCCGTGCTCCTGCTCGCCGGATGCGGCACCACACCAGCGACCGGCGAACAGGGAGGCGGCGAGGCCAACCTCAAGCTCCCCGACCTCAGCTCTGTCACGTTCGGTGGCATCGACGGCAGGCTCCTGCTGCTCGGCGGCATCGCCATCTGTCTCGGCGGCCTGGTCTTCGGCCTGTTGAGCTTCATGAGCCTTCGCAAGCTGCCGGTCCACTCGTCGATGCGCGAGATCAGCGAGCTCATCTACGAGACCTGCAAGGCGTACCTCGTCCAGCAGGGCAAGTTCCTCCTGACCCTGTGGCTGTTCATCGGCGCGGTCATCTTCGTGTACTTCGAGTTCCTCACCGGCATCGGACTCGGACGGACGCTCATCGTCCTGATGTTCAGCGTCATCGGCATGGCCGGCTCGTACGCCATCGCGTGGTACGGCATCCGCGTCAACACGTTCGCGAACTCCCGCACCGCGTTCGCCTCGCTTCGGGGCAAGCCGTTCGGCGTCTACTCCATCCCCCTGCGCTCAGGCATGAGCGTCGGCATGATGCTCATCTCGGTCGAGCTGTTCATGATGCTCTTCATCATGCTGGTCCTGCCGGGCGACATCGCCGGCTCCTGCTTCATCGGCTTCGCCATCGGCGAGTCGCTGGGCGCGTCCGCGCTGCGTATCGCCGGTGGCATCTTCACCAAGATCGCCGACATCGGCTCCGACCTCATGAAGATCGTCTTCAAGATCAAGGAGGACGACGCCCGCAACCCCGGCACGATCGCCGACTGCACGGGCGACAACGCCGGCGACTCGGTCGGCCCCTCCGCGGACGGCTTCGAGACCTACGGCGTCACGGGCGTCGCGCTCATCACGTTCATCCTGCTCGCGGTGCACGACCCGGCCATGCAGGTGCGCCTGCTCGTGTGGATCTTCGTGATCCGCTCGATCATGGTCGTCGCGTCGTTCCTCTCGTACCAGCTCAACAACGTCTTCGCGAAGCGCCAGTACGGCGACGCGGACGAGATGGACTTCGAGAGGCCCCTCACCAACCTCGTGTGGATCACGTCGATCGTCTCGATCGCCCTCACCTTCCTCACCAGCTGGGCGCTGATCTCCGGACTCGGCGACGGCACGCTGTGGTGGAAGCTCTCCGCGATCATCTCCTGCGGCACGCTCGCCGGCGCCCTGATCCCCGAGCTCGTGAAGGTCTTCACCTCGACGTCCAGCAAGCACGTCCAGGAGGTCGTGAAGTCGGCGGCCCAGGGCGGCGCCTCTCTCGACATCCTCTCCGGGCTCGTGGCGGGCAACTTCTCGGCCTACTGGATCGGGCTGGCGATCGTCGCGCTCATGGGCGGCGCGTTCCTCCTGTCGACGCTCGGGCTCGGCGCCATCATGATCGCCCCCGCCGTGTTCGCCTTCGGCCTCGTGGCCTTCGGCTTCCTCGGCATGGGCCCCGTGACGATCGCCGTCGACTCGTACGGTCCGGTCACCGACAATGCGCAGTCCGTGTACGAGCTGAGCGTCATCGAGTCGATCCCCGACATCACCTCCGAGATCGAGCGTGACTTCGGCTTCACCCCGAAGTGGGACCGGGCCAAGGACATGCTCGAGGAGAACGACGGCGCGGGCAACACGTTCAAGGCGACGGCCAAGCCCGTGCTCATCGGCACCGCGGTCGTCGGTGCGACCACCATGATCTTCTCGATCATCGTGGGCCTCACCGAGGGCCTCACCAAGGACCTCGACAAGCTGTCCCTGCTGCACGCGCCGTTCCTGCTCGGCCTGATCGTCGGCGGCGCGATGATCTACTGGTTCACCGGCGCGTCCATCCAGGCCGTGACCACCGGCTCCTTCCGTGCGGTGGAGTTCATCAAGGAGAACATCAAGCTCGACCCGTCGGTCACGAAGGCCTCCGTCGAGGACTCGCGTCGCGTCGTCGAGATCTGCACCCAGTACGCGCAGAAGGGGATGTTCAACATCTTCCTGGCGATCTTCTTCGCCACCTTGTCGTTCGCCTTCGTGGAGCCGTACTTCTTCATCGGCTACCTGATCTCGATCGCGATCTTCGGCCTCTACCAGGCGATCTTCATGGCGAACGCGGGTGGCGCCTGGGACAACGCCAAGAAGATCGTCGAGGTCGACCTCAAGGCCAAGGGCACCGACCTGCACGACGCCTCGATCGTCGGCGACACGGTCGGCGACCCGTACAAGGACACCTCGTCGGTCGCCCTCAACCCGGTCATCAAGTTCACGACGCTGTTCGGCCTGCTGGCCGTGCAGCTCGCGGTGAGCCTCAACGGCCAGGGCCTGGGCGTCCTCGTCAAGGTCCTCGCGGCCGTGATGTTCCTCGTGTCCGCCTACTTCGTGTGGCGCTCCTTCTACGGCATGCGGATCCCGGGCAACCTCGAGGACGCCACGAGGCCCGCCTCGAACCAGGACGTCGACGGCATGATGCTCCCGTCGCCGGAGACGATGGTCACCCCCGTCCCGGCCCCGGAGCCCGTGGCGGCCGGCAAGGGCTGAGTCGTCTCGACACCATGAGTGATGCGGGCCGGTCCTTCGGGGCCGGCCCGTTCCGCGCCCTCGCGTGCCATCAGGATTCTGCGGGGTCCTGCCTTACCCTGGTAGCCAGAAGTCTTTCTGCCCTCGGGAGCTCGTATGCCAGTCTCACGTCGTACGGTCGTCGGCCTCGCCGGCGTCGGGTCGGCCCTCGCTCTTGCGGGATGCGCCATCAAGGCGCCGGGGGCGTCGACCTCCGTGCCCCCTGCCAATGCCGCGGGACCGTCCGCGTCCGCCTCACCGACCCAGGCCGTCGTTGACGCCGTCAGGTTCTCCACCAGCGTCGCGGACGGGGCGACGGTCCCGGTCGACACCCTTCTCACCGTCACGGCAGAGAAGGGCTCCATCACCGACGTCGCCATGGCCTACACCGACCCCAAGTCCGGGCGGAAGACGGTTCAGGGGACGATGTCCCCGGACAACCTCACGTGGACCGCGGGCAGCCTCCTGGAGCCCGGCACGTCGTACCAGGTGGTCGTCACCGGTCACAACCTCGCCGGGGTCGACTCCACGACGACGACCAGGTTCTCCACGGAGAACCTCTCGCTGAAGCAGCAGATCTTCCCCATGATCATCTCGGGCGGGACCGTCGGTGTCGCCATGCCGGTGATCGTGAAGTTCGACGTCCCGGTGACGGACCGGGCGGCGTTCCAGAAGCACATGACCGTCACGTCGAACCCGCCGCAGGAGGGTTCGTGGGGGTGGCAGTCGAGCACGGAGGCCCACTGGCGCCCCAAGGAGCTCTGGAAGCCGGGCACCCAGGTCACGATCAACGTCGACATCAACTCCATCCCCGCGGGCAAGGGCACGTACGGCCAGAAGTCCGTGAAGGGGACGATGACCATCGCACGCTCGGTCATCCTCAACGCGGACGTGGCCGCCCACACGATGACCGTCGTCATCGACGGCGTCGTGGCGAAGAGGATCCCGATCACGGGCGGCAAGCCCGGCTTCCTCACGCGGAGCGGCAAGAAGGTGCTCAAGGAGAAGTTCGCCTCGCTGCAGATGAACTCCGAGACCGTCGGGATCGACAAGAGCAGCCCTGACTACTACAACCTGTCCAACGTCCAGTACGCCATGCGGGAGACCGACTCGGGCGAGTTCGTCCACGCGGCGCCGTGGTCGGTGGCCAGCCAGGGCGTGGCCAACGTCAGCCACGGCTGCATCGGCATGAGCACGGCGAACGGTGCCTGGCTGTTCGCGAACTGCAACGTCGGCGACCTCATCAACGTCACGGGCACGTCGCGCACGCTCGAGAAGGGCAACGGCTGGACCGACTGGAACGTCTCGTACGACGAGTTCCGCAAGGACTCAGCGCTCTGACGACGTACCGGTGCGACCGCCCTCGGCCCCTAGACTCGTCGACGTGACGACCGCGACGACGACCACGCCGGCCCCCACTCCCCTCGCCGGACGGCTGGTCGGCACGGTGCCCGCGCTGCGCGCCTGGGCCATCGCCTCACTCGCGGTGAACATGCTCCTTGTCGTGACCGGTGCGGTCGTGAGGCTCACGAGCTCCGGGCTCGGCTGCCCCACCTGGCCGCAGTGCAGCGGAACGGACTACGTACCGCAGCCCGAGCTCGGCGTCCACGGCGTCATCGAGTTCGGCAACCGCATGCTCACGTTCGTGCTCGTCGCCCTGGCCCTCGGCACCGTCGTCACGGCCTTCCGCGTGAAGGCGACCGCTGCCGGGGCGCCGATGCGCCCGATCCGGACTCTCGCCGTCGTCGTCGCCCTCGGCATTCCTCTGCAGGGCGTCATCGGCGGCATCACGGTGCTCACCCAGCTGAACCCGTGGGTCGTGGCGCTCCACATGGTGCTGTCCGTCGCGATCATCGGCCTCTGCGTGGTCATGGTCCACCGCGCGTACGACACACGGGCACTCCTGGTCTCCCGGCTGGTCCGTCGGCTCACCCTGGCGATCGTCGCGGTGACGGGACTCGTCATCCTGCTCGGCACCGTCGTGACGGGCGCGGGTCCGCACGCCGGAGACGGGGCGGTCCAGCGCAACGGCATCGACCCCGAGCTCGCCGCCCATGTACACGCCACGTCGGTGTGGGCTCTCGTCGGCCTCACGATCGTCCTGCTCGCCCTCACGACGTCGCGGCTGGTCGCCACCCTGCTCGCCGTGCAGCTGCTCCAGGGCGTCATCGGCTACGTCCAGTACTTCACCGGGCTTCCTGTCCTCGGCGTGGCGCTCCACATGGCCGGTCTCGCCGTCCTCACCGGGGTCACCGTCCACGTCCTGTGGCGGCTGCGCGAGGTGGCCTCGCCAGCCAACGCGGGCTAGAGTGCTCGACGCCCACCCGCCGACACGCCAAGGGAGCGCTCAGTGACCCCACCCGCGGGAACCGCGACCGTGCCGCAGGCGATAGGGCCCGCGGTGACGACGCGTGATGTCGTCGCCGCGTACGTGGGTCTCACCAAGCCGCGCATCGTCGAGCTCCTGCTCGTCACGACGCTCCCGGCGATGTTCCTCGCCGCCCACGGCGTCCCGTCCTGGCGGCTCATGCTGGCGACGATGGCCGGCGGCTACCTCGCGGCGGGCAGTGCCAACACGTACAACAACGTCATCGACGCCGACATCGACGAGCTCATGCGCCGGACTCGGACCCGCGCGCTGCCCCGGCACCGGGTGAGCCGACAGGCTGCCGCGGCGTACGGGACGGTGCTGGGTGTCGCCTCCGTGCTGGTCCTCGGCTTCGCGGTGAACTGGCTGTCGGCCTGGCTCGCGCTGCTCGCCAACGCGCTGTACGTGTTCGTCTACACCATCTGGCTCAAGCGCTCGACCTCGCAGAACATCATCTGGGGCGGGATCGCAGGATGCTTCCCCCCGCTCATCGGGTGGACCGCGGTCACGGGTGGTGTCGCGTGGCCGCCGGTCATCCTGTTCCTCGTCGTCTTCTTCTGGACCCCGCCCCACACGTGGGCGCTCGCCTGGCGGTACCGGCAGGACTACGAGGCCGGCGGAGTGCCCATGCTGCCCGTCGTCGCCAGCCGCCCGGCGGTGGCGCGGAGGATCCTGCTCTACTCGGTGCTCACCGTGGTCACCAGCCTCGCGCTCTGGCCCGTCGCCCGTACGGGGTGGCTGTACCCGGTCGTCGCAGGTGCCTGCGGCGCGTGGCTCATGGTCGAGGCTGTGATGCTTCTCCGACGGGCGAACGCGGGTGCCGACGACACGAGCGCCCAGCCGATGAGGCTGTTCCACTGGTCCAACACGTACCTCGCCCTGGTGTTCGCGGCCGCGGCGCTGGACCCGTGGCTGCTGAGACGTTGAGAATCGGTGTGGCATGCGGGGTCCACGGTGAGGAATAGGCTTTCCCGGTAAGCCGTTCGTCCTAGTCGGCATCGGTCCGATAGGTAGCCTGGCAACCACGAGGAGAAGACGACGGTGGTAGACGAGAGGTTCAGCGGCAATCCGCTGCGAGATCCAGCGGACCGTCGGCTCCCCCGGATCGCAGGCCCCTGCGTGCTGGTGATGTTCGGTGTCACCGGTGACCTCGCCCGCAAGAAGCTCATGCCGGCCGTGTACGACCTGGCGAACCGCGGTCTTCTCCCCCCCGGCTTCGGGCTGGTCGGCTTCGCCCGACGCGAGTGGGCCGACGAGGACTTCGCGTCCCGTGTGCACGAGGCGGTGCGTGAGCACGCCCGGACGCCGTTCCGGGAGGAGGTCTGGCGCCAGCTCAGCGAGGGCATCCGGTTCGTCCAGGGGAACCTGGACGAGGAGTCGTCGTACGCGGAGCTCGCCGCCACGATCGAGGAGCTGGACCAGCTGCGCGGGACGAACGGCAACCACGCGTTCTACCTGTCGATCCCACCGGGACTCTTCGAGACCGTGATCCGCAACCTCAACCGTTCGGGGCTCTCCGCCACGGACCGCGGTGGCTGGCGTCGCGTCGTCATCGAGAAGCCCTTCGGGCACGACCTCGAGAGCGCGAAGGACCTGAACCAGGTGCTGTCGACCGCGTTCCCGTCGAAGTCGGTCTTCCGGATCGACCACTACCTCGGCAAGGAGACGGTCCAGAACCTGCTGGCACTGCGGTTCGCGAACGAGATGTTCGAGCCGGTGTGGAACAACCACTACGTCGACCACGTGCAGATCACGATGGCCGAGGACATCGGCGTCGGCGGCCGTGCCAGCTACTACGACGGCATCGGCGCCGCGCGGGACGTGATCCAGAACCACCTTCTCCAGCTGCTGGCCCTCACCGCGATGGACGAGCCCATCTCGTTCGACGCGACGAACCTCCGTCGTGAGAAGCAGAAGGTCCTGTCGGCCGTGCTGACGCCCAAGAGGCCGGACCTGCACGCGGCGCGCGGCCGGTACGCGGCCGGATGGACCGGCGGGCGGCACGTCGTCGGCTACGTCGAGGAGGAGGGCTTCAAGGCCACCTCGACGACCGAGACGTTCGCGGCGCTCCGCCTGGACATCGACAGTCGCCGCTGGGCCGGGGTGCCGTTCTACCTGCGCACCGGCAAGCGGCTCCCCCGGCGGGTCACCGAGATCGCCCTGGGCTTCCGGAAGGCGCCCCACCTGCCGTTCACCGCGACCGACACGCTCGACCTGGGCCGGAACGCGCTCGTCATGCGGATCCA
>JAJZQV010000191.1 GCA_021803025.1 Actinomycetes bacterium | reverse complement strand
CCGAGGAGATCACCCGTGACATCCCCAACGTGAGCGAGGACATGCTCGCGGACCTCGACGACCGGGGCATCATCCGCATCGGCGCCGAGGTGGGTACGGGCGACATCCTCGTCGGCAAGGTCACCCCCAAGGGCGAGACCGAGCTGACTCCGGAGGAGCGCCTGCTGCGTGCCATCTTCGGCGAGAAGGCCCGCGAGGTCCGCGACACGTCGATGAAGGTCCCTCACGGCGAGACCGGCACGGTCATCGGCGTCCGGGTCTTCGACCGTGAGGACGGCGACGAGCTGCCTCCCGGCGTGAACCAGCTCGTGAGGGTGTACGTGGCCCAGAAGCGCAAGATCTCAGACGGCGACAAGCTCGCCGGTCGTCACGGCAACAAGGGCGTCATCTCGAAGATCCTGCCTGTCGAGGACATGCCGTTCCTCGAGGACGGCACGCCCGTCGACATCGTCCTCAACCCGCTGGGCGTCCCCTCGCGAATGAACGTCGGGCAGGTCCTCGAGACCCACCTCGGCTGGGTCGCGAAGACCGGATGGGACATCACCGGTCTCGACGAGCCGTGGGCCGAGCGCCTGGTCGACGTCGGCCTGGGCCGTGTGGAGGGTGACCAGCGCGTCGCCACCCCGGTCTTCGACGGCGCCAACGAGCAGGAGATCGGCGGCCTGCTCGCGCACGGTCTCCCCAACCGCGACGGCAAGCGTCTCATGGACGGCGGCGGCAAGGTCCAGCTCTTCGACGGCCGCTCCGGTGAGCCGTACCCGGAGCGGGTCGGCGTCGGCTACATCTACATGCTCAAGCTCCACCACCTGGTCGACGACAAGATCCACGCCCGTTCGACCGGCCCGTACTCGATGATCACGCAGCAGCCCCTGGGCGGTAAGGCCCAGTTCGGCGGCCAGCGGTTCGGCGAGATGGAGGTGTGGGCTCTCGAGGCGTACGGCGCCGCCTGGGCCCTGCAGGAGCTGCTGACCATTAAGTCCGACGACGTCCCGGGCCGCGTGAAGGTGTACGAGGCCATCGTCAAGGGCGAGAACATCCCCGAGCCTGGCATCCCCGAGTCGTTCAAGGTGCTGGTCAAGGAGATGAAGTCGCTCTGCCTGAACGTCGAGGTGCTGAGCTCCGACGGGCAGATCGTGGAGCTGCGCGACTCCGAGGACGACTACCGGGCGTCCGAGGAGTTCGGCATCGACCTGTCCCGTCGTCCTGGTGCCGACCACTTCTCGGCTCTCGACGAGATCTGAGCTGTGCGGCCCTGAGGCCGGCACTCAGCCACCCACAACTCAGAGTCACGACCTTCCCGCCAGGGAGAAAAGAGACAAGCAAACGTGCTGGATGTGAACTTCTACGACGAGCTGCGCATCGGTCTGGCCACCGCGGAGCAGATCCGCGAGTGGTCGCACGGCGAGGTCAAGAAGCCAGAGACGATCAACTACCGCACGCTCAAGCCCGAGCGTGACGGCCTGTTCTGCGAGAAGATCTTCGGTCCCACCCGGGACTGGGAGTGCTACTGCGGAAAGTACAAGCGGGTCCGGTTCAAGGGCATCGTGTGTGAGCGCTGTGGCGTCGAGGTGACGCGGTCCAACGTGCGCCGCGAGCGCATGGGCCACATCGAGCTCGCCGCTCCGGTGACGCACATCTGGTACTTCAAGGGCGTCCCGTCGCGGCTCGGCTACCTGCTCGACGTCGCCCCGAAGGACCTCGAGAAGGTCATCTACTTCGCGGCGTACATGATCACCAGCGTCGACGACGAGGCCCGCCACCGCGACCTGCCCTCGCTCGAGGCCAAGGTCGAGACCGAGCGCAAACACATCGAGACCCGTCGCGACAACGACGTGAACGAGCGCATGGCCAAGCTCGAGGAGGACCTCGCACAGCTCGAGAACGAGGGCGCGAAGGCCGACATCAAGAAGCGCGTCCGTGACGGTGCCGAGAAGGAGCTCAAGCTCGTCCGCGACCGGGCCCAGCGCGAGCTCGATCGTCTCGAGGCCGTGTGGAACAGGTTCAAGACGCTCAAGGTCCAGGACCTCGAGGGCGACGAGATCCTGTACCGGGAGATGAAGAACCGCTTCGGCAAGTACTTCCGCGGCTCGATGGGCGCGGAGGCGATCAAGGACCGCCTCGCCACCTTCGACCTCGCCGCCGAGTCGGAGACGCTCCGCGAGATCATCCAGACGGGCAAGGGCCAGCGCAAGACCCGCGCCCTCAAGCGGCTCAAGGTGGTGGCTGCCTTCCTGCAGACCTCCAACTCGCCGTCCGGCATGGTCCTCGACGCGGTCCCGGTCATCCCGCCGGACCTGCGCCCCATGGTCCAGCTCGACGGTGGCCGCTTCGCCACCTCCGACCTCAACGACCTGTACCGGCGCGTCATCAACCGGAACAACCGTCTCAAGAGGCTGCTCGACCTGGGTGCACCCGAGATCATCGTCAACAACGAGAAGCGGATGCTCCAGGAGGCCGTGGACTCGCTGTTCGACAACGGGCGCCGTGGGCGTCCGGTCACCGGGCCGGGCAACCGTCCGCTCAAGTCGATCTCCGAC
>JAJZQV010000089.1 GCA_021803025.1 Actinomycetes bacterium | reverse complement strand
CGCCAGCGACTCCACATCCAACATGTCCCGCTGCCAACTCGACTCACCCTGCACCACCCCAACAATTCCAGCCCGCCGCCAGACGGCCCCGGCGGCACGCGGATTGTTCAGCAGCGTCCTAGCGGGCCGACGCGAGACCGGTCGTCACCGCGTCGACGACCTCGCGGTACAGGGACTCGTTCTTCGCCGCCACGTACGGCGGCACGAACTGGCACGTGGCCGGGTTCAGGTCGACGCGGCTGCCGAACAGCGCGTCGAGCTCGTCCGGCGTCCACAGGCGGCCGTCGATGCTGCCCACGACGGCGGAGGTGTGCGCCGCGATCATGACGGCCGCGGTGTCCCAGACGCTCGACGGGTTGGGGTTGAAGACCGCGTCCGTGTCGTACGTGAGCATGTTCATCACCGCGGGGTTTCCCGCGAACGTGAGGCAGAACCAGTCGTCGCCGAGCGCGTCGAAGACCGGCGCCGCGAGGTGGCGTGAGGCGTGCTTGTACGCGTTCGCGGCGACGATGTGCTCCTTCGTCGGGTTCGGCGGGGTCGGCCCCCGGAAGGGCGCCATGATCGCGTTGTGCGTGGAGCCGATGATCACGACGCCGTCGTCGCGCAGGAGGAAGAGGCGTCCGTCGGGGGCGGCGCAGAATGCGGTGACGAAGGTCCAGCCCTCCCCGACCCGCTGGACGACGATGCCGGCGGTGCACCATCCCGCCCTCTGGCAGCGCCACTGGTTCGAGCCGTCGGCCGGGTCGAGCAGGACGAGCAGCTGGCCGTCGCCGATGTCCTCAGGCAGGTACGGGTGCTCCTCGCCCACGACCGTCGGCACGATGTCGAGCTTCGCCGTGCCGGGGTGGGCGAGCAGGTTCGCCTGGAAGATCTGGTGGGCCGCCCGGTCGACGACGAGCGCCGAGTCCCCGAGATGGAGCTCGGCCGGGTCGTACACCTCCTGGTTCGCCGTGCTGAGCATGATGAAGTTCACGGTCGCGGCGAGCGTGTCGCGCAGTACCGCCAGCAGCAGGTCCGTCCGCACCGACATCACCGGCGCGCCCCCTCTCTTCCCGATCCTGGACTCTAGTTCGTGCGCTGCGGCCGACACGGCCCCCACGCGGACCGCTGGCCGCGCTCGGTACTCTGGCGCCGTGATGGCGCAGGACCTGGAGACCCTGGCGTACCTGCGCCGCGCCCGCGACCTCATGGACCGCGAGTACGCGTGGCCCCTTGACGTCGCGGGGATCGCCCGCGCCGCGTTCATGTCGCCCGCACACTTCTCGCGCCAGTTCCGCAAGGCGTACGGGGAGACGCCGTACTCCTACCTCATGACCCGGCGCATCGAGCGTGCCAAGGCGCTCCTCCGGCGTGGCGACATGTGGGTGACGGACGTGTGCATGGCGGTGGGCTGTACGTCGCTGGGCTCCTTCAGCGCCCGGTTCACCCAGCTCGTGGGGCAGACGCCGACGGCCTACCGGGCGGGTGACCACACCGCGCTCAAGTCCGTACCGGCGTGCGTCACGAAGAACCTCACGCGCCCCACCCGCTCGTAGACGATCCGGGCAAGGACCTGATCAGTGGCGGCGGTCTCAGGCCGCGCCGGCCTGTGGCGGGCGGACCTGGAGGAGCGCGACGGTGGTGCTCTGGCAGGCCGTGTAGGCGGTGGTGGCGACGAACAGAGCCTGCGTCTGGTCCGGCGGGTACACGCGCAGCCCGTCGGCCTGCTTCGGGCGGCAGGTCGCGGCGTCGTAGTTGGCGGCGGTCGCGATGCTGAGCTGGGAGTGTGCTGAGGCGCTCGGGGCGAGGGTGAGCGTCACGACCGGCACGCCGCCGGCCTCTCGCGCGGCGGCCGCGCCCAGCTGCGTACCGTTCCCGTCTCCGACGAACGAGACGCCCTGGTAGCCGGTGAGCGTGCAGGGGGCGGTGCCCGTGTTGGTGAGGACGAGGTACGGGTAGGTGTGGCCGGCTGCGGCGCGGCTCCGGCGGTGAGCGTGGCGCGGAGCCGACTCGTGAGGCACGGGAGGGCGGCCTGGGTCGACGAGGCGCTCGCGGACTGCGACGGCGTGGTGGCGGGGGCCGACGTGGACGGGGTGCCTGCGCCTGTCGCGGCCGCCGAGGAGGTGGCGGTAGCCGAGCCGGCGGGGACCAGCTCGGTCGACGGACCGCCGCTCGCCGTCGTGGAGCTGCTCGAACCGGTGACCGCCGTACAGCCCGAGAGGACGGCCACGCTGAGCGCGGCCACGACGGCGCCGGTACGTACGGGACGATGGCTTTCCATGTGCGGAACCTAGTCCGGCTCGGAGCGGTGTCAGGGTACCCGGCCGTCGGCCGCCCGGGGGACCGAGCAGGATCGGAGAAGCCTTCGCAGGTCGTCCTGACTAGCGTTCCTGGGATGGATCTCACTCTTTCCCGTGCCTTCGTGACCGTGACGGACCCCGACAAGGCGCTCGCGTTCTACCGGGACGTCCTCGGCCTCGACGTCGTCATGGACGTCCCGAACGGCGACTTCCGCTGGATCACCGTCGGCTCGAAGTCCCAGCCCGGTGTCGCGATCGTCCTCACCAACTACATCCAGGGCTCGCCGGACGACCAGTCATACGTCGCGGGCCTCGTCGCGAAGGGGGCGCTCAACGCCGTCCACTTCGCGACCGACGACCTCGACGCGGTGTTCGCCGAGCTCGCGGACGCCGGCGCCGAGATCGTCTCGGAGCCGACGACCCAGCCCTGGGGCGTACGGGACGGCGCTGTACGTGACCCGTCCGGCAACCTCATCCGGATCGACCAGGCCTGACGGCTTTCTGGCCTGTCCGGGAGACGGATCCCGGCAGGACCGACGCCCTCGTACTGGGAAGCGCCGCCATCGAGTGGCACGCAAGAGGTCACCGGTGCACATGAGCACCGGCACCTCGGTTTCTGCCAGTCAGTGGAGGCGCCGCCCAGTGCGAGGGTGACGGGCTCGCTCGCCGGGAGGCCCGCGGACGAGCCTCATCGAGCGCCAGGCCTACATCGGCACCTGCCCGCGGATCGCCGGCAGGTCGCCCGGTGTGGAGTTCGGACCGGACCCGATGCCGTCGCGCGGACGGGACAGGTTCTCTCCTCGAGCGGACAGGTTCTCTCCTCGAGCGGGCGGGGCGTCGGGTCCCGGCGCTCAGCGGTCGGCTGCGAGGCCCCGGGCGCGCCGCAGGCCGTGGGACCAGGTGGAGAACAGCCGGTCGGCCAGCATGCCCATGACGAGGATCACGATCATGTGCGCGAGCAGGCCGGCCGCGTCCCCGAACTCCTGGCTGAACCCGAGCCGGTTGCCGAGACCGGAGGCGCCGGGGATCACGACGAGCAGCTCGCCCGCCATGAGGGAGCGCCATGCGAAGGCCCAGCCCTGGTTGAGGCCGGCCACGTAGGCGGGCAGTGCGCCGGGGATCACGATGTGGGTGTACAGGCTGACCCTGTGCGCGCCGAGGACCCGGCCGAGCCGGACGTACGCGGGCGGCAGCTGGTCCACGCCGCTCAGCACGCCGTTGGCGATGCTGGGGGCCGCACCGAGCACGACCACCATCGCGATGGCCTGCTCGCCCAGGCCCAGCAGCAGGATCGCCAGCGGGAACCACACGACGGACGGCATCGTCTGGAGCCCGGTGATGAGCGACCCGATGCTCGCTCGGAGCAGCGCCGAGCCGGCGGCGGCGAGCCCCACGGCTGTGCCGATGAGGGCCGCCACGGCGAAGCCGATGACCGCGCGGGACACGGTACGGGCGAGGGCGGGCCAGAACTCCGGGTCGGCGAGGATCCCGCCCAGCCGTCCGGCCACCTCCGCAGGACCGGGCAGGAGGTAGTCGGGGCGCCAGCCGGACGCGACCAGCAGCTGCCACGCGGTGACGAAGATGACGACGGCGGTGAGCGGGGCACCCACCGCCCGCAGCAGGCTCCGGTGGCGCGCGTCTCGCGGCTCAGGCGCGTCGATGGGGTCGAGAGGCGGGGCCTGGCGCTCAGATGACGAAGTAGTCGGACTGGTCATGAGACGCCACCTCCTCCTTGAGGCTCTGTGTGAGGGCGGCGGACCGCATGGCCACGGCGGACGAGTCCATGACCCGGGGACGGGGCATGGCGTTGGCCTGCTCGTGGACGACATGTCCGGGACGGTCGCCCATGAGGATGGCCCGGTCCGCAAGCCGTACCGCCTCGCGCACGTTGTGCGTGACGAAGAGGACCGTGAAGCGCGCCTCCAGCCACACGTCCTCGACGAGGTCGTGCATCTGGTCACGGGTGAGCGCGTCGAGGGCCCCGAGCGGCTCGTCCATGCAGACGACCGCGGCGTCCTGGGCGAGGACCCGGGCGAGGGCGACCCGCTGACGCATGCCGCCCGACAGCTCGTGGGGACGCTTGTCGGCGTACCGTCCCAGTCGTACCCGCCCCAGCAGGTGCCGCGCCCGGTCGCGGCGCTCCCGCCTCGCCACGCCCTGCAGCTTCAGGGCGAGCTCGACGTTCTTCGCTGCAGTGAGCCACGGGAGCAGAGTGGCCTCCTGGAACATGAGCGCGACCTTGCCGCCCACGCGCACGGTGCCGGCCGTGGGCTCGACGAGCCCGGCGACGAGCGAGAGCAGCGTCGACTTGCCGCAGCCGGACCCGCCGACCACCGCGAGGAACTCGCCGGGGGCCACGTCGAGGTCGAGGTCCTGGAGCACCGTCGCCGCCTCGCCGCTCCCGCCGAACACCTTGCGAACGCCTCGCAGGGTGACGGCGCCCCGTGGAAGCGCGGAGGCGGGCTCCACGGCAGCCGTCATGACGACACCTGGGACTGGCCGCGAGCGGCAAGGGCGGCGTTCAGCGGGTCGAGGCTCCACAGCTTCGCGAACGAGTCGCTCGGCTTCGCGGCGAGAAGCCCCACGGAGTCGGCGTGCTCCGCGGACGTCCGGAGGGTCGCGGCGAGAGGGTCCGGCCCGAAGGCGAGGTTCTTCCAGGCACCGCTGAGGATGGCCTGGTCCTGGTCCTGCGACGTGACCCTCGTGATCTGTGCGGCGACCGCCGACTGGGCGCCCGCCGGGTCCGTGGAGATCGCGTCGAGGGCGTCGAGGTGGGCGTCGAGGAACGCCCGTACGGCGTCCGGACGCCGGGTGAGGAACGCGGTCCGCACGATGACGTTCGTCGTGATGAACCTGCCTCTCGGCCACAGCCTGCGCTCGTCGAGGAGGACCGTGCCGCCGGCCTTGACCAGGGCGGCCGCGTACGGCTCGGGCAGCCAGCCGCCGTCGATCGCGCCCGCCTTGAACGCCTGCACCGCCGCTGAGTTCGCCTGCGGGAGGACGCTGACGTCCCCGCCGCCGTCCTTGGTCGCCTTCAGCCCCTGGCTCTTGAGCCAGAACCGGAGCGCCACGTCCTGGGTGCTGCCGAGCTGGGGCGTCGCGAGCTTCTTGCCCTTGAGGTCGGCGGCCCCGGTGATCCCGGACCGGACGACCAGCGAGGCGCCGCCCGACGTGGACCCGGCGATGACCCGCACACCGCCGCCCTTCGACTGTGCGTAGGCGGTGATCGTGGGGTTGGGGCCGATGTAGCTGATGTCCAGCGATCCGGAGAGGATGGCCTGGACGACGTCCGGTCCGGCCTTGAAGGACTTCACGGTCGGTGTCGCGGCAGCGGCGGCAAGCCGTGCGTCGAGGAAGCCCTTGGCCTCGGCGACGAGGCCCGGTGCATGGGTGACGGTCGGGAAGTATCCGATGTTCACGGTTCCGTCCACGCTGGCCGCCTTGGCCGTGGAACATCCCGCCAGGAGTCCGGCGACGGTCAGGGCACCGCCGGCAGCGAAGAGGCTGCGTCGGCTGACCCGTGTCGGCGTGGAGTCGAAGATCGTCATGTCGTGGCTCCTGAATGGACGGTGGGAGCCGGGCTGGAGGGACGGAGACGCAGAATCGCCGGGCCCCAGGCCCGGCGATGTGACTCACGGGGCGTTGGTCAGCACGCCCCACAGCACAGGTCCGACAGCACGACGACGCTCGCCGCAGACTCTGTGCGCATGGCCGCAGAACGTAGCACTCACCGCGTTGAAACTGAAACCGCCCGTGTCGCTGACCCGGCCGGCTGTGGGCCAGAGGCCGGGCCCTGACGCGACTTCACAACCCGTACACGACTTCACAACCCGTACCGGGGTTGTGAAGTCGCACGGGGGTTGTGAAGACGTAGACGGTGGCGGATCCGTACAGGGTTGTGAACGTCGCAGGGGATGTGACGGCGTGCGCGCGGCCGTTACCCTCGTGCTGTGCGAGACGGAGAGGTGTACCTGAGCGGGCTCGTGCTCGCGGGCCGGCCGGTGCTCGTCGCCGGTGGGGGCGCCGTCGCAGCCCGTCGCGTCCCGGCGCTGCTCGACGCCGGCGCGCTCGTCCACGTCGTCGCTCCCGACCTCTCGCCCGACCTCGCGGCGCTGGCCGACACGGGGCATCTCCAGTGGTCGCAGCGGCCCGTCGAGGAGGACGACTGCGAGGGCGTCTGGCTGGTGCTCGCCCTCACCGACCGGCCGGAGGTCAACGCGATGCTCGCCGCGGCCGCGGAACGCCGCCGGACCTTCTGCGTCCGGGCGGATGCCGCGGAGGGAGGTACGGCCTGGACACCGGCGACCGGGCGGGTCGGTTCCGCACATGTCGGCGTCGTCTCGACCGAAGGCCCGCGGGTCGCGGCCCGTGCGCGCGACTTCGCGGTGTGGTCCCTGGCCGGCGACCGGAACCACGACGCCCCCGCAGGTTGGGTGACGCTCGTCGGCGGCGGCCCGGGCGACCCGGACCTGCTCACCGAAGGCGGCAGGCGCGCCGTACGTGCGGCTGACGTCGTGCTGTACGACCGGCTCGCACCGCTGGCCGTGCTCGAGGAGACGGCGCCCGGCACCGAGCTCATCGACGTCGGCAAGGTGCCGCGCGGCAAGCACACCCCGCAGGAGACGATCAACGAGCTCCTCATCCGGCATGCGAGGGCGGGCCTGCGCGTCGTACGGCTCAAGGGCGGCGACTCGTTCGTGTTCGGGCGCGGCGGCGAGGAGGCGCAGGCCTGCGCCGCGGCGGGCATCAGGGTCCGGGTCGTGCCCGGCGTCTCGTCGGCCCTGGCCGCGCCCGGGCTCGCAGGCATCCCCGTCACGCACCGCACCTTGTCCCAGGGCTTCACCGTGGTCTCGGGCCATGTACCGCCCGGTGACCCCCGCAGCGACGTCGACTGGGCCGCGTACGCGCGGATCCGTACGACCCTGGTCATCCTCATGGGCGTCGCGAACCTCGATGCGATCTGCCGGAGTCTCATCGAGGCCGGCCTGGCGCCCGACACCTGCGCCGCGGTGATCTGCGACGCGGGGTCGCCGAGCATGCGGGTCGTGCGTGCCCGAGTGGCCGACATCGCTGCCGAGGCTGGTGTCGCGGGCGTCCAGCCACCCGCCGTGACCGTCATCGGCGACGTCGCCGCCCTGGGCCTTCTACACCGCTGAGCTCGGGCGCTCGCGTGCTTTCAAGGCCCCGACCAGGGGTTTCGTCCGACCGACCAGGTATCCGAGGGCTGGACCGGCATTTGGAGGATGGGCCATCCATCATGCAAGGTATGCCCCATGCAGCAGCGGATGACCACCACGACGGACACGTTCCGTCTGGTCGTCCGCGTGCTCGATGTCACCTGTTGCGCCCTCTGACGCGCGCCCGCACCCTGTCCGCCGGGCTCGTCTGCCCGGGCCATCACTGACGCGCGGCTGCGAGCCTCGACACCCATTCGAGGATCCATGAGCACGACAGAACGACGCACATCCATCCCTTCAGGGGCCAAGTCCGACAAGAGCAACGGCCAGTGGGCCGTCGACGGACCGGAGCCGCTCAACGCGAACGAGGAGTTCAAGGCCGCTGACAACGGGCTGAACGTCCGGCAGCGCATCATCGACACGTACTCCAAGGAGGGCTTCGCGTCGATCCCCGCCGACGACCTCAACGGCCGCATGCGCTGGTGGGGCCTCTACACGCAGCGCCGACAGGGGATCGACGGCGGCCGTACCGGCCAGGTCAGCCCCGAGGAGCTGTCCGACGAGTTCTTCATGATGCGCGTCCGGCTCGACGGAGGCGCCGTCACGACGGACCAGCTCCGGGTGCTGGGAGACATCAGCGTCGACTTCGCCCGCCAGACCGCGGACGTCTCCGACCGGCAGAACCTCCAGTACCACTGGATCCGCATCGAGGACGTACCCACGATCTGGCAGCGGCTCGAAGACGCGGGCATGCAGACGACCGAGGCCTGCGGCGACACCCCCCGCGTCATCATGGGATCGCCGGTCGCAGGCATCGCAGCCGACGAGATCATCGACCCGACCCCCGTCATCGCGGAGATCGTCGAGAAGTTCATCGGGGACCCCGAGCTCGCCAACCTGCCGCGCAAGTTCAAGTCCGCGATCACGGGACACCCCAGTCTCGACGTGGTCCACGAGATCAACGACATCTCGCTCGTCGGCGTCGTCCACCCGGAGCTCGGCCCCGGGTACGACCTGTGGGTCGGCGGCGCGCTCTCCGTGGCTCCTCGTCTCGCCGAGCGGCTGGGCGCCTTCGTACCGCCCGAGCGGGCCGCCGAGGTATGGCAGGGAGTCGTGAGGCTCTTTCGTGACTACGGGTACCGCCGTCTCCGCAACCGGGCTCGCCTGAAGTTCCTGCTCGCCGACTGGGGCACCGAGAAGTTCCGCACCGTGCTCGAGACGGAGTTCCTCGACGGCCCGCTGCCCGACGGCCCGGCCCCGGCGCCGTCCGCCCAGCCGGGTGACCACATCGGCGTCCACACACAGAAGGACGGCCGCCTGTACGTGGGGTTCGCACCCACCGTCGGCCGTGTCGGCGGAACGATCCTCCACGCCCTGGCCGACGCCGCCGAGGCCGCCGGGTCCGGCCGGGTCCGGTTCACGTCGCACCAGAAGGTGCTCGTCCTCGACGTGGATCCCGACAAGGTGGACGGCCTCATCGAGGCGGCGTCAGCGCTCGGGCTCACCGCGACACCGAGCCCCTTCCGCCGCTCCACGATCGCGTGCACCGGGATCGAGTACTGCAAGCTCGCCTTCGTCGAGACCAAGGGGATGGCGGCCGCGACGATCACGGCGCTCGAGGAGCGGCTCTCCGACGTCACTCTCGACCGGCCGATCAGCCTCCACATCAACGGCTGCCCCAACTCCTGCGCGCGGATCCAGGTCGCCGACATCGGCCTCAAGGGTCAGGTGGCCAAGGGCCCGGACGGCGACAGGTTCTCGTTCCAGGTCCACCTCGGAGGCGGGCTGGCGGACGAGACCCGTTCCGAGGCCGAGCTGGGACGCACCCTCCGGGGGCTCAAGGTGGCGGCCGACGAGCTGCCCGACTACGTGGAACGCGTCGTCCGGCGCTTCCAGGACAGCAAGAGCCAGGGCGAGACGTTCTCCGCGTGGGTGCACCGGATCGACGAGGAGGCGTTGCGATGACAGTGCAGACGCACGGGCCCGGGCGGGTCCGCAGCACCGAGGAGCTCAAGGCCCTCGCCGACGCGGCTGGCGTGGAGCTCGCCGACGCGACGGCCGAAGAGGTCGTGGCCTGGGCCGGCGAGACGTTCGGCGGCAGCCTCGCTGTCGCGTGCTCGATGGCGGGCGACACCGTCCTGCCCCACCTCGTGTCCGCCGTCGTCCCCGGCGTCGACGTGCTGTTCCTCGACACCGGCTACCACTTCATCGACACGCTGGTGACCCGCGACGCCCTCGCTGAGGTCATCGACGCGCGCATCGTCAACGTGCTGCCGGTGCAGACCGTCGCCGAGCAGGACGCTCAGTACGGCGCGAAGCTGCACGACAGGGAGCCCGCGCTGTGCTGCCAGCTGCGCAAGGTCGAGCCGATCGAGCGCGAGCTCGCGGGCTACGAGGCCTGGGTGACGGGCATCCGTCGTGAGGACAACGTGCTGCGCGCTCACGCCAGGCTCGTGGAGTGGGACGCCACGCACCAGATGGTCAAGGTGAACCCGCTCGCGGCGTGGACGTTCGACGACGTCATCACGTACGCCCAGACGCACGGGGTGCCGTTCAACCTGCTCCTCACCTCGGGCTATCCGTCGATCGGCTGCGAGCCCTGCACCCGACCCGTCGCACCGGGCGAGGACCCTCGGGCCGGTCGCTGGGCCGGGCTCGCCAAGACCGAGTGCGGGCTCCACCTGTGAGCGCCACCCGCCTGGACCTCCTCGGCGAGCTCGAGTCGGAGGCCATCCACATCATCCGCGAGGCCGTGGGCGAGCTCGAGCGCCCGGTGCTGCTGTTCAGCGGCGGCAAGGACTCCGTCGTCATGCTGCACCTCGCGCTCAAGGCCTTCTGGCCGGGTCCGCTGCCGTTCCCGCTGCTGCACGTGGACACGGGCCACAACTTCCCCGAGGTCCTCGCCTACCGCGACGCCGTCGTGGCGCGGCACAAGCTGCGGCTCATCGTCGCGTCCGTCCAGGACTACCTCGACGACGGCCGGCTCCTCGAGCGGTCGGACGGCACCCGGAACCCGCTCCAGACCCAGCCTCTGCTGGACGCGATCGCCGCGGGCCGGTTCGACGCCGTCTTCGGCGGCGGCCGGCGCGACGAGGAGAAGGCCCGCGCCAAGGAGCGCGTCGTCAGCCTCCGCGACGAGTTCGGGCAGTGGGACCCGCGCAACCAGCGACCGGAGCTGTGGAACCTGTACAACCCGCGGCACCGCCCCGGTGAGCACGTCCGGGTGTTCCCGCTCTCGAACTGGACCGAGCTGGACGTCTGGCGCTACATCGAGCGGGAGGAGATCGAGCTGCCCAGCCTGTACTTCTCGCACCCCCGCGAGGTGTTCCACCGCGACGGCATGTGGCTGGCCGTCGGCCCGCACTCGTCCCCGCGCGTTTCGGAGAGCCCGGTGAGCAAGACGGTCCGCTACCGGACGGTCGGCGACATGTCGTGCACGGGCGCGGTCGAGTCGGACGCCTCGACGATCACCGACATCCTCGTCGAGGTGGCGACGACGCGCATCAGCGAGCGAGGCGCTACCCGCGCCGACGACAGGCTCACGGAGACGGCCATGGAGGACCGCAAGAAAGAGGGGTACTTCTGATGACCACCTTGCTACGCATGGCCACAGCCGGGTCGGTGGACGACGGCAAGTCGACCTTGGTCGGCCGGCTGCTCCACGACACGAAGTCGGTGCTCACCGACCAGCTCGAGGCCGTCGAACGTGTCTCGAAGGAGAAGGGTCTCGGCGTCGTCGACCTCGCGCTGCTCACCGACGGCCTGCGAGCCGAGCGGGAGCAGGGGATCACCATCGACGTCGCGTACCGGTATTTCGCCTCCGCGAAGAGGAACTTCATCCTCGCGGACTGCCCCGGCCACGTGCAGTACACGCGTAACACGGTGACGGGGTCGTCCACGGCCGACGCCCTCGTGCTGCTCGTGGACGTCCGGAAGGGCGTGCTCGAGCAGACCCGGCGCCACCTGGCCGTCGCGGCCCTGCTCCGCGTGCCGCACGTCATCGTCGCGGTGAACAAGATGGACCTCGTCGGCTACGACCAGGCCACGTACGAAGGGGTCGCCCGGGCCGTCACGCAGGTCGCCACCGAGCTGGGCCTCGGACACGCCGTGACGATCCCCGTCTCCGCTCTCGAGGGCGACAACGTCGTGACCCGTACAACGCACGCGCCCTGGTACGACGGTCCGAGCATCCTCGAGCTCCTCGAGGAGCTGCCTCCCGTCGAGGACCCGGCCGAGCAGCAGTTCCGGCTCCCGGTCCAGCTCACGATCCGCCCCCAGGACGCCGCGCGCGACGATGCCCACCGTGAGTACCGCGGCTACGCGGGACAGATCGCGTCGGGCATCGTCCGACGGGGCGACCGCGTCACGGTCCTCCCGCACGGACGGTCGACGACCGTGGCCGGGATCGACACGGCCGACGGCGAGCTCGAGGAGGCGTTCGCGCCGATGTCGGTGACGCTGCGGCTCGCCGACGAGATCGACATCACCCGGGGCGACCTCATCGCCGCAGCCGACGCCGCTCCGACGCCGACCCAGGACCTCGACGGAATGGTCGCCTGGCTGTACGACCAGCCGCTGCGCACCGGACGCCGGGTGCTGGTCAAGCACACGACGCGGAGCGTCCCGGCGATCGTCAGGGACATCTCGGGCCGGCTCGACCTCGACACCATGACGCCGGAGGCGGCGGAGTCGCTCCAGCTCAACGACATCGGCCGGATCTCCCTGCGGCTCGCGTCCCCTGTCATGCCGGACGAGTACCTCGTCTCCCGCCGGACGGGACCGTTCCTCCTCGTGGACCCGCAGAGCGGCGCGACGCTCGCAGCCGGGATGGTACGCGGCGACCAGGCGTTCTCCGCGCGGGCCACGATCAACGTGGGACAGTTCTGGGCGTGGGAGATCTAGCCGGCGGACGGGTCGTCCTGGCCGTCCACGGCACGCGCAGCCGGGACGGGCAGGCGGTCTCGGCCGCGCTGCGCGACGCCGTCGCGGCCCGTCTCGACGGCGTGACCGTACAGCTCGGCTGGGCTGACGTGCTGGAGCCGCCGCTCGTCCGGACGCTGGAGGAGACGGGCGCCTGCGTCCTCGTACCGGTCTTCATGACCGTCGGCTACCACGTCGCGTACGACCTGCCGAAAGCCGTACGGGACTCGGGCGGCCGCGCGGTCGTGACCCCCCACGTCGGGGACGCCATCCTCGACGCCGTCGTCGAGCGCCTCGCCGAGGTCGACGCCGACCCCGAAGCGGTCGTGCTCGGGGCCGCCGGGTCCCTGCGACCCGGGTCCGTGGCCGAGGTCGGCGCGGCGGCGGCACGGCTCGCGTCGATCCTGGGCTGCCCGGTGACACCCGGGTTCGTCACGTCCGCGCAGCCCACCGTCGCCGAGGCCGTCGCCGCGCTCCGCGCCGCCGGGTACGGTCGCGTGTCGATGGCCTCGTACTTCCTGGCCCCCGGCGTCCTGCCCGGTCGTCTGGACCGCGCGGGCGCCGACGTCGTGGCCCGGCCGGTGGGGGTCCACCCGCTCCTCGTCGACGCGATCGTGGACCGGTACGTGGCGACCCTCCCCACCGTCCACGGCCGGCCGACTGGCACGCCCTGAGCTCAGGCAGCGCCGGCGCGAAGGTCGCGGGCGATGGCTGCGGCCGCCTGGGACACACGGTCCTCGAGCTGCCGAGCCCCTCGGATGAGGTGCCGGTTGCGGCCGCCCACGCGCACGGTGACCGGAGGCCGCAGCGCGGAGAGCTCGTCCACCACGGCCTGGGCAGGGGAGACGTCCGCGTCGAGGTGGACACCGAGGACGGCGACCCGCGCACCCACCTCGCTCGCCACCATGCTCCAGTCGCCGAGGGGGACGTCCGCCCCGAGGTAGATCGCGTTCACCCCCTCCCGCCGGAGGCAGGCGGCGAAAGCCATGAGCATGACCTCGTGCCGTCCGCCCTGCGGTAGGCCGACGAGGACGGGGGCACCACCCTGCGGCGGCACGTCCTCGAAGCGCGCCGCCAGGTGGCGTGTGACCGCAGCGCTCGCGAAGTGCTCCTGGGCCACGGTCAGGCTTCCGCCCTCCCACGCCTCGCCGAGGCGCTTCAGCTCGGACGGGAGCCAGCAGTCGACGACGACGTCGAAGGTGGAGGCGGCGAACGCGTCGGCGAGCACGGCGTGGATGAGGCCGGGATCCAGGAGGGTGGCAGCGGATACGAGGTCGAAGGACGCGCCGTCCGTCCCCGCTGTGGCCACGCGGGGTCGGACGTCGCTGCCCAGCAGGGTCCGTGCCGCGATGGATGCCGGCACGCCGTCGTGGACGAGGGCGGCCATGGCCCGGAGCGTCGCGACCTGGTCGTCGTCGTACTGCCGGTAGCCCCCCGGCGAGCGCGCGGGCTGGACGATCCCGTACCGCCTCTCCCATACCCGGAGGGTCGCCTCGCTGACCCCCGTGAGGGTCGACACCTGCTTGACCGCGTACACAGTCGCCTCTTCTCCGTCGACCTGGCTCTTCACAACCTTGGACAAGGGTTCGACAAGCCCTTGACGGGGTAGATGGTTCGCGCCTACCGTGGAGCAACCTTATACAAACATTGGACGGACGGCCATGAAGCGCTCTACTCGCCACTTCCACCCGCCGGTACCCGACGTCGACGAGGTCGTCCTCCTCGACGGGTCCGG
>JAJZQV010000190.1 GCA_021803025.1 Actinomycetes bacterium | reverse complement strand
TCGCCGCCGCCGAAGCGAGCCACCAGATCACTCAGCCAGCCCATGGGCCCCTCCTCAGCGTGTCAGCTTGCGATGCGTGGCGCGGTGCGGGCGAGCCGCCTCGGCACCCATGCGGGAGATCTTGTTCTCCTCGTAGTCGCCGAAGTTCCCCTCGTACCAGAACCAGCTCGCGGCCTCCTCGTGGTCACCTTCCCACGCCAGGATGTGGGTGGCTACCCGGTCGAGGAACCAGCGGTCGTGCGAGATGACGACGGCACAGCCCGGGAACTCGAGGAGCGCGTCCTCAAGGGACTGCAGGGTCTCGACGTCGAGGTCGTTGGTCGGCTCGTCGAGCAGGATGACGTTGCCGCCCTGCTTGAGCGTGAGCGCGAGGTTGAGCCGGTTCCGCTCTCCGCCGGAGAGCACGCCGGCGAGCTTCTGCTGGTCCGGTCCCTTGAAGCCGAACGACGCCACGTACGCCCGCGACGGCATCTCGAAGTTCGCGACCTTGATGTGGTCGAGGCCGTCCGAGACGACCTCCCACACGTTCTTGTTCGGCTCAAGGCCGGTGCGGCCCTGGTCGACGTAGCTGAACTTCACGGTCTGGCCGACCTTCAGCGCCCCGGAGTCCGGCTGCTCCTCGCCGACGACCATCTTGAACAGCGTCGTCTTGCCGACGCCGTTGGGGCCGATGATGCCGACGATGCCGGCCCGCGGCAGCGTGAACGACAGGCCGTCGATGAGGACGCGGTCGCCGAAGCCCTTGGTGAGCTTGGCCGCCTCGAGAACCTCGGACCCCAGGCGGGGACCGGCGGGGATGTTGATCTCGGCGAGATCCATGGGGCGGCTGCGCTCGGCCTCGGCCGCGAGCTCCTCGTACCTGGCGAGGCGGGACTTGCTCTTCGCCTGGCGCGCCTTGGGGTTCTGGCGGACCCACTCGAGCTCGCGCTCGAGGATCCTGGCCCGCTTCGCGTCCTTCTTCCCCTCGATCGCGAGACGCGCGCGCTTGGTCTCGAGGTACGTGGAGTAGTTGCCCTCGTACGGGTGGAGCTGGCCCCTGTCGACCTCGCAGATCCAGCCGGCGACGTTGTCGAGGAAGTACCGGTCGTGGGTCACGGCGAGGACCGCACCCGGGTACGTCTTGAGGTGCCCCTCGAGCCAGTTCACGCTCTCGGCGTCGAGGTGGTTGGTGGGCTCGTCGAGGAGCAGCAGGTCGGGCTGCTGGAGGAGCAGCTTGCACAGCGCCACGCGGCGACGCTCCCCACCGGAGAGGATGTTGACGGGCTGGTCGGGGTCCGGGCAGCGGAGCGCGTCCATCGCCTGCTCGAGCTTCGAGTCGAGCTCCCACGCCTCCCTGTGGTCAAGCTCGGTGGACAGGTCGCCCATCTCGGCGAGCAGCGTGTCGTAGTCGGCGTCGGGGTCGGCCAGCTCGGCGCTGATCTCGTTGTACCGGTCGAGGAGCGCCTTGGTCCCGGCGACCGCCTCCTGCACGTTCTCGAGGACGGTCTTGTCCTCAGTGAGCGGGGGCTCCTGCATGAGGATGCCGACCGTCGCGTCCTTCGCGAGCATCACATCGCCGTTGTTGGCCTTCTCGAGCCCGGCCATGATCTTGAGAAGCGTGGACTTGCCCGCGCCGTTCGGACCGACGACACCGATCTTCGCGTCCGGGTAGAAGGACATGGTCACGTTGTCGAGGATGAGCTTCTCCCCGAGCGTCTTGCGCACGTTGTGCATCGTGAAGACGAATTCGGCCATCGCGGTGTACGGGCTCCCTGTGCTGGATGAGTCGACCGCTCAGGCGGCCTCGGACCGCAGCCATCCTAGTGGCCGTTCACGACCGGCCTTACCCGCGTGCGCGGATCGGCAGGTGGGCAGGGGCGCCTTCCAGATGCGGTCATGGGCGACGAGGTAGGCGTCGGAGCCGGCACCGGCGAGAGCGGTGGCTGGGCCGGGCGCGGACATGGCGGTCCACGCCGAGCCGCAGAGCAGGGCGAGGGTCGGCTGTGCGGCGTTGGTCGCGACGAGGGGCGTGCCGGCGACGAGGCCGACGAGGGCGACGGGGTCGCCGGAAGCGGGAGAATCGCCGGGCAGTGTCCAGGCCTGGACGACGGCGCCGTCCGGCAGCGAGACCTGCCAGACCAGGGGGTGTGAGGATGCCCAGCCGACGACCCAGCACGTGCCCGAGTCGCAGGCGACCGCCGTCGCGTGGCGAAGGCCCGGCCCCGATCCCGGCGCCGGAAGGTCGACGCGCCGCCAGGAGCCGGCGGCCGTGCCGGTGAACAGAGCGGGCGTCTGTACCGTGCCGGTGGCGTCGGCGCGCACGCTGTCGCCCACGAGCACGAGCAGGGAGCCTGCCGCCGCGACCGCGGTGAAGCCCAGCACGACGCCGTTCGCCGAGTGCAGCGCGGGCGGGGTGTCGAGCTGGTGCCACACGGTGCCGTCCGCCGAGTACAGCGCCGCGTCGGGTCCGGCATCCCCACCCCGACTACCGACGATGACCGGCCGGCCCTCCACCACGACCGTCCCGAGGAGCGGGCCCGCGTCGTGGCCGCCGAACGTGAAGAAGTCCTGGGGACGGCTGGTGACGGGACCCCCC
>JAJZQV010000189.1 GCA_021803025.1 Actinomycetes bacterium | reverse complement strand
TACGGCGACGATGCCGCTGAGCGCCCGGGGCACCGCCATGATGGTCGCGCCGACTCCGAGGGCGACCATCAGGAGTACCTGCCAGTGACGAGGCACGCCGACATCGTACCGACAAGTGCTTTTCCCGGCGATGCCCTGGCGAAACCCTGGACTTCGGGTCGCGACTCAGACCTCCGGGCGCTCCCCGCGACGGATCGCGAGGACCGACAGCGAGGCACCGACCAGGATGAGGAGCCAGCAGCACCAGACCGACGCCGTGTCCATCGACTCCCACGCGAGCGTGGCGTCCGAGGTCCCGGCCATCGCCCCCGCTCCCGCGATGACGACGATGACCATCGCGACGATGATGGCGACCTTCATCTCCCGCCGCCGGTACCGGACCTGGCCGGTGAGGAGGAACGCGATGAGCAGGAGCACGGGCGACAGGTACGAGAGGATCCCGCCGAGGAGCAGGGTGATGATGAGGCCCCAGGACATGCCCTCGGCGACAGTCCCGACGTTCAGCGGAACGTGCACCTGCTCTGGTTCGTACGGGGCCGTCGGCGGCCCGAACCACTCCGGTGTGCCCGGGGCGGGGAAGCCCTGGACCGCCTGCGGGGGCGGGTAGGCGCTCGCGACCGCCTGGTCGGGCGTCCATGCCGGAAGGGCGGCGGGCACCGCGAATGCCTGGGTGGAGTGGGCCGACCCCCACGCGGAGCCGGCGGTCATGACGGCCGACGCGACGTGGAAGGGCTCGGCGGGGTCCCGTACGTCGCCCGGGGCGGGTACGAGGTCGGCCAGTGCCGGCACAGCCTCCTTCGGCTGCTCGAAGCGCTCGGGCGGTACGACGGAGGCACCTGCCGAAGCGTCGAGGTGAGGCGCGGCGGCGGTGAGGGGAGGCGCGTCCGGGGCGACGAACGCGGAGGGCCACTCGACCGGCGCGTACTCCGGGCCGTCCTCCCATGTCGCCACGCCGCCATGCTACCCATCGCCCGAGAGGCGCCCGGGCCCTGTGGGACCAATCCGCTGTCGTGTGTCTGTGCGCGTCGGTAGGCTGTGCCACGCACGTCACACGGACGCGGATGATGACTAGGAGGCAGGGTGCCCGTCGGCAAGGTGCGTTTCTACGACGCCGAGAAGGGATTCGGCTTCCTCACCAAGGACGAGGGGGGCGACGTGTACGTGCGCGCCTCCGTGCTCCCTCCGGGCGTGACGACGTTGAAGGCAGGACAGAAGGTCGAGTTCGGCGTCGTCGAAGGCCGCAAGGGGGAGCAGGCGCTCTCGCTGCGCGTGCTCGAGACGCCTCCGTCGCTGTCGAAGGCCCAGCGCAAGTCGCCCGAGCAGATGGCCGTCATCTCCGAGGACCTCATCAAGATGCTCGACCACCTAGCCAACTCGTACCGGCGCGGTCACCACCCCGACAGCAAGGCGGCTCAGAAGGTCGCTCAGATGCTGCGCGCGGTCGCGGAGGAGCTCGAGCTCTAGCTCGGCTCTGGCTGGCGTCACCGGCCTTGACCTCGGTGCTCCGGGCCGTCACGGTGAACCCCGACCCAGCACCGCCGACACGACGAGGACCAGCATGGCGTTGACGCTGCCGAGCCCGAGGATCATCGAGCCGACTCCGCACCTGCCCTGACGTGGGGCGTCATCGGAACCGGCATCGCGGACCGCTTCGTGGCGGCACTCCACGCCCACACGCCGCAGCGCGCTGTCGCCGTGACGTCGCGTCGTCCCGAGCGGGCTGCTGAGTTCGCCGCTCGTCACGGCATCGCCACCGTGTCCGGTAGCGTCGAGGCGCTCGTCGCCGACCCGGGCATCGACGCCGTCTACATCGGAACGCCCCACCCGCTGCACCTCGAGCAGGCGCTGGCGGCCATCGCGCACGGCAAGCACGTCGAGAAGCCGATCGCCATGTCCGCCGCCGAGGCGCGGACGATGACCGAGGTGGGTCGGGCAGCGGGCGTGCTCGTCATGGAGGCGATGTGGACGCGGTACCTGCCGCAGTCGGACATCGTCCGCCAGGTCCTCGCCGACGGCCTCCTCGGTGGCGTCACGGTGGTTCTCGCCGACTTCGGCTTCGCCGCGCCCCCAGATCCCACCCATCGACTCTGGAACCCCGAGCTGGGGGGCGGAGCCCTCCTCGACGCGGGTGTCTGCCCGATTCCATCCCTATCACGAGGTCGTCCCTGTCATGGCGACCATCGACGAGGAGCAGGTGGCGGGAGGCGCACGTATGGAGCCAGGGGATCGCTGACTTCCGTGACATCGTGCTTATGAAAGGAACTGGCTCGCGCGTTGCGAGCGACTTCCGTGTCGACGTGGTTATGAGGCGTCCCCCGGCGCTGAGAACCACCAGAACACGGAAGTCGAGCATCCGACGGGGTTCGCAGCCCCCGAGAACCACCACAACACGGAAGTCGAGGACCGTTCCTGGGCGCTCAGGCCGATATGGGATGATGCGCCAATGACCGTCAGCAAGCTCGACCCGGTGGCCGCCGCGGCCGTCGACCTCGCCCGCGCCGCCGCTGAGGAGGCCGCTGAGGCCGCAGGCGACTTCGGCGTCGGCGACTTCCTCGGCGCGTCGGCCGAGGGCGATC
>JAJZQV010000088.1 GCA_021803025.1 Actinomycetes bacterium | reverse complement strand
CGTCCGGAAGGCGTGCAAGGGGCGGCCGGTCAGCGAGGACGACCTCGCGCGGCTCGGCCAGCAGGTCGAGGACGCCCTGCGAGCCTCCGGCCAGGCGGAGATCAACGCCGAGGACATCGGCCTGGCGATCCTGCCTCCGCTGCGGCGGCTCGACGCGGTCGCCTACCTGCGGTTCGCCTCGGTCTACCGCCACTACGACACCGTCGACGACTTCGAGCATGCCATCGCGGAGCTCCGCGAGGGCATGGCGACCGTCTGACAGAAGAATCTGTCGGACCCCCGAGCAAGACTCACCCTCACCACTTTCACAGACCGGCACGGCCGGCCAGAGAGGCGATCATGACCGAGACGACCACCAAGTCGAAGGCCCGCAACAAGGGCAGCGGACTCACGATCCAGCGCGTGTACACGACGCCCGGCGTGCATCCGTACGACGAGGTCACCTGGGAGCGCCGCGACGTGGTGCAGACCAACTGGAAGACCGGCGAGACGGTCTTCGAGCAGCGTGGCGCCGAGTTCCCCTCGAGCTGGAGCGTGAACGCGTCGACGATCGTCACGACCAAGTACTTCCGTGGCGCCGTCGGCACCGAGCAGCGGGAGACCAGCCTGCGGCAGCTCATCGACCGCGTCGTGAAGAAGTACCGCCAGGCGGGCGAGGAGAACGGCTACTTCGCGACGCCCGCGGACGCGGAGACGTTCGAGCACGAGCTCGCGTACATGCTTGTGCACCAGATCTTCTCGTTCAACTCGCCCGTGTGGTTCAACGTAGGCACCGCGAGCCCGCAGCAGGTGAGCGCGTGCTTCATCCTCTCGGTCGACGACTCGATCGACTCGATTCTCAACTGGTACCGGGAGGAAGGCTTCATCTTCAAGGGCGGCTCCGGCGCGGGTCTCAACCTGTCGCGGATCCGGTCCAGCAAGGAGCTGCTGTCCAGCGGCGGCACGGCCTCGGGCCCGGTCTCGTTCATGCGGGGCGCCGACGCGTCGGCGGGCACGATCAAGTCGGGCGGCGCCACTCGGCGCGCGGCGAAGATGGTCGTGCTCGACATCGACCACCCCGACATCGAGGAGTTCGTCCTCACCAAGGCGCGCGAGGAGGACAAGATCCGGGCCCTCCGCGACGCCGGCTTCGACATGGACCTGGGCGGCGCCGACATCGCGAGCGTGCAGTACCAGAACGCCAACAACTCGGTCCGCGTCTCCGACGAGTTCATGCAGGCGGTCGAGGACGGCGGGACGTTCGGCCTGCGGGCCCGCATGGACGGTCGCGTCATGGAGACCATCGACGCCCGTGACCTCTTCCACAAGGTGGCGCAGGCCGCGTGGGAGTGCGCGGACCCGGGCATCCAGTACGACGACACGATCAACGCCTGGCACACCAACCCGGAGTCCGGCAGGATCACCGCGTCGAACCCCTGCTCGGAGTACATGAGCCTCGACAACAGCTCGTGCAACCTCGCCTCGCTGAACCTCATGAAGTTCCTGCGCGACGACGACACGTTCGACACGGAGAAGTTCGTCAAGGCGGTCGAGCTCGTCATCACCGCGATGGACATCTCGATCACGTTCGCCGACTTCCCGACCGAGAAGATCACCCAGACGACCAAGGACTTCCGTCAGCTGGGCATCGGCTACGCCAACCTCGGCGCCCTGCTCATGGCGATCGGACTGGGGTACGACTCGGAGGCGGGTCGTTCCTTGGCCGCGTCGATCACCTCGCTCATGACCGGTGCCGCCTACCGTCGCTCGGCCGAGCTGGCCGACGTCGTCGGCCCGTACAACGGGTACGCGCGCAACGCCGACGCCCACCAGCGCGTGATGCGCAAGCACCAGGCGGCGAACGACGAGCTGCGTACGTCGAACACGGGCATCGACGTCGCGATCCACAAGGTCGCGACGCGCGAGTGGAGCCAGGTCGTCACACTGGGCGCCAAGAACGGCTTCCGCAACGCGCAGGCCTCGCTGCTCGCCCCGACCGGCACTATCGGCTTCATGATGGACTGCGACACGACGGGCATCGAGCCTGACTTCTCGCTGGTGAAGTTCAAGAAGCTCGTCGGCGGCGGCTCCATGCAGATCGTCAACAACACGGTCCGCCGGGCGCTGAAGAACCTGGGCTACACCGACGAGACGTCCGAGGCGGTCATCGAGTACATCGCCGAGCACGGGCACGTCGTGGGCGCCCCGGGTCTCAAGGAGGCCGACTACTCGGTCTTCGACTGCGCGATGGGGGAGCGGGCCATCAAGCCGATGGGCCACGTGCGGATGATGGCGGCTGTGCAGCCGTTCCTGTCGGGCGCGATCTCGAAGACGGTGAACCTGCCCGAGTCGGCCACGGTCGCCGAGATCGAGGACGTCTACCTGCAGGGCTGGAAGCTCGGTCTCAAGGCTCTCGCCGTGTACCGCGACAACTGCAAGGTCGGCCAGCCGCTGAGCGACGGCAAGAAGAAGGCCGAGCCGGAGGCTGTGGCCGCGGCTCCCGAGGTGCGGATCGAGTACAAGCCGCGCCGCACGCGGCTGCCGAAGTCGCGCCGCAGCCAGACGACGTCGTTCTCGGTCGGTGGGGCCGAGGGGTACATGACGGCGTCCCAGTACGAGGACGGTCGCCTCGGTGAGGTGTTCCTCAAGCTCGGCAAGCAGGGTTCGACGCTCGCCGGCGTCATGGACGCCTTCTCCATCGCGATCTCTATCGCCCTGCAGTACGGCGTGCCGCTGGAGCAGTACGTCCAGAAGTTCACGAACCTCAAGTTCGAGCCGGCCGGCATGACCGACGACCCGGATGTGCGGATCGCGCAGTCGATCATGGACTACATCTTCCGGCGGCTGGCGCTCGACTACCTCCCGTACGACGAGAGGACCGAGCTCGGCATCTACACCGCGGCCGAGCGGGCGCGGTACGTCGAGACGGGCTCGTACATGTCGGAGGAGGACGAGGCGCAGCTGCTCGAGTCGGAGACCCTGCGCAACGACGACGGCGACAACGTCCGCGTGGACGGCGGCGGCCCCCGTCAGCCCGCGCTCGTCGAGGCGGCTCCGCACACGAGTGCCGAGGTGCTCGAGCAGAAGTTCGGCCACGCGGTCGACGCGCCCTTGTGCCTCACGTGCGGCACGAAGATGCGTCCGGCAGGCAGCTGCTACGCCTGTGAGGGCTGCGGCTCGACGTCCGGCTGCAGCTGAGCAGCCGCCGGCGTGTGAAGGGTCAGGCCCAGCGGTCGCAGGCCGAGGCGTCGCAGGAGGTACCAGACGAGGTTGAACACCACGAGGGCGCTGGTTGCGAGGATGGCGATCAGCGACCCGGAGTCCTGGAGCAGCACCGCCCACACGGCCCACAGCGTCTGGTTGAGCGCACCGAGCAGGAGCGACAGGGTTGAGATCCCTCGCACGTGGGGAGCCCTCACGAGCTCGACGCTCTGCCCTCCCATGGCGATGACGCCGGGAAGGATCGCGAAGACGCCATACGCGGCGGAGCCGAGGAACTGGTCGACCCCGACCATCGCCACCGCCAGCGCCAGCCCGGGCACGAACGACACGAGCGTCCTGCGACCCAGCTCACGCGACAGGATGGTGAGGATGGGCACGGTTGCGACGAGCGACAGCGCGCTCGCGAGGATCTGTGGGGGCTGGCCGATGCGAATGCCGTGAGCGGTCCAGCCCAGGTTGATCGCGAGGATCGCCTGCCAGCCGAGGAGAGAGAGGCCTTCGACGTTGCGGGTGCGGGCCGTACGGACGAGCTGCGGGATCCCGAGGACCGTACCCACGACAGTGGCCGTCCACCCGACGAGGACCAGGAGGGACATATGGGGCTTTCTGCCGGGTCGGACGGCGCGCGAGTCGGTGCAGGGAAGAAGACACGCTCTGCGCGTTCCTGGCCCGGATCGTGCGCGAATGGCTTCCGTCGGAAGGCTAGCGGACGGGACGGGCTCCCCGTGTGAGGGTCGCGCGGCCGATAGCCTGCGGGAATGATGACGCTTCGTGAGGCGTGCCGGTGGTTCGACCTCGACGACGAGGACGCCGACGAGGTGATGCGCGCTGCGGACGGGATCCGGGCGGACGAGCAGCTCGACGCGACGCTCGCAGGCGTGGTGAAGCAGTTCCGCGAGCACATGGAGCAGCTGCCCCCGTGGAACCTGATGAACCTGCCGCCCCTCTTCGACCCGGTTGTCGACCCCGAGGCGCCGGCTGCCGTGCGCTGGCTGTACGTGGTCGCGTTCGCCCAGGTCCTGCCCGAGACGCTGGCCGTACACGTGCGGCGCGGGGTGCCCGAGGAGACCTCCCGGGCGACGCTCGCCGACGTGGGGCGGCACGTGCGGATCGCGCGCCGGCTGTACGGGGTGAGGGCGTGCATCGAACAGCACTGGCTCCAGGCCCACCTGCGCGGGATCCTGTACGACCTCGGCCGGCTCCAGTTCAACCTCGCGCGCCTGCAGCTGAGCCAGGCCGAGCTCGACGAGGCGGGCATCGACGCGACGCCGGGGACGGTCGTGCTCGAGACGCACATCCCCGAGTCCGGCCCTCTCGACCCCGCGGCGGCGGACGCCTCCTTCGCTCGTGCACAGGAGTTCTTCGCCGCCCACTTCCCGGAGCTCGGCACCATCCGGTACGCGACGTGCGACTCCTGGCTTCTCGACCCCCAGCTCTCCCGCATCGTCCCCGGGTCGAACATCGTGCGGTTCGGTGAGCGCTACCGCCTCTTCCGTACCGCCCGGGAGTCGGACCAGTCGGCGCTCGACTTCGTGTTCCGCGCCCCGACGACCCCACGCGACCAGCTGCCTCGCGAGACCCGGCTGCAGCGCGGCCTGCTCGACCACCTCGCCGGTGACGGGCACATCGAGGCCCGGTACGGCTGGCTCGAGCTCCCGAGCACGTCAACCGTCTGAGGACCTCGTCCGTTCTTTCAGTGTTCACATCCTGAAAGGACAGCCATGTCCCACATCTCGACCCGGCTCCTCGTGCCGCTGGCCGTCGCGTGTGCCCTTCTCGCCGGATGCTCCGGTCCTGTACGGACGAGCAGCGGCGCGGTGGGACAGGCGGACAGCGTGCCCAACTCCGGCACCGCCTCCAAGGCCGGTGGGCTGCCGGCGCAGACCGACGAGAGCAAGACGGGTACGGTCCCGCAGGCCCCCGTGGGCGACAGCCAGCAGGTCATCCGCTCGGCGACCATGACCGTGGTCGTCCCGGACGTGATCCAGGCGGCCACCCGGCTCCGCGCCATCGCCCTGGGGCATGGCGGCACCGTGACGATGGAGAACGTCGTGAGCGGCGGTGAGAAGTCCGCCTACGCGATCTCGACGGTGGTGCTCAGCGTCCCCGCCGACCAGCTCGACACGGCGCTCACCGACATCGCGGCCATCGGTGAGGTGACGCTGCGGACGATCGCGAGCACGGACGTCACAGCGAAGGTCGCCGACGTCGACTCGCGCATCTCCACGATGAGGGCCTCGATCGCTCGCATCCGCGACCTGCTCACCCGCGCAGGGTCCATCGCCGAGATCGCCCAGGTCGAGAACGAGCTCACCGCCCGCGAGTCCGAGCTCGAGTCGCTTCTCGCGCAGCAGAAGGCGCTCGCCCAGCGCGTCGCCCAGAGCCCGATCACGGTGACCCTGAGCCGCGTCCCCGTCGTCCAGCCCCCGTCCGCGCCGGAGACGGGGTTCCTCGCGGGGCTCAAGGCCGGCTGGCACGCCTTGGTCGTGTTCGCCGACGGGCTGGCGACCGTGATCGGCGCGCTGCTTCCGTTCCTCGTCGCACTGGCGGTCGTCGCAGCACCGGTGGCCTGGCTCCTCCGGCGCCGTCTCCACCGCCCGCGGAGCACGGGAGGTGCGTCGGGCGACGGGGACGCGACGCACTGACCCCGTCGCTAGGGTGGGCGCCATGGGCGCCCGAGCGTACGGTGTCGTGGGCGGCGCAGCCGTCGTCCTCGTGACACTCGGCATGGGCGCGAGCACGGGCATCGGCACCCTGGGAACGCTCGACCCTTACGGACCGCTCATGCAGGTTCCGAGCTCCCAGCCCACGCAGATGCCGAGGATCTCCGGTCTGCCGTTGCCCGACACGAGCCAGACGGTCGTCCGGCCGGCCCCGCAGTGGATCTTCAACGCCATCGTCGTCTTAACCGTCGCCGTGGTCCTGCTGCTCCTGGGCTGGTTCGCGTGGCGCGTGGCCCGGCAGCTGCAGCACGGGCGCAGGATCGCCGCCGCCGACGCGAGCACGCCGGGCAAGGAGATCGACGAGATCCCCATCGCCTCGATGGCCGAGACCGTGGAGGAGTCGCTGGACGACCTTCGCGGAGGACTCGACACGGACGACGTCATCCTCGAGTGCTGGCGGCGCCTCGAGTGGCTGGGCGAGCACGCCGGCGCGCCACGCCACGACAGCGACACCTCGACCGAGTACGTCGAACGGCTGCTGCGCGGCGTCCCCGAGGCCGCGACCGACCTCGCCGTCCTCGCGGGCCTGTACCGGGCGGCGATGTTCTCGGGCCTGTCGTCCGACCCCCAGGCCCGCGCGACCGCGGTCGAGTCGCTCGAGCACCTGTCGGCGGCCCTCCACGGAAGGTCGGGCGATGGCGGCTGAGCGGCGCCTGCGGGTGTCCGGGCGGCTCGTGGCGTCCGCCGCGGGCCGGCTCCTGGTCTCGTACGGGGTCACCGGAACGGTCGTCACCGTCCTCGTCGTCGTCCTGGGCGGCCTGCTCGGGGTGAACTTCGACCCCGTCGTCCTCGCGCTGGTCGCCCTCGGGACAGCGGTGGTCGTCTGGCTCAGCGTCGTCATCGAGGACTGGGCGCCGCCCCTGCACTGGGAGGACGTCCGCTTCCCCACGTCGAGCCTGCACGTCGGCTCGGACAGCCGTACCCGCCGCCTCGCGGCACTCATCTCGGCATCCGACGAGACCCACCGGATGAGCCAGCGGGCGTTGCGCGACCTCCTCGCCGAGATCACGGCCTCGCGCCTCGTACGGCTGCACGGAGCGGACCCCTCTGACCCCTTCGACTCACCCGCGATCAGCCGGCCGCTCCGGTCCTACCTCACCCGTCCCCCCGTTGCGGTACCCCCGCTCCGTCGCCGTGTCCTGCAGTCCTACCTCGAGGAGATCAGCCGACTATGAGCGCACCGTCCCTCCCGCTCGCGGAGGCATCCGCACTCGCCTCGGACGTCCTCGACCAGGTCGAGCGGGCTGTCGTGGGCAAGCGCGACGCGCTGCGGCTCGTGCTGGCGGGCGTGCTGGCCGGCGGACACGTGCTCATCGAGGACCTGCCCGGACTCGGGAAGACCGTGGCGGCGCACAGCCTGGCCACCGCCCTCGGCCTCACGTACACGCGTGCCCAGTTCACGCCCGACCTGCTGCCGAGCGACCTCACAGGCGGCTACATCTACGACCAGCGGTCCAGCGAGTTCGTGTTCCGTCCGGGCCCGGTCTTCACCGGACTGCTCCTCGCGGACGAGATCAACCGGACCCCACCGAAGACGCAGTCGGCACTGCTCGAGGCGATGCAGGAGCACAGGGTCTCCGTCGAGGGCCACACGTTCGACCTGCCGCGGCCGTTCCACGTGCTCGCGACCGCGAACCCGATCGAGCACGAGGGCACGTACCCGCTTCCCGAGGCCCAGCTCGACCGCTTCCTCCTCCGCCTCGCGTTCGGCTACCCGTCCGCGTCGGACGAGGTCGACGTCCTGGCGCGACGCAACGCGAGACGCACCGAGGAGGCGCGGATCGACGCGGTGCTCGACCCCGCGCGGCTGCTCGCCGTACAGGCCGCCGTGGAGGACATCCACGTCGCGCCGACCGTGCTGCGGTACGTCGTCGCGCTCGTCACCGCCACGCGCGCCGACAAGTCGGCACTCGTCGGCGCGTCCCCTCGTGGCTCGCTCGCTCTCGTCGCATGCTCGCGTGCGCTCGCGCTGCTCGACGGAAGGAGCTTCGTCGCACCGGAGGACATCAAGGCCGTCGCCCATGCCGCGCTCGACCACCGGATCACGCTCCGTCCGGAGCTGTGGCTCAGCGATGCGACGAGTGCGGCGGTCGTCGAGGCCGCGCTCGACCAGACCCCGGTCCCCGACGCGAGCGACGTGATGCCCCGGTGACCGAGCTTCCCATCCGGCCGACGCCTGCGCTCGTACGGTCCCTGGTCCTGGGGGTCCTGCTCGCGCTGGGTGGCATCGCGCTGGGCCACAGCGGGGCTGCGGTCCTCGCCGTGCCGTTCGTCGTCCACGTCGCCTGGGCTCTGCTGACGCGCCCCCGCGGAGACGCGGTGCGCGTACGGACACGCCCTGCGCTCGTCGCCGTCCACGAGGGGGACTCCGTGCCTGTGCGGATGGTGAGTGACCGGGTGGGCTGGTGGCTGGCGGTCTCGTGGCCGCTGAGCTTCGGGATCCGTCTCGCACCGCGCTCGGGGGCGGTCATCGACACCACAGAGGCGACCGTCGTCGTGGAGCCCCACACCTGGGGCCGGTACCTCGTCGGCCCGCCTCAGGTCGCCGTCCTCGACGCCTCCGGATCATGGCGCGCCTCCGCACAGGCCACGTCCGCGTACGTGGTCGTGCGCCCGTCGGCGGCCCGGCTCGTCGGGTCGAGCGGGATCACGCGTCCCATCGGGATGGCCGGCAGCCATTCGTCGACGACTCCTGGCGAGGGCAGCCAGCTCGCGGAGCTCCGTGAGTTCCGGGTGGGTGACCGGCTCAAGCGCATCAACTGGCGCGTGACCTCGCGCACGGGACGTCTGCACGTCGCGACCATGCTGACCGAGCGGGACACCGACGTCCTCCTCGTCATGGACACGCTCCACGACGTTCCCGGCCTCTCCGCGACGGACCCCACGTCGCTGGACCTCGCGGTACGGGCGGTGGCCGCGCTCGCCCGCCACTATCTCGAGTACGGCGACCGGGTCGCGGTCCACGACGTCGGACGCCGGATGCGTCACGTCCGCGCCGGCAGCGGGCCCCGGCAGCTGCTCGTGACGATCGACGCCCTGTCCCGCATCGAACGCGGCACGAGTCCCGCCTTCCGCACCCGGCCGATCCGCGGGATCACGGCCGGAACCCTCGTCTTCTTCTGCTCCCCGCTCATCGACGACTCCTCGACCACGGAGGTCGGACGGCTTCGGCAGCTGGGGTGCGAGGTCGTCGTGGTCGACACGCTGCCCGCCGACATCGGCACCCCGACCTGGCTGCACCGGCGCCGTCGGCGGGACGCGAGCTGGCTCGACGAGGCGTGGGTCGTCCGCAGGCTCGAGCGGGAGGAGATGTTCGCCCGCCTGCGTCATGCAGGCGTCCCCGTCGTCGCGTGGCGGGGGACCTCGTCCCTGGCCGGGGTCCTCGCGACCATGGAGCGCTCCCGCCGGGCGCCGCGGATGGCGAGGAGGAGCTGATGGACGAGCTCGTCGCGGGTCTCATCGACCGCCTGCGCACGGTCAGCCTCCACCAGTGGCTGACCAGGCTCGTCGTCGCCCTTGCCGGTACGGCCCTCATCGCCGTCTGCGCGAGCGCCACCGGCGTCCTGCTCGCCGGCGCCGCGCCCGTCTTCACGGGCGTCCTGCTCGCCGGCGTCCTGATCTGGCCCGAGTCGGTCGCGTCGATCCTGTTCCTCGCCACCTGCTCGCTGTGGTGGCTTTTCGCGTGGCACGGCACGCTGTGGGCCACGGTGCCCGTCGCCATGCTCGTCGGGCTCGTCCACCTGCTGGCGGCCCTCGCCACCGGGCCGGGCCACGCGGTCGTACGGCTCTCCGCGCTCCGTTTCCTCGCCACGCGGACAGGGGTGTACGTGCTCGTCACCGGAGCTGCGGCCAGTGCCGTGACCGCCGTGGCCACGTTGCCGACATCGAGGTACGTGGCGTGGCTGGCGGTGGTCGCCATCTGCGCCGCGACGCTCGTCGCCACGCTCGTGGCCGGGAGCATAGACGAGGCGGGTCACGTCGACGAGGATCTCGAGGAGGACGAGCCGTACCTCCCGGACGAGCTGCGGTGACGCTCAGCGGCTGAGCTCCTGGCGCTGGAGCCGGAGCCGCGACACCATATCGGGGTCAGCGGCGGCAGCCGCCACCGTCCAGGCCATCGCCGTCGCAGCGGTCGTCATGACGTCGTACGCGGCGTCCGTGCCCGCTGCCTCGGCGAACCCCGGGGAGTGCAGCGACGCCGTCACGCCGGGCAGCCGCACCCATGGGTGGAGGGCGGGGACCACCTGGGAGACGTTGCCCATGTCGGTCGAGCCGCCGGCCAAGGGCACCCCGGCACCCGGGTCCAGGCCCAGCTCGGCGAGCGCCTCGCACCACAGCGCACCCAGCACGTCGTCCTGCCGCAGCGGCTCGTACGGGCGGCCCACGGGCTCGACGGCCAGCTCGCAGTCCGTGGCCAGCGCGCCCGCTTCGAGGCAGCGTGCGACCCGTCCGCGCAGCGCCTCGTACTCCCCGGTCGTCCAGGCGCGGCACTCGAGCTCGATCGTCGCGTGGTCGGGGATGACGTTGGGCACGGAGCCCGACCGTACGACGTTCGCGCTGAGGCGGTGGTCCGCGGGCACCTGCTGGCGCAGGAGCGCGAGGGCGACCTCGGCGACGACGACTGCGTCGGTCGTGTTGCGGCCGAGGTGGGGTGCGGCGGCCGCGTGCGCGGCCCGCCCCGTGTAGGTCGCGAGGAACTGCCCGATCGCCTGGCTCGACGTCCCTCGTGGGTCGAGGCGGATCCCGTCAGGGACGGGGTGGACCATGATCGCGAGGTCGACGTCGGCGAAGACGCCCTCCTCGATGAGGGGGATCTTGCCGCCCCCGCGCTCCTCGGCCGGGCAGCCCACCGCCAGCACCGTGAGGTCGAGCCACTCGGCGTGCTCGGCGAGCGCGAGGGCCGTCAGGAGGCCGGCGCCTGCGATGAGGTTGTGGCCGCAGCCATGGCCGATACCCGGCAGGGCGTCGTACTCGAGGCAGACGGCCACCGTCGTACGGCCGGTGCCCGTACGCGCCACGAACGCCGTCGGGTCGCCCAGCGTCCGGTCGACCTCGAAGCCGTGGAATGCGAGGACCCCGACGAGCCGTTCGACGGCGCGGAGCTCCTCGTCGGCCGTCTCCGGGTCGGCATGGAGAGCACGTGCGGCCGGCTCCACCGTGGCGCGCAGCCGCTCCACGGCTGTGCGCAGGTCGTCTCGGACGGTCATGAGGCTCTCCTCCTGCTGGTGGGGTCACGCTAACAAGTCGTTGCCGCCCATGCCCCGGCGGCATGAGAAGGGACAAGTCACGGAAACAGCCGGTACGGGCCCCAGCCGGAGGAGCAGGATGCAAGGAGCAGCCACGCGTGCGCTGAGCATGCACGCCTGAAGAAGGAAGAGCCGATGCAGCTTCGTGAGGACGCCACCTGGTCGCTCGTCGTCCCGACGTCGATGGGCGTCCGGATCACCCCGGAGAACGGCCAGCCCGTACACGTCTCGAGCCGGTACACGATGCAGGCCACCTCCGCCGAGACGAACGTCGCGAGCGTCACGAGCTACCTCGGGCTGCCCACGCTGGCGCTCACCAGCTTCGTCGCGGGGAGCCCGATCTCCGCCTTCATCAAGGCCGACCTCCGGGCGCGCAACATGTCCTACCGGGGTCCCGACCTCCCGCAGGGGGGCCCGTGGGGCTACCGGCACCAGTTCAACATCGCCGACTCCGGCTTCGGCAGCCGCGGTCCCCGCGTGTGGAACGACCGTGCGGGCGAGGTCGGCCTGGACCTCGACGTCGACGCGTTCGACCTCGACCACCTGTTCGGCACCGAGGGGGTGAAGATCCTGCACATGTCGGGTCTGGTCGCCGCCCTGTCGCCGAAGACGAAGGACTTCTGCCTCGCCCTCGCCCGGGCGGCTATGAAGCACGGCACGGCCATCTCGATGGACATGAACTACCGCGCGTCATTCTGGAAGGGCCGCGAGGCGGAGCTCCGGGAGGCGTTCACCGAGATCGCGGAGGAGTGCGACATCCTCATCGGCAACGAGGAGGACTTCCAGCTCTGCCTAGGCATCGAGGGCCCGGAGGCAGGCGGCGCCGACCTCACCGACCAGGTCACCTCGTTCAAGGAGATGATCGGCCGGATCCGTACCCGCTTCCCCAAGGCCCAGTTCATCGCGACGACCCTGCGTGAGGTCGTCAACGCCAACGAGCACCTCTGGGGCATGGTCGTGTACGGCGACGGCGACTTCCACGTCGCGGACTCTCGCTCCATCGGCGTCCTCGACCGGATCGGCGGCGGCGACGGCTCGGTCGGGGGGATGCTGTACGGCATCCTCAAGGGCTGGCCGGCCGAGCAGTGCATGCAGTTCGGCTGGGCTACCGGCGCGCTCGCCGCAGCCTCCCTCACCGACTACGGCGCGCCCGCCGACGAGGACCAGGTCTGGTCGATCTGGCAGGGCAACGCTCGCGTCCAGCGCTAATGTGCTCGCGGCGCTGCCCTGACGAAAAGCCTTGTCCCCGTGGCAACCACTGGACATATGCCCACGGAAGGAAAGGGGTTGCCGTAGCCTGACCGGGTGCAGGCGCTGACCGGTTATGCGACGATCGGCATCCTCATCCTCGTCGGGGTCGCCTGCGCCCACTTCGGGGTCCTCACGACCCAGCACCAGCAGATGATGTCGAAGCTGGCTCTCCTCGTCGCCTCCCCGGCGCTCATGCTCACGGTGATCGAGAAGGCGGACCTGTCGCGCGTGTTCGCGCGCAGCTTCATCGCCAACGCCGGGGCCATCGTGGTGGCGGGCCTGCTGTACCTGGTTCTCGCGTGGCTGCTCTTCCGCCCGGCCCCCGGCGAGCGCACGATGGGAGCCCTCCTCGCCTGCTACACGAACGCGGGCAACCTGGGGCTACCCGTCGCGGCGTACGCACTCGGCGACCCCACGTGGATCGCGCCGGTTCTCCTCGTCCAGCTGGTGGTCCTCCAGCCGCTGGCGCTCGCGCACCTCGACTACTGCCGGGTGAGGGAGAACGGCGGCTCCGTACCGGTCGTACGCCTCCTCACGCTGCCGATCCGCAACCCGCTCACCGTCGGCTGCCTCGCCGGGCTGGCGCTGAACCTCGCCCGCATCCCGCTTCCCGGCCTCGTCGAGACGCCGCTCGCCATGCTCGGGGGCGTGGCCGTCCCGACGATGCTGCTCGCGTTCGGCATCTCGCTGCGTCTCGACCCGCGGCCGAAGCGCGGAGCGGAGAGCGTGGAGTCGTACGTCATCACGCTCATCAAGGTCGTCATCCAGCCGCTGACCGCGTTCCTGCTCTCCCGGTACGCGCTGCACCTTCCCGAGCACAGCGTCCGCGCGGTCACGGTCATCGCGGCGCTGCCGCCGGCGCAGAACATCTACGTCTTCGGCATGCGCTACGGGGTCCGGGAGATCTTCGCCCGCGACACCATCTTCCGCACCACCGCGGTGTCAGCGGCCGTCATTCTCCTCCTCGCCGCACTGTTGTAGGTTGCCTGGCGGAGGAACCAGTGGACATCGACGACTTCGACATCGACCGCAGCACGGACGAGGCGTGGGACGCCTTCTCCGGCCGGCTGTCCGAGGTGCTGTCGATGATGGACTCCGGAGCGGAGCTCAGGCTCGGCGTCCTCGCGCCGGACGAGGACGGCTCGCCGTTCATCGCGTACGACTGTCCGGCGCTGGGACGCCTCGTCGCCCAGGCCTCGTCAAACGCCGCCCTCGCCGACGACTACCAGCTGGCCCCTGGGCAGCTCGCCCAGATGGAGCAGCTGGGCTGGTCCTCGCCCAGCACCGAGTTCAGCGAGAACTTCACGAGCGAGTGGCCCCAGGAGCGGACCGACGAGCTCGCGAGCCTTTCCGTCGCCACCATGCGCGACGTGTACGGCGTGCTGCACCCCGTCTTCCTCACCGCCGACCAGCTCGCCGACCTCCTGCAGCCGCCAGGCCCATGCGAGCCCCCGTACCCTCCCTCGTCCTCCTCCTCGTCCTCGCTGGAGGAGGAGGACACCCACGCCGTCATGCCCGCCGACGCGGCCGAGCTCGACCGGCTCGTGGGCGCCGAGCTCCTGCGCATCTACGGCTCCGAGCCGTTCCACGACTCCGAGGGCGACTACTCCATCCGTGTCGGCTCGACGATGGTCTTCGTCCGCGTGCCGTCGGACGCGCGGGAGGTCATCGCCTTCTCGGCGGTCGTCCACGACGTGAGCGGCC
>JAJZQV010000188.1 GCA_021803025.1 Actinomycetes bacterium | reverse complement strand
TGATCCTTGTCGTCGTGCTGCTGTTCGCCGGCTTGGTCATCGACGAGCCGTTCTCCGCCACCCTGTACCGTGCCCTGGCCGTGCTCGTCGCCGCCAGCCCGTGCGCCCTGGCGATCTCCACGCCGAGCGCGGTCCTGAGCGGTTTGGCGCGCGCCGCACGCGGCGGGCTGCTGATCAAGGGCGGCGGCCCGCTGGAGAACCTTGGCACTCTGCGCGCCATCGCGTTCGACAAGACCGGCACACTCACCTTGGGCAGGCCGGAACTGACCGACGTTGCACCGGCCGCCGGGATCCAGGAATCCGAACTGCTCAGCGTCGCCCTCGCCGTCGAATCACAAAGCGATCACCCCCTGGCCGCCGCCATCGTCACAGCGGCGCGCGCCCGTCTCGCCGGGACGACCTTGCTCAAGGCCGGCGCGGTCACAAGCATCACCGGCCGCGGGGTGAGGGCCATGATCGACGGCGAACAGATTCACATCGGCAAGCAGGGACTCTTCAGCGAGGTCGACGGCGCGCCGCTGACCGGGGAGATCACCGCCACCGCCAGCAGGCTCGAAGCGTCAGGGCGGACCACCATGGTCGTGCGCCGCGGAACCAGATACCTGGGCGTCCTCGGCGTCATGGACACCCCTCGCACCTCCGCGGCACTCGTCGTCGCTCAACTGCGCCGGGCCGGCATCCGTCGAACGATCATGCTGTCCGGAGACAACCAGACCGTTGCGAATGCGGTTGCTGCGGAGCTCGGGATCAACGAAGCCCGCGGAGACCTGCTGCCCGAAGACAAGGTCAAGGCCGTGATCGAGCTGCGCACCAGCGAAGGCAAGGTTGCGATGGTAGGCGACGGCGTCAACGACGCACCCGCCATGGCCAACGCCACCGTCGGAATCGCGATGGGCGCCGCCGGTTCGGATGTGGCTATGGAAACCGCCGACGTCGCGCTCATGGGCGATGACCTAGAGCGGCTCCCGTTCGCCGTGAACCTCAGCCGAAGGGCCAGCCGCATCATCCGGCAGAACCTCTGGGCAAGCCTGGGCGTCGTCGTCTTCCTTATCCCGGCCACCATCACCGGAATCGCGGGAATCGGACTTGCCGTCCTCATCCACGAGGGATCTACCCTACTCGTCGTGGCCAATGCCCTCCGCCTGCTGGCCTACCGCGAACCCAAGACCAGATAGGGGCGTAACAAGCCCCCGACGCGAGCACCAACCCAGCCAGCCCCAGGCCCGCCACGACGAACACCTGCAGGCGGCGTCCCATCTCGCCGACCGAGCCCGGTCTGCAGGCGGCGTGAGGCCAGCTTCTCGGCGGTCCGGTCCCGGCCAAAGAATACTCCTCCAGACCCTCGCTGATCTCGAACAGGAACGCCAGAATTGGCGGCCTCGGCCACTTCACCCAGCGGCACCACGCCGATCGCAGCGAAGACTATGGGCGTCCCGACCCCAATCTTGCCCTTCATCTGTCCGCAAGCTCGGCTCCGGTGCGGATGAACGCCTGGATCCCGGCACGGCCTGAGTTGTGGGTGATGTAGTTGGTGCCGCGGTAGGCCGCGAACCAAAGGCTCTCCAGAACCGCAAATCGAAGGACCGCTCGAATGGCCACCGCAACTGCGTCTTGGTCCCGGCGAAGGTCCCCCGTAGACGAGATTACGAGTTGAGGAGAATCCTGATCTAGTTGCGTGCGTCTGAATCTCTTCTGTGGCGGCAGCCTCCGATGTGTCCATTGAGGTCTTCTGGGCTCGGCGATCGGCGGCCGCCTCTATTGGCGTGGGCGGATGCTGTGGAAGTCATTCACTGCGTGATCGCTGTGGCCTCCCGAGCGCGACCCGCATGAGACGATCGTCACCCCGATTGGGTGAGCTGTTGACGGCTCGGGTCCGGCCCGATAACATCGTCATATGTCACTGATATCGGTCAACCAAGGCATGGTTGGGTCTGTGGATGTTGAGGGGGGCCTCAAGGTCGCTGCTGCGTTGTTCCATGGGTTGTCGGATCCGTCTCGGTTGGCGATCTTGCAGCACTTGACGGTTGGTGAGCATCGGGTGCGGGACCTGACGGATCATCTGGGGTTGGCGCAGTCGACGGTGAGCGCGCACCTGGGGTGCTTGCGGGAGTGCGGTTTGGTGTCGTCGCGTCCGGACGGGCGGGCGTCGGTGTTCTCGCTGGTCGCCAGCCCCGAGCTGCTGGGCGTTCTGGCCGCGGCGGAACGGCTCCTTGCCACGACCGGGAACAAGGTTGCGCTGTGTCCCAACTACGGCATCGGCACCGTGGGGAATCCCGAGCCTGCGGACATGAGATCCCATCTGAGCGAGAAGAGCGAACTGTGAGGAGTACACCGATGACGCGTGGAGATGAGCTGGATCCGGAGGTCCCGGTCGACGTCGACGCCCCCAGCGAGGACGACGATGACGACGACGATGGTGATGTCGATCACCTGTGGCAGGTCAGGGAGTTCCAGCTGGGCGTCCTGGCAGGGGTGTTGCTGCTTGCAGGGTTCGTCGCGGGTCGGGCTGGTCAGCCGGGCTGGGAGCTGGGGCTGAGCATCGCGGCGCTGATCGCCGGTGGGGTGACCTTCGTGCCCGAGGCGGTCACGAAGCTCTTCA
>JAJZQV010000187.1 GCA_021803025.1 Actinomycetes bacterium | reverse complement strand
CCACGGGCTGCCGATCGAGGTCGGCGCGCCGGCGAACCTGTGCCTCGTCGACCCGCACCGCACGTGGCGCACGTACGGGCGCGACCTCGCGAGCCTCGCCGAGAACACGCCGTACGAGGGTGTCGAGCTCTCGAACCGGGTCGTCGCCACCCTCCTGCGGGGGAAGGTCACGTACGACCTGGACAGCCGGTTCGCCTGAACCCGGCGCTCGCCCCCCTCGTCCTCGCAACCTTCCCCCTCGTCCTCACAACCCGTGTGCGACTTCACAACCCGTACAGGGGTTGTGAAGTCGCGGCAGGGTTGTGAAGATGTCCGGGGAGGTGGCCGGAGTCACGTCCGGACTAGATCAGCTAGGAGCGCCGGCGGGAGGACCTGTACGCGTTGCCGAGAGCGCGGATCAGCGTGCGCGAGAGGACCTGCGGGCGCTCGGGGGTGAACCTGTGGGCGGCCGCGTCGTAGCGGGCGATCGCTGAGACCCGCGACCAGGCCTGGGCGAGCCGCCCCGGGACGCGGGGACCGGCGGCCGGAGCGTGAAGGCCCTCGTCGGCCACCTCCGCGTACAGGTCGAGGATCGCCTGGTCCTGCCCGGCCTTCGTGTAGCGCGCCGCGAGCTCGCGGCTGACCTGAGACGCCCTCGCGCGGGCGACGGGGTCACGGACACGGTCCATGAGCCGGAGCATCGCACCGGCAAGCGCGTCGGGCGTGGGATCGCAGAACTCGCCGTTGACCTTGTCGTGCAGCACGAGGCCGAGCTCCCTGTCGCACACGATGAGCGGCAGGCCCGCGTGTGCGGCCTCGTGCAGCACGAGGGCTTGCGTGTCGGTGAGCGACGGGAACACGAACACGTCGCTCGCCGCGTAGTACGGACCGAGGTTGCTCCGGTCGACCTCGCCCACGAGCCGGATCTCCGGGTGCCGCTTGGCCCGCAGCAGACGGGCTCGCAGCGTCGGCACCTTCTTCCAGTCGCCGACGATCATGAGCTCCGTGCCCGGGACCGTCTTGCGGACGATGCGGTACGCGTCGAGGAGGAGCCCGATCCCCTTCTCGGGCGCGATCCGCCCGACGTACGTGAAGCGCACGCCCGGGCTCCGCGGCACCTGCGGACCGGTCAGCGGGAGCGGGTCGACCCCGTTGGGGATGATCCGGACGTCGATCTCGGGCGCCGCCGCAAGCACGCGCTTGGCGGTCTTCGGCGACGGTGTCGTGACGACGGTGGCGGCGGTCAGCATGGCCGTACACGCCCCGAGCAGGTCCGCGGCCATCCGCTGGCGCCCGGCCTGCCGGAACGCCCGGGCGCTGGCCCGCGCCCTGCTCTGGTCGAGCGCACCGCTCCCCGCCCGGACGCGCCAGGCGTGGTACGCGGCGGCCAGGACCGGCGTGAGCAGCGCGTAGTGCTCGGCGTACGCGTCCCAGTCGGTGTGCCAGGTGACGACCAGCGGGATGCCCGTGCGGCGCGCCAGCGCCACGCCCATGAGGCCGACGAGCCCGAGGCCGTGGACGTGGATGACGTCCGGTCGGAGGTCGCCCACCTTGGCGACGAGGGGCTCCGCGTAGGCGCCGGACGCCACGCGAGCCGGTACGCCGGGGACCCGTACGCTCGGCAGCCTGACCTCGGTCCGCCGCGGGTCCTGTGCGTACGGGTTGGGCCCGCTCGACCTCGGGGCGACGACGATGACCTCGTGACCCGCCGCCAGGAGCGCGCCCTCGATCTGCTGCACCGCGTAGAGGATCCCGCTCCGACCCGGACCGTAGTTGTCGGTGAACTCGGCGATCCTCAGCGAACGGGCCACCCGGTCAGCGTATACAGATGCCGCCCCGGGCACGTCCCGTCCGCGCACTTCGCCTCGCGTTCACGGTTTCCGAGGGCCGTTCACGGCCAGTCGACCCCCACCGGCTCCGGCACCCTCTGTCCGGCGTATCGTGCGAAGCCGTGACCACTGTCATCGAGACCCGCAACCTCACGAAGTCCTTCGGTCGCACCCGCGCTCTCGACGGCGTGGACCTGAGCGTCGAGCAGGGCGAGGTGCATGGCTTCCTCGGGCCCAACGGGGCCGGCAAGACCACGACGATCCGTGTGCTGTTGGGCCTGCTCAAGGCGGATGCGGGTACCGCGAGGATGTTCGGGGCGGACTCCTGGACCGACATCGAGTCCATCCACCGCCGGATCTCGTACGTCCCGGGCGACGTCACGCTGTGGCCCAACCTCACGGGCGGGGAGGTCATCGACCTCCTCGGGAGGCTCCGGGGAGACCTCGACATGGCGCGACGCGCCGAGCTGCTCGAGCGGTTCGACCTCGACCCGACGAAGCGGTGCCGCAGCTACTCCAAGGGGAACCGGCAGAAGGTGGCCCTCGTCGCCGCCCTCTCGTCGCGCGCCGAGGTGTTCCTGCTCGACGAGCCCACCGCGGGCCTGGACCCGTTGATGGAGGCCTCCTTCGCCGAGGTCGCGCGCGGCCTCGTCCAGGGAGGAGCGACGATCCTCCTGTCGAGCCACATCCTCTCGGAGGTCGAGAAGCTGTCCGACCGGATCAGCATCATCCGAGCAGGCCGGATCGTGGAGGTCGGCACGCTCGACGAGATGCGCAGGCTCCACACGACGACCATCACCGCGTCCGTA
>JAJZQV010000087.1 GCA_021803025.1 Actinomycetes bacterium | reverse complement strand
TGGACGTCGCGGGCCATCTCGTACTGGTCGGTGAGCCTGGAGAAGAAGAGCAGCGGGTCGTCCGCACCGAGCGCCACCGTAGCGCCGGCGTCGACGAGGGTCCTGAGCGGCACGTCGGCGGCCGTCTCGTACACGCCCAGGTGCACGTTCGACGTCGGGCACACCTCGAACGCGATGCCGCGCCGGACGAGCTCGTCGAGCAGGGCGGGGTCCTCGCTGGTCCGCACGCCGTGCCCGAGCCGCGTGGGGGACAGGGCGTCGACGATCCGCCGGACGTGCTCCGGACCCGAGAGCTCGCCCCCGTGCGGCACACCCGGGAGGCCGGCTCGGCGTGCGATGCCGAACGCGTGCGACCACTCCTCGGTGACGCCCGCCTGCTCGTCGTTCGACAGCCCGAACGCGACGACCTGGCCGGACCCGTCGCCGGCGTGCCGGACCGCGAGGCGTGCCAGCGTCTCGGCCTCCAGGGGGTGCCGGAGCCGGGAGGCCGCGACGATGATGCCGACGCTCAGTCCGTACGTGCTGCTCGCAAGACGCGCCTCGTCCATGACGATCTCGAGCGCGTCGACGAGGCCGCCGACGTGTGGCGCGTACGAGCTCGGGTCGATCTGGAGCTCGAGCCGACGGGACCCGTCCCGTGCGTCGTTGGCCACCGCAGCCCTGACGACCCGCCGCATGGCCTCCTCGCTCACGACGACGAGCCGTGCCGTGTCGTACGAGCGCTGGAACCTGTGCCAGCCCCGCGTCGTCGCCGGCACGGACAGTGCCTCGGCGTCGACGAGGTGCTCGGGGAGGGGGATGTCGGCGAGCACGGCCAGCTCCCGCAGCGTGGGGATGTCCAACGAGCCCGTGAAGTGGAGGTGAAGGTGTGCCTTGGGAAGCAGCGACAGGTCGCGACGGGAGCTGCCGGGCTGCATGCGAGCCCACCTTAGCGGCGCCCTGACCGCGCCATCCGACGGGCTCAGGCGGGCCCGATGACGACGGCCAGGCTGACGGACGCGAGCCACACCGCGCCGAGCGCCAGGAGCATCGGGTCGTGGAGCACGACGTTCTCCGGCTCTCCCGCATCGCCCCGGTCGATGTCACGGGCGTAGCTGAGGATCGCCAGCGTGAACGGTGCGATGGAGATGGCCGGCCACGGGGCGGTCCACAGTCCCTGCCCGCGCTGGTCGAACGCCCACAGGCTGTAGAACGTGATGACCAGCGTGGCGGAGGCCACCCAGATGAAGCGGAGGTAGTCCGGCGAGTACGAGGACAGGGACGGCCTCGTCCCGGCGTCCGACCCGAGCTGGACGAGCTCCGAGTACCGCTTCCCCGCCACCATGAACAGTGAGCCGAACGAGGCCACGAGGAGGAACCACTGGCTCAGCGGGATGGCGCTCGCGACACCGCCGGCGAGCGCTCGGAGCAGGAAGCCGAGCGCGACGAGGGCGAGGTCGACCACCGGCCGGTGCTTGAACCAGACCGAGTACGTGAGCTGCAGCGCTGCGTACACGGCGAGCACGACGCCGAGCATGGGCGACGTGAGGAAGCCGACCGCGAGGCCCGCCGCCAGGCAGGCCACCGCGAGGACGAGCGCGACGGGTACGGAGACCTCGCCGGCTGCGATGGGGCGGAAGCGCTTCGTCGGGTGCTGCCGGTCCTCGGCGAGGTCACGTGTGTCGTTGACGAGGTACACGAACGCGCTGACGAGGGTGAACGCCAGCATCGAGAGCAGCGTGGCGCGCAGGATGGGCCACTCCAGGAGCCGGCCGGACGCGAGTGGCGCGGCGAAGACGAGGACGTTCTTCACCCATTGCTTCGGCCTCAGCGCTCTCACAACGGCAGGGATCCGCGAGCGGCGCGGCTGGACCGCCCTCTCGTCGACAGCGCCCCGGCTGACCGCCTCCATCTCGTCCATCGACACGAGGCTATCCTGCACCGGCGCGCTCGCGATGCACGATGCGTCGATGATGGCCGCCGGCACATCCCCCACCCGCGAGGTCGGCCGTTCGTGGGCCCTTCGTCCGGCGCGGTGCTGACAATGCGCCTTGCTAGACTCCGTCTGCTTCGCAAACCAGGAGGTAGTAGATGGCGTCGGAGGGTGCCGTGCCTTGGCGCGACGCGCTGGTCAAGAACCCCACGCTGAACCTCCTGGCCAACCTCACGCTCCGAGAGGTCAAGGGCCAGTACAAGAAGTCAGTCCTCGGCCGGCTGTGGTCACTGCTCAACCCGCTCGCCAACATCGCGGTCTACTCGCTGGTCTTCGGCATCCTGGTCCGGGCCGAGCCGCCCGTCGGCACCAACTCGGGCCTCAAGAGCTTCGCACTCTGGGTCGCCTGCGGCATCATCCCCTGGGGCTTCCTCGCCACCGGCACCTCGATCGGACGCGGCGCCCTCACCGACAACGCCGGCCTCCTGACGAAGGTCTACTTCCCCCGGTTCGTCCTGCCGACGTCGAGCATCTTCGCTCTTGCCAGCACGTTCGTGACCGAGCTGGCGGCGCTCACCCTGTTCATGGGCCTGGCCGGTGGCAGTCCCCGCGTCCTGCTGAGGCTGCCCGTCCTCGTCCCGGTGCTGCTGCTCAACGTCGCCTTCGTGCTGGGGCTCTCGCTCCTGCTCTCCATCGGCATGGTCTACTTCGGCGACATCCAGCACATCTGGGGCATCTTCCTGCAGCTGTGGCTGTACGCGTCGGGGATCGTCCTGCCGCTCTCGTACGTGCAGCAGGCCCAAGACAAGTTCCACTTCCCGTTCGTCGCGATCTTCCAGCTCAACCCCGGGTTCCAGTTCGTCGAGGCCTACCGGAACGTCCTGTACGACTTCGCGGTTCCTCCCCTCCAGCGCTGGCTCATCATGCTTGCCTGGGCCATCGTCGCCCTCGGCATCGGCGCCTTGGTCTTCCGGAAGTTCTCCGCACGGATCGTGGAGGAGCTGTGACGTCGGCCGCGATCGTCGTCAACGACGTCTCCAAGTCGTTCCGCATCTACCGCGACCGCCAGAGGTCGCTCAAGGCGACCGTCATCAAGGGCGGTCGTGCGCGCTACGACGAGTTCTGGGCCCTGCGCGACGTCGACCTCGAGATCCACCAGGGCAAGACGTTCGGGCTGCTCGGCAACAACGGGTCCGGCAAGTCGACGCTGCTCAAGTGCATGGCGAGGATCCTGCAGCCCAACAAGGGCTCCATCACGCACGTGGGCCGGATGGCCGCGATGCTCGAGGTTGGCTCGGGCTTCCACCCCGAGCTGTCGGGCCGCGACAACGTCTACCTCAACGGCGCGATCCTCGGCATGAGCAAGGCCGAGATCGACCGCAAGTTCGACTCGATCGTGGACTTCTCGGGGGTGGGGGAGTTCATCGACCAGCCGGTGAAGAACTACTCGTCCGGCATGTACGTGCGGCTGGGCTTCGCCGTCTCCATCCACGTCGAGCCGGACGTGCTCCTCGTCGACGAGGTGCTCGCGGTCGGCGACATGGCGTTCCAGGAGAAGTGCACCCAGAAGTTCGCCGACCTACGGCGCGAGGGGCGTACGGTCGTCGTCGTCTCCCACGCGATCGACCAGATGCGCACGTTCTGCGACGAGGCCGCATGGCTCCGCAAGGGCCAGCTCATGGGCGTCGGCCGTGCGCAGGACGTCATCGACGAGTACGCCGACCAGGCGCACGACACGATCTCCCCCGAGGACGCCGCCGCGGAGCACGTCAAGGGCCACGTCGGCAGCGGCGAGGTGACGATCGACCGCTTCGAGGTGCGGACGAACGGCCAGGAGGTCGACCACGTACGGACGGGCGACGACGTGACGATCCGGATGCACTTCACGTGCCACAAGCCCCTTGAGAAGCCCGTCTTCGGGTTCGAGATCGAGCACGAGACCGGGTTCGTCGTCTGGGGCCACACGTCGACCGACGGCGACTTCTCGTTCCCGAACCTCGTTCCCGGGCGGGGCTCCGTCGACGTCGTGATCCCGCGCATGCCGCTGCGGCCCGGTGTCTTCGCCATCAACGGGGGCGTGGCCGCTGTGGGGCGGGTCCGGGGCGTCGAGCAGGTCCGTCGGGCCCATTCGTTCAGCGTCCGTCGCGGCGAGCCGGCCGAGACCGCCGGTGTCGCGGTCATGCACAGTCGCTTCGAGAACCTTGCCCAGGGGTAGCAGGGGCCGGTTCGCGGCCGTCGCGGCCTGCCTCGCCCTCGTGCTCGCAGGCTGCTCCGCAGGGGCTTCAGGCATGTCCACGCCGCCCAGCACGCCGGCGGCCGTGAAGGCGGCACCCTCGGGAACCGTCTCCATGGCGACCCTCGGCTGGAAGAACGGTCCCGGCGACCGGATTCTCCTCCCCACGGGAGTGACGATCGTCCGTCGGGTCGACCAGGGCAACGTCATCACGGCTGTCGGCGACCCGGGAGCAGCCGCGTCGGTGCTCGCGACGCTCAACGACACGCTTCCCTTGTACGGCTGGACGGTGACCGCGTCGGGGGGCGGCTCGCTGCTGTTCAGCGACGCGCACTACGACGGGGCGTTCACGTCCGATGCCTCGCTGTGGGCGCTCACGGTCCGGGTGAAGGCGTAGGCCGAGCCGGGGGACGGCCGGTCAGCGCTGTGCGACGGCTCGTACCGTCCAGTGGGCATCGACCGGTACGACACGGGACGACGCATGGGTCGAGCCCGGCGACGCGTCGAGCACGAAGCAGCCGTGGCGGTACGGACTGCCGGAGTCGCCCATCGGGATCGACCACCACGCTGCGTCGAGGTCGTGGACGGCGTCGGGGCTGACCGTGGCGGCGAGCGCCGCGGCGGCCGACACGCCGAGCTCCGACTCCATCATCGAGCCGACCATGAGGCCGAGGCCCGCGCCGGTCGCCTCCCGCGCGATGTCCAGCCCCGCATGAATGCCGCCGCACTTCGCGAGCTTGATGTTCACGACGTCGCCCGCCTGGAGGTCGACGGCCCGGCGCAGGTCGTGGACCGAGAACACGGACTCGTCGAGCACGATGGGCGTGCCCCAGCGGCGGCGGAGCTCGGCGTGGCCCGCAAGGTCCCACGCCGGCAGCGGCTGCTCGACGAACTCGAGCACGACCCCACCGGCGAGCAGCGCCCCGATCGCGGCTGACGCCGTCTCGAGGTCCCACGCCTGGTTCGCGTCGATGCGCACCGGGACGCCGGGCGCCTCACGGGCGATGCGCACCACACGGTCGACGTCGGCGGGGTCGAGGCCCACCTTGACCTTGACCTGGCCGAACTGTGACGCGTCGACGCCCGCCCCGAAGCCGCCCTGCGCGGCGAGCGTGACGTCCGTCCTCACCGAGGCCGTCGTGGCGCCGACGAGGCCTGCGAGCGGGACCCCGGCCCCCTGGGCGAGAAGGTCCAGGACCGCGGTCTCGCACGCCGCCCTCGCACCGCCGTTGCCGACGACCGCGCCGGCAAGTGCGACCGACGCGGCAGACTGCGGCTCGTCCGCCGGGTCCCAGCCGAGCAGCACCTCGGCGAGCGGACCCATGACGCACGCCTCGATGCTCTCCAGCGACTCGCCGGTGACCCGCCACACCTGCGGGCCCTCGCCGAAGCCGGTCCGGCCCGCGGCGTCAGTCAGTCGCACGGCGACGCTCACGACCTCCGTCGTACGCCGCAGGGCGGTGACGAACGGCGTGTGCAGCCGACGGGCCAGCCGCGTGGTCGAGACCTCTACGATGCGTGCCATCCCACCCATTCCTCCCACGTGACGGCGCTCAGGCGAGCGACCAGCTCCATCCCCTCGGCATGCGGCAGGTCCGCGGTCGTGCACACCGCGAGCACGTACTCGGGGGCGGCGGGCGGCCGTACGAGCGCGACGTCGTGCTTCACGCCGGGCACCCAGCCGCCCTTGCTCGCGCTCCACGCGTCCTGCGGCAGCCCCGCCGGGATCATGTCCCGATGCGTCTGCCGGGCGAGGAGGCCGAGCGCCGTCGCGCTGTCGGCGTCCGTGCCGGTGGCGATGGACGTCATGAGGCGGGCGAGGGCCGAGGCGGTGACGGTGTTCGTCGTGCCCGCCGCCTCGGCGGTGTCGTCCCCGATGAGCCGGTCGACGCGGAGCTCCGACGCGAGCCCCAGGTCGGTGAGGCAGCGACGGACGGAGGAGAAGCCGATCCGCTCGATGATGAGGTCGGTCGCGATGTTGCTGGACACCGTGACCATCCTGTCGGCGAGCTCCATGAGATCGACCTCGGTGCCGAGCCTCGCCCAGGTCTCGTCGTCCTGGTCGCCGGACTGGGCCAGCCGGAACGTCCCGCCGACGGCGCTGGGGAACCGGTCGTGGACGACCACGGAGCCGCGCGCTGCCGGGACGTGGGCGGTACGGTCGCGCAGCAGCGCCATGAGCACGGCCAGCTTGACGGTGCTCGCGGGGTAGTGACAGGCGTGGGCGTCACGCGACGCGAGGACGTCCCCCGAGCGGAGCTCCAGGGAGAAGAGCCCGTCCTGGTTCCCGAGGACGTCGTCCCACGCCTCCTCGAGCCGTTCGGACACGCCTATGTCAATGCTCCCCATGTCAGTCCTGGCCGGTGAGGAGCTCGCCGAGCGCGGCGAGCGCGCGGTCGACCTCGTCGGCGGTGCTGTACGGAGCGAGGCCGAGCCGGAGACCGGCGTCGTCGTCGATGCCCAGCCGCCGGTACGGCTCGTACGCGTAGAACTGTCCGGCCGGCGCGAGGACGTCGCGCGAGACGAGGAACTCGTACGCGTCGCGGCAACGGCGTCCAGGAAGGCTGACGAGCAGCGTGGGGGTGCGGCGGGCGGCTCGGGAGTGGACGACGACTCCCGGGAGAGCCTCGAGGCCAGACTCGAGGCGCTCCCGCAGCGACCGCTCGTGGACGTCGATGGCGGCGAACGCGCGACGCAGCTGGTCGCGCCGGGTCGGCGCCTCACCTGGGTCCACGGCGGCGAGGAAGTCGACGGCGGCCGTGGCGCCGGCGAGCGTCTCGTACGGGAGTGTGCCCAGCTCGTACCGCTCGGGAACGTCGTTGGTCGACGGGAGCAGCTTGTCGGGCCAGAACCGGGCGAGGAGCTCGGGGTCGGCAGCGAGCACACCGCAGTGCGGCCCGAGGAACTTGTACGGGCTGCAGACGACGAAGTCGGAGCCGAGGGCGTCCGGCTCCACGAGCTCGTGGGCGGCGAAGTGGACCGCGTCGACGTAGACGAGCGCGCCGACGGCGTGCGCCGCGTCGGCGACGGTACGTACGGGGGGCATCGTCCCGAGGAGGTTCGACGCGGCGGTGATGGCGACGAGCCTGGTCGCGGGCGTGATCGCCGTGCCGATCGTCGCGAGGTCGAGCTCGCCGCTGTGCGGGTCGATGTCGAGCCACCGCACGGTGGCGCCCGCCGCTTCGGCCGCCTGCACCCACGGCCGTACGTTGCCGTCGTGGTCGAGCCGCGACACGACGACCTCGTCGCCGGCGGTCCAGGTCTTGGCGATGGCCCGAGACATGTCGTATGTGAGCGCCGTGGCGCTGCGTCCGTACACGATCCCGCTCGGCGGCACGCCCAGGAGGTCGGCGTAGGCCGAGCGGAACGCGGCGACGGCGGCGTCGGCGCGGCGCTCGGAGAAGCCGACCGTCCCGCGGTTCGACAGCGGTCCCGTGAGCGTGGCGGCGATCGCCTCGGCGACCTCGCGGGGCGTCTGGGTGCCCCCGGGCCCATCGAAGTGCGCGATCCCCGAGGCGAGTGAGGGGAAGTGGTCGCGCAGCGCGAGAACGTCGTACGAAGTGTTCGGCACGCGGGGAAGTCTAGGGATCCTCGCCGCCCGCCCCCACGGAGCCCCCGCTCCCTTCCGTCGGCTCCCCGCACGGTGGTGCCGGGTTCGCCATGGATGTCGGTTCACCATGTTAAGTAGGTGAACCGGATGTTCTCATGGCAAATCGGCCATGTGAACATCCAACTGACCTACTTAACATGGTGAACCGACAGCCTCCGCCCCCTGAGGTGGGGGTGACGCCGGCGGGGGTCAGCTGGGGGTGTTCCAGAGGTCGTGCCAGGTGACGCCGAGGTCGGCGAGCATCATCCGGAGCAGGGGCAGCGAGATGCCTACGACGTTGTGCGGGTCGCCCTCGATGCCGGTGATGAACGGGCCTCCGTAGCCGTCGATCGTGAAGCCTCCTGCGACCGCCTCGGGCTCGCCCGTCGACGCGTACGCCTCGATCTCCGCGTCGCTCAGGTCCGCGAAGTGCACGAGTGTCTCGGCGGTGCGGTTGGTGCTCTGTACGGTCCCGTGGGCAGACACGATCACGTGGTGGCCCGTGACCAGCAGGCCCGTCGCCTCCGACAGGCGCTGCCACAGCTCGGCCGCGTTCTCGGGGCTCCCCGGCTTCCCGTACACGGTCCCGTCGACTTCGAGCAGTGAGTCGCAGCCGACGACCACCACGTCATCGGCCGGCAGCACCTCCGCCGCGACCGCTTCCGCCTTGAGCCGTGCGAGCTGGCTCACGAGGTCGCGAATGTCGTCGGCCTCGACGAGTGACTCGTCGACGTCCGACACGACGACCGTGGGATGGACTCCCGCTCGCCTCAAGGTCTCGAGGCGGGCCGGCGAGGCGGACGCGAGGACCAGGCGCATCACCTTCTCCCGAACAGGCCGCCGAGGATCTCGTCGACGATGCTGCTGCTGCTCTGCGGGTTGGCGTGCTGGTCCGGCTGGGTCTCCTGCCCGGGGGAGGGTGTGTCCTCGATGGAGAGCGAGCCGGCGTCACCCACGGGCGTCTGGTTGAAGACGTTCCCGACTTCCTGGGCCGGCGCCGAGTCTCCCGTCGACGGCTCCTGTGCGGGGCTGGGGTTCGGCTCTGCCGGTGCCTGGGCGCCGCCGAGGATGCTCCCCAGGCTGCCTCCCGAGAGGATCCCTGCGAGGATGCTGCCGAGAACACCGCCGCTGCCCGGCTGCTGCTGGCCGCGAAGCCTCGACGACAGGTAGGCCAGCACGATGGGCGCCAGGATCGGCAGCAGCCGGTTGACGACGCTGCCGTTGACACCGGCCCTCTGGCCGAGGGCGTGTCCGAGCTGGGTCGACTGGTCGCCGAAGATGTGCTGGACGATCTTCGCGCCGTCCTCGGTGTCCACGCCGGCCAGGTCGACCTGGCCGGACCTGACCAGTCCGGACGAGCCGTGCTGGTCGAGCGCCTCGCTGATCGCCTGCTCCTGGCCCTGGTCGGCGTTGTGCGCGAGTCCGCCGATGAGCGACGGGATGACCGCGGCGGCCGCCTGCCTCACCGTGTGGTCGTCGACGCCGAGCTGTGCAGCGAGCTGGGGGACCGGGAGCTGGCCGAGGATCTCCTCGACGGCTGGAGTGCTCACTGTGCATCCTTCCGACTCAACGCGAAGTGGAGGGCGGTCACCAGCGGTACGTCGACCGCCACGCGTCTCGCCCGAGTCTCACAGGCTCACGGACGACACGCCAGTACGACGCCCAGGACATCGGCGGCATCCCGCCACGGTCGCGCGCGCGGCTGGCCTCGGACATCGCCCCGGCCAGCACAGCCAGGACCGCCGCCAGCTCGTCGTCGGTCGGGTTGCCGCCGACGACCGAGAAATCGGCGCTCACAGCGGGATGTTCCCGTGCTTCTTGGGCGGCATGGACTCGCGCTTGGTACGGAGCAGCCGCAACGCCCGGATCACCGACGCACGAGTCTCGTGCGGATGGATGACCTGGTCGATGTAGCCGCGTTCTGCGGCGATGAACGGGTTCGCGAGCGTGTCGTTGTACTCCTGGACCAGCTCCGCCCGCTTCGCCACCGGGTCGTCCGCGGCCGCGAGCTCCTTCCGGTACAGGATGTTCACGGCCCCCTCCGCACCCATGACGGCGATCTGCGCGGTCGGCCAGGCGAGGTTGATGTCGGCGCCGAGATGCTTGCTGCCCATGACGTCGTACGCACCTCCGTACGCCTTGCGCGTGATGATCGTCAGCAGCGGCACCGTCGCCTCCGAGTACGCGTACAGCAGCTTCGCGCCCCGGCGGATGATGCCCTTCCACTCCTGGTCGGTGCCCGGCAGGAAGCCCGGCACGTCGACGAACGTCATGACGGGGATGTTGAAGCAGTCGCATGTACGGACGAAGCGCGCGGCCTTCTCGGACGCGTCGATGTCGAGGCACCCGGCGAACACCATCGGCTGGTTCGCGATGACGCCGATGGAGCGGCCCTCGACCCGGCCGAAGCCGCAGATGAGGTTCTGGGCGAACAGCGGCTGCACCTCGAGGAACTCGTCGTCGTCGAGGACCGTACGGATGACCTCGTGCATGTCGTACGGCTGGTTCGCGGAGTCGGGGACGAGCGTGTCGAGGAGCCGGTCGTGGTCGGTGATCGTGAGGTCGACCTCGTCGGAGATGTAGATCGGAGGGTCCTCGAGGTTGTTCTGCGGGAGGTAGCTGATGAGCTCCCGCACGTACTCGATCGCGTCGTTCTCGTCGGCGGCGAGGTAGTGGGCGTTGCCCGACTTCGTGTTGTGGGTACGACCCCCGCCGAGCTCCTCGAGCGTGACGTCCTCACCGGTGACGGTCTTGATGACCTCCGGGCCGGTGATGAACATCTGCGAGGTCTGGTCGACCATGACGACGAAGTCGGTCAGCGCGGGGCTGTACACGTGCCCGCCCGCGGCAGGCCCCATGATGAGCGAGATCTGCGGGATCACGCCGCTCGCGATCGTGTTACGGCGGAAGATCTCCGCGTACAGGCCGAGCGAGACCACGCCCTCCTGGATGCGAGCGCCGCCGCCCTCGTTGATGCCGATGATCGGCACGCCGGTCTTGAGCGCGAAGTCGATGATCTTGCAGATCTTCTCCCCGTAGACCTCACCCAGCGCCCCGCCGAAGATCATGACGTCCTGGGAGAACACGCACACGGGCCGGCCATGGATGGCTCCGGTTCCGGTGATGACGCCGTCCCCGTACGGCCGGCGCGCCTCGAGCCCGAAGTTCGTCGAGCGGTGGCGCGCGAACTGGTCGAACTCCGAGAAGGTGCCTTCGTCCAGGAGAGCGAGTACGCGCTCGCGCGCGGTCATCTTGCCCTTCGCATGCTGCTTCTCGACGGCCGCGGCGGGCGCGGAGTGGATGGCTTCCTCGATCCGACGGGCCAGGTCGGCGGCTTTGCCGGCGGTCGTGTGGATGTCGATGTCCATGAGCGCACACCCTAGCGACCCGTGAGCGTGCCCGAGGGGCGTCGACGGCGGCGCGGGCGCCCGTGGTCCGGATGCCGGCCGGTACGGCTAGCGTCGCGCTCATGGGTGCTCTGGACGGTATCGAGCTGGCGGCTGTGGGTCCGTGGTCGGTGGAGGTCGTCGAGAGCACGGGCTCGACGAACGCCGACCTGGCCGAGCGGGCCCGTGCCGGTGCCCCGGCTTGGACGGCGCTCCTCGCGGGCGAGCAGACCGCCGGGCGGGGGAGGCTCACCCGGACGTGGTCGAGCCCGCCGGGTACGTCGGTGTCGCTGTCGGTCCTGCTGCGGCCGACGCGGCCGGTCGCGGAGTGGGGGCTGCTGCCGCTGCTCACAGGACTCGGAGTCGCACGAGCGGTGGGCGCGCTGGGAGTCGAGGCGGTGCTCAAGTGGCCGAACGACGTGCTGCTCCCGGCTGACGGCGAACGCAAGGTGTGCGGGATCCTGGCCGAGGTCGTGGCCGGACCGACCCCGGGGGTCGTCGTCGGGATGGGCATCAACGTCGGCCAGCAACGCAGCGAGCTCCCGGTCGACACGGCGACGTCGCTGCGCCTCGTGGGCGTGGACGTGGCGAGGCCGCAGGTCGTGTCGACCGTGCTGGCGGAGCTCGGCGACGTGTACCGGACGTGGCAGTCGTCCGGCTGGGCCGCGCTCGCGGACGCCTACAGCTCCATGTGCGTCACGCTCGGCAGGACCGTGCGGGTGGAGGTGCCCGACGGCGAGGCGGTGCTCGGCACGGCGGCGTCGATCACGGCTGACGGCCGCATCGTCGTACGGACGAGGGAGGGCGAGCGCGCCTTCGCCGCCGGCGATGTCCACCACCTGCGTCCGCTCTGAGCCTGCGGGACACGCATCCTCCGAACTCGTCGCCATTCGGGACCTGGTCCGGGCGAGATTCAAGGGGTCCTCCGAAACTGTCGTCAAACCCGCCCGTGGAGCGCTCATGGCGACAACATCGGAGGACTGGCGGACGCCGGGGCCCGGAGCCGTCCGAATGGCGACACATTCGGAGGACGGCCGCAACCACGTCCTGTGCCGCACCCACGCACGCCCAGCGGCCTCCATGAGCCGGGGCACAACGGCGCCGAAGCGCTCGACACCGGCACGCCCGGGGATGTTCGCCGACGCTCCACGCGCCGGAACGCCCGGGTGTGGGACCCTTTCCGCATGGCGTTCTCGGAGAAGCTGCTGGGCGACGGGGAGCACGTGGTGCTCGACCTGCGAACGCACTGGAAGGCTCTCATCTGGCCCGCTGTCGCGTTCGTGCTCCTGTGCGCGGCGGCAGGCGTCGTGATCGGTGTCGCACTGCCCGCGGTCCCGCCCGGGGGCAAGACGGTCCTCGGCTGGGTCGTCGCAGCCGTCGCCGCCATCCTCCTGGTCTGGCTCTGCATCATCCCGTTCCTGCGCTGGTACACGACGACGTACACCGTCACGAACCGGCGCCTCATCACCCGACGCGGCATCCTCAACAAGAGCGGCCACGACCTGCCGCTGGTCCGGATCAACAACGTCGAGTACCAGAAGTCGCTTCTCGACCGCATGCTCGGCTGCGGGACCCTGACCCTCACCACCGCCGCCGAGGATCCACTCACCCTCCACGACATCCCCGACGTCGAGCACGTCCATCTGCAGCTCGGCGAGCTCATGACGGACGCGGACGCGACGCGGCGAGAAGACACGTGAGCCAACCGGCCACCGAGCGGCTGGCGCTCCACCACCAGCTCGCACGGTTCGTCGCCGCCGGCATCGTGTCGGCTGTCGTCGACTTCGGCGTCCTCTGGGTGCTCATGCGTGCCGGTCTGGGCCACACGCCGGCGAAAGCGATCTCGTTCGTCTGCGGGACGACCACGGCGTACCTCATCAACCGGCGCTGGACGTTCGGAGCGGCAGGCTCGGCGAAGACGTTCCTCGGGGTGCTTGTGCTGTACGGGTCGACCTTCGTCGTACAGGTCGGGCTGTTCGCCGTGCTGTTCCCCTGGCTCGACCAACGCTGGGGGTACACGTACGCGCAGGTGGTCGGGTTCGTCGTCGCGCAGGGCGTGGCCACGACCGTGAACTTCGTCGTCCAGCGCACGGTGATCTTCCGGCACTGATGAGGCGTCCCGCTAGGCTCGCCGTCGTGGGAGCACCAGTCGTCGGCATCATCGGCGGAGGGCAGCTCGCCCGCATGATGCACGCCGCCGGCATCGGCCTGGGCATCAGGGTCGCCCTGCTCGCCGAGGGGCCGGACGTGTCCGCCGCTCAGGTCGTCCATGACGTGACGGTCGGCGACTACACCGACCCCGCCACGGTGACGGCCTTCGCCGAGCGCTGCGACGTCGTGACGTTCGACCACGAGCACGTACCGACCGACCTGCTCCACACCCTCCAGGAGCGTGGCGTGCTCGTACGGCCCGGCCCGGAGGCGCTCGTCCACGCGCAGGACAAGGTCGTCATGCGGACCCGTCTCGCGGCGCACGGCCTGCCCGTACCGGCGTTCGCCGTCGCGGCCTCGCCGGACGAGCTCGTCGCGTTCGCCGACCGCACCGGCTGGCCCATCATCGCGAAGACCTCGCGCGGCGGGTACGACGGCAAGGGCGTGTGGAAGGTCGACGATCCGTCCGGCGCCACCGAGCCCTTCGCGAGCCTCGCCGCGGGCGTCCAGGTCCTCGCCGAGGAGTACATCCCCTTCGTTCGGGAGCTGTCCGCGCTCGTCGTACGGTCCCCGTCCGGGCAGGCCGTCGCGTACCCGGTGAGCGAGTCCGTCCAGGCGGACGGGGTCTGTGTCGAGACGACCACCCCTGCCCCGGGCCTCACGGAGGCGCAGGCGACCGCCTGCCAGCGGCTCGCGCTCGAGATCGCCCGCGACCTGGAGGTCACCGGCATTCTCGCCGTCGAGCTCATGGAGCGCGCCGACGGGAGCGTCGTCGTCAACGAGCTCGCCATGCGTCCGCACAACACCGGCCACTGGTCGATCGACGGCTCGCTCACCAGCCAGTTCGAGAACCACCTGCGGGCGGTGCTCGACCTCCCCCTGGGCGACCCGGGAGCGGTGGCCCCGTGGAGCGTCATGCACAACGTGCTGGGCGGCGACCGTACGGACCTCGTCGACGGGCTGCGGCACGTCCTCGCGCGGGACCCGGGGCTGAAGGTGCAGCTGTACGGGAAGGACGTCGTGCCGGGCCGTAAAGTCGGGCACGTCACGGCCGTGGGCACAGACCTCGACGAGGTCCGCCGCCGCGCAC
>JAJZQV010000086.1 GCA_021803025.1 Actinomycetes bacterium | reverse complement strand
CCGGGAGGGCGGCCAGGCGGCCGTCGTCCACCAGGTGCCGACGATCACCACGTACCACGACATCACGCTGCGGTACGGGCTCACCGAGTCCACGCAGCTGTGGACCTGGTTCCTCGCCACGGCCCAGGGCCGTGTCGACCGCCGCAACATCTCGATCGTGCTGCTCGACGCGGCCGGCACCGCGCCGGTGCTCCAGTGGGACCTCATCGGCGCCTTCCCGAAGCGGTGGGTCGGCCCGGAGCTGAGGGCCACCGCACGTGCCGTCGCGGTCGAGGAGATCGTGCTGGCGTACGAGAGCCTGGGCCGGGCTGAGTGACATGGCCGGCGACGAGACGATCGGCGAGGCGGTCCGGCAGCTCGGCCGGGCCGTGGGCTCGCTGGCCCGTGCCCTCGTCGGTACGGTCCGGCACAGGCGGTTCGCCACCGCTCGCCGCGAGCCGGAGAGCGGCCCACCACAGGCGTGGCTGGACCTTGTCGCCGAGACCGACCCGGAGTGGCTGGCGCGCTCCCGCTGGGCCGACCGTGCAGCACGGCCCAGGCGGGAGCGGCGGCAGCGTGGCGCGGGGAAGGCCCCCGCTGCGACACGGACACGGGCGGCGGAGCCCGCCGATCGTGGCGCGAGCCGCGGGACGGATGTCCTTTCTCGCGCGGTGAGCCCCACGCACCGGCCCAGCGAGCCCGACGCGCCCGTGGACCGTGGGGCGACAAGGGCGTACGTGGCGGAGGACGCCCTCGGGCCGGCAACGCCGACGAGTCGAGGGCTCGTCAGCCACGACCCCGTACCCGCCGAGCCGGCACCGGGACGACCCCTTCGGGCCGAGGCCGTTCGGCCCGACGCCGACCGGTCACCGCGACTCGTCCCCGTCGAGAGGCCCCGCGAGGAACCTGAAGGCGGGGCGCCGGAGGCACCCGTACGCCGTACCTCCCGGCTCCTCGACGCGTCGCCGTCACCTCACCGCCACCCCGAGTCAGGGTCCTCGCCGCTCTGGTCGAGTCCCGATCCCGTCCGCCACGGCTCGTACAGCCCGCTCTCCGCGCACGTGCGCGAGCTCCCGGGAACGTGGCTGTCACAGCCGGCCCCCGAGCCGCGCCGCCCTGCGTCACCGCCCTCGCCCTCCGCGCCCACCTGGCCCCAGCTGCCACCCACGGAAGGGCTCGACGACAAGAGCACCGCCCCGCGGCCGGGCCTCGCGGCCGTGCTGTGGGATCTCGACGGCCGTCCCGACACCCTGACCATCGCGCAGCGCAGGAGCTGACATGGAGAGCGTCACGTTCATCGTCGCCGACACGGGGGAACGCCTCCGCTGCCAGCTCAACCCCGAGCGCCTCGTGACCCGGCGCACGGCGGGCCTGCGCCGTCCGGTCGCCGGCTCCGGTCCCGTCACGGGCCCGCAGGCGTCGGACGACCCGCTCCTGCACATCGGCGGGGGACGTACGGAGATGGACCTGGAGCTCCTCTTCGACATCGAGACCTCGTCGGCCGACGCGCACCGGACCGTCACCGACGTGCGGGACCTCACGCGGCCCCTCTGGCAGCTGGCGGAGAACCCCGCCGAGCCCGGCCGGGGAGTCCATGCCGTCCGGTTCTGCTGGGGACTGTGGAACGTCCTGTGCGTGGTCGCGGCCGTCGCGGAGCGGCTGGAGCGCTTCGACACGACGGGCGCCCCGACGCGGTCCTGGCTGTCGCTGCGGCTGGTGCGCATCCCCGACCCGACGCCCCCACCCATCGAGGCCCCGGAATCGGCCCCCTCACCGGCGGCCCAGGTCGCCGCCGCGGTCACCTCGCCCAGCATCGACGTCCACGTCCCCGTCGACCCCGGCCGCGACGACTCCGGCCAGACCGCCGGCGGCGAGCGGCTCGACGCCATCGCGGCGCGCTACTACGGCGCCCCCTGGCTGTGGCGCGTCATCGCGGCCGCCAACGGGCTGTACGACTCCGTCTTCGCTCCTCCCGGCACCCCGCTCACGATCCCGGAAGCCCCGGCACAGCCATGACCAGCCTCCTCGACCAGCCCCTCGTCCCCACGCTGCCGACCCTCATCGTCCGCCTCGGGGGGAAGGAACTCTCGGCGGTCGCCGCCGCGACACTCGGTCCCGTACGCGTCCGGTGCGAGACGAGCCGGCCCGCCGCGTGCGAGATCGAGGTGGACGCCGAGGCACCCATCGGCTCGGTCAAGCCCGGCGACGCCCTCGTCCTCACCGCCGACGCCGCACGGCTGTTCACCGGCACCGTCGTCGCCACCGAGCGCCGGCTGGGTCCCGACCGTACGGCCCGGCTCCGGATCCGGGGCTTCGACGCGTCCCACGCCCTCCGTACGCACACCGACGTGACGACGTACACCGACGTCACCGTGGCCGGTCTCGCCCGGACCCTCTCGGCCCGCGCCGGCCTCGGCGTCGACGCGGCCGACGACGGCCCCCGCCGTCGCGTCCTGCTCCAGACGGGCGAGTCCGACCTCACCCTTCTCAACCGCTGCTGCGCGGCCGCGGGTCTGTGGTGGCGCGTCGACGGTACGGACCTGCGGCTGCTCGACGGACGCCCCGACCCGGTCCGCACGGTCACCTGGGGTCACGACCTCATCGAGGCGGTGCTGGGAGAGGACACGACGGCACCCGCCGGCCCCGTCCGTACCGTCTCCTGGGACCCCGCGACCCGTCGCGCCGTCGACGGCTCCTCCACCGGCCCGATCTCCCTCGGGGGGCAGGGAGGCGGCCGTACGGTCGTCGCTCCCCTCCTCGAGAATATGGACTCAGCCGACGCGCTGGCCAGGTCCGAGGCCGAGCGCCAGCAGGCGGCCGCCCGGTGGGTACGGGCGGTGCTGCGGGGCCGTTCCGAGTGGCGACCCGGGCTCGGCCTGAGGATCGCGGAGGACCCGTCCGACACCACGTACCTGCTCACCGTCGTCGAGCACGTCATCGACGCCGTCTCCGGCTGGGTCACCCTCGTCGACTCGCGGCCGGTCGTCGAACCCACCGCAGCCGCGGCGGGGCCCAGCCTCATGCCCGGTGTCGTGCGGGACGTGGACGACCCCGACAAGGCCGGACGCGTCCGCGTCCGCTTCGACGCACTCGGCGGCACGGACTCCGACTGGCTGCCCGTGCTCGCTCTCGGGGCCTCGGTAAACAAGGGATTCGCCTGCCAGCCGGACGTGGGCGACACCGTCGCGGTGCTGCAGCCCGCGGACGCACCGGGTCACGGCATCGTGCTCGGCAGCATCCACGTGGACGCGGCCGACGACGCGGCAGGCGTCCGTGGCGGCGCCGTCCGGGGCGTCGGACTCGCCACGCCCGACGGCCAGCGCATGGCTCTCGACCGGGACACCGACGGCGCCCTGCTCCGCAACGGCGCGGGCAGCCGCCTCGAGATCACCGAGTCCGGCGTCGTCCTCCACGCGGAGGCGGACCTCACCATCGCCGCGCCGGGCCACCGCCTCGTCATCCGCGCGGACACCGTCGACTTCGAGAGGGGCTGACATGACGTACGAGCTGTGGCTGACGGACGCCGCGGACGTCCGCTGCGCGCACAGGGTGGGACGCTCCCCACAGCAGGCGTCGCAGACGTGGGTGGCCGTGAACGGACGCCCCGTGCTGGTCGCTCCCGACCCGGTCGGACGGCCCGTCAACGGCTGCCCCAACATCGGCGTGGGCATCAAGCCCTGCACCTCGACCCTGGCGATCCGCTCGGGACAGTCGACGTTCGTACGGGTCGACGGCCACCCGGTCGTCCGGGCTGACCTCTCCGGCTATACCGACGGGACACCCCCAGGCCAGGTCACGTACGACGTCCTCGACGCCGCGCAGGAGCTCGTCGGGGAGCAGCCATGACCACTCTCCCGACCGGGCTGCTGTTCGCCCACCCCGACTTCGACCCGGGCGAGTCCGGCCTGCTCTGCGCGCCCAGTGGCCGCCTCGAGCTGGTCTCGGGGTCGGCGCTGGTCCGGCAGTCGCTGCTCATGCTGCTGTCGACGCTGCCCGGCGAACGCGTGATGCGTCCCGACTACGGCTGCGAGCTGCTGACCCTGGCGTTCGCACAGAACGACGACACGACCGCCGGACTGGCCGTCCACTACGTACGACGCGCCATCGAGCGGTTCGAGCCGCGCGTCCGGATCCTCGCCGTCACGACGTCGCGCCGCCCGGACACGCCGTACCGGCTCGACATCAGCTGCTCGTACGTGCCGCGCTTCGGCGGCGACCAGCAGACCCTCACCGTCGGGCTCCCGCTCGACGGCCCGCACCAGGAGGCCTGAGATGACCTTGCCCGTCCCCAACCTCGACGACCGCGACTACGCCACACTGCTCCGCGATGCGAAGGCCCTGGTCCCGACGCTCGCCCCCGAGTGGACCGACCTCAGCCCCGGCGACCCGGGCGTCGCCCTGCTCGAGCTGTTCACCTACCTCACGGAGTCGATGCTGTTCCGGCTCAACCGTCTCCCCGAGAAGGCGTACGTCGAGCTCCTCAACCTCGTCGGCGTGAAGCTGGCTCCCCCCGGGGCGGCGAGGGCGGACCTCACGTTCACCGTCAAGCAGCCGGGCGCGGAGCCGCTGACGGTCCGACGCGGCACGAGGGTGACGACGACCCGTACGAACGGGCCGGTCTTCGTCGTCGCCCAGGACGTCGTGATCCCGGCCGGCGTGACCCAGGCGCAGGGTGTCGGGCTGTGCTGCGAGCTGGCGGAGGACGCGCTCGGGACCGGTACCGGGGCCCCGGGCCAGCGCTTCGTCGTGACGCGGCCTCCGATCGTTCTCGACTCCGGCGAGCTCGGCGACCTGTACGTGGGGGTCGAGGCGGACCAGGGCGAGCTCGGCGAGCGGGTCCCGTCGGTCAAGGTGGCCGGTACGACGTACCGGCTGTGGCGCGAGGTCCCCCACTTCGGGGGCGACCTCGGCGACGGGTACGTGTACTCCGTCGACCGCACCTCGGGCCGTATCGACATCGGCCCCGAGGGCACAGCCGGCAGGCCCGTCCCCGTGGGACGGCAGGTCCACACCTGGTACCGCAGCGGCGGCGGGGCGGCCGGGAACGTCCGGGCGGGGACGCTCACTGTGCTCAAGGACGCCGTCCCCGGGCTGTCCGTCGTGAACCCCGGCCCCGCAGCTGGCGGGCGAGACGGGGAGACGCTCGCTGAGGCGCTGCGCCGGGCCGCCAACCCGACAGCGACCCTCGACCGTGCGGTGACGGCCCGCGACTACGAGCGGATCGCCGTGGCGTCGAGCGGCGGCGTGAGTCGGGCGCTCGCGCTGGCGGAGGCGGAGCTCTGGGACGGCGCGACGCCGGGCGTCGTACGGGTCCTCCTGCTGCCCACCCTCGACACGACCGACCCGACGGCGGTGACCGCCGACGCCCTGCTCGAGCGGCAGGTGTCGCAGGTGGCGGACCGCGCCTCGCGGGTCATCGCCGACCGGCAGCCGCTGGGCGTCACGAGCCGCGTCGGGTGGGTCGGGCTGAAGCCGTTCCACGTCGAGGCGACGGCGGTCGTCAACCGTGCCGAGGACGTCGCCGCCGTGGCGACCCGGCTGCAAACCGCTCTCGCACGCACCCTCACGCCGCTGCCCGGCGCCGACTCGGACGGATGGCCGTTCGGCGAGGCCTTGCGGGCGTCGACCGTGTACGACGTGCTGCTCGCCGAGCCGGGCGTCCGGTTCGTCGAGAACGTGAAGCTCGTCGTCGACGAGGTCCCGGGCGACGTGAACGCGCTGCTCGCCGACCCGCACCAGGCGCAGACGTGGTTCTGCGCCTCCGACAGCCGCGTCTTCCGCTCGACCGACGCCGAGGGGTGGGAGCGTCTCGTCGCGTTCGACGGAGAGACCGTGGAGCGGCTGTGCGCCTGCCCGGGGCTCCCCGGTCTCGTCGTGGCTTCCTCCCGTGTGGGCGACACCGAGGCGTCGCGGGTCCGCGCGTCGACCGACCACGGCGAGACGTGGCAGGTCCTCTCCTCCACCGACTTCCACGTCGAGGACATCGCCTCCGGCGTCAGCGACGGAGGACCCGTCGTGTTCGAGGCCACGGACCGCGGCCTGTTCCGCGTCGCGGTGGCCGCTGTCGCTGTGCCCGATGCCGTACTCGTCGACGCGGCCGCGCCGGCCAAGCCCTGCTACGCGGTGGCGGTGGTCTCGGAGCCGGGGGCGGAGCTGCAGCTGGCCGTGGCCTCGCAGGAGCTGGGCGGCGTGTACGTGTCGTTCCGGGGCGGACGGTCGGGCACGTACGCCCCCGTCGGCCTCACCGGCGTCGACATCCGGCTGCTGCGCGTGCAGCGCAGCCCCGGCCGTAGGTTCCTGCTGGCCGGCGCGTACGCCACCGGGGAGGAGGCCGGACCGGGCGTGAGCCGCCTCGAGCTCCTGGAGTACCAGCCGTCCTCCGACGGCTGGCAGGCGGTCGGCACGACGTGGGTCGGCGGCTCGTGCCGCGACCTCGCCTGCGCGGGCGAGCGGGTGTACGCGGCGACGGGCCGCGCCGCGGTCTCCGTGGCCGACACGACCCGGCTCGATGCGCCGTGGCGCGCGACCGCCGTCGACTCGGGCCTGCCGCTGCGCGAGGTCGGCCGGTTCCAGCCGGTGCTCGCCGTGGCGGCCGCGGGCGGCACGATCCTGTCGGGCGGTGTCGGCGGGGTCTACTCCAGCGGCGACGGTCGTGCCTGGACGCCCGCGAGCCGGAACACGTTCACCGAGCGCATGTCGCTCCCGCGCACGTGGCTGTTCGCGCCGAGCCGGCACGTTCTCACGGTGAGGTACGACGATGCGCGCGGCTGAGATCGAGCTCCTGCTCCCCGAGGTGCTGCGCCGTACGGTCGTGCCCGGCTCCCCGATGTCCGCGCTGGTCGGCGTCATGGAGTCCATGCACGCGCCCGCGGAGGCCGCGCTGCGCAGCTTCGCGTCGGTGCTCGACCCTCGCGCCACGCCCGACCGCTTCGTCGGCATGCTCGCCACGTGGGTCGATTTGGCTCGGCTCGACGCCACGCCGGCCGGACGGATCGACGCCGCGCGGATGCGGCTCCTCGTGTCGCTCGCCGCCGAGCTGGCCGACTGGCGCGGGACCCCGGGCGGGCTCATGTGGCTGCTGACCCTCGCGACGGGCGTCGCGGGGCTGCAGCTGGAGAGCACGGGGCCCTTCGCCGTGCGGATCGTCGTCCCACCGGCGTCGGCCGCCCAGGCCGACCTCGTGCGCGAGATCGCCGCCCAGGAGAAGCCCGCACACCTCGTCGTGGAGGTCGTGGTCGCGGCTGCGGGACCGCCCGGTACGGCGGCTGCGGGAACGCCCGGTACGGCGGCTGCGGGAACGCCCGGTACGGCGGCTGCAGGTTCGTCCGGGACCGCGCCGACCGCGACCGGGCCGACTGCCGCGGGGCCGGCGACCGCTGCCCCGGCAGGAGGGGCGACGACATGAAGAAGGTCGTACCGGTCCTCGCGCTCGTCGTGCTCGTCGCGGCAATCGCCCTTGTCATCCTGCGACCGGGCTCCGGTGGCGGCGACCCGGGCCGCCCGGGCGGCCTCGTCGACATGGTGGGCCGGCTCCTGCCCTCCCGCGTCCTCACCGACGCCGACGTCGCGGGCCGGCCCTGCTGGGACCACGGCGTGCTCACCGTCCCCGCGGGGGGCGCCTGCGCCACGGCGCTGCCCGACGCCGCGACACGCATGACGCTTTGCGTCACCGCGGGCCTGCCGGACGTCCGGGTGCAGGGCAGCTCGTACGGGCCGCAGCACATCAAGACCGACCGGCTGGGATGTGCGGCGCCCGACCCGATCCGCCTGTACGACGACGGGTCCCGCCTGTACGTCACGTGCCGCGGGCCGGTCGCCTGCCGGCTAAGGCTGGTCTGAGGCCACCATGGCCGGCGACTCGCTCCGCAGGCCGTTCCTCGCGGCGGCCGTACTCGTCGTCCTCGTCGCGTTCCTCGCCTGCCTCGGGTCGTCCCTCGTGACGAAGCCCCCGCCGTTCGCGGACCGCGTCCAGCAGACGCTCTCGAGCCCGCAGACGAAGACTCTCCTCGACCGGTTCGACATCTCGTCCGACGACGCCAGGGACTCCCTGAACGGCACGAAGCCCGACAACCCGCCCGGGCTGGGCATCCCGGCACTCGCGCTCGTCGAGGGGCTGCTCCTGCTCGTGCTCGTCATCACGGCGGCTCCCCTGCTCATCGGGGAGCGCTCGACGGGCCTCCTCACGGGCGCCGTGTCGATCATCGGGGGCTTGGTCGTGCTCCTCGCCGGGATCGCGACGGCGATCGTCTCGTTCACCGCGCTGATGCTGATGGTCGCGCTGCTGCTGTCCGTACCGTTCGGGACCCTCGCCTACCTGGCGATCTTCGGGTCGTTCGACACGAGCGGTGCGGCGGTGTTCACATCGCTCGTGCTCGGGCTGACGCTCGCGTGCCTCGTCCTCCTCATGTTCGCGCAGCAGCGCTTCCTCAAGGGCAAGGGACTCATGCTGCTCATCGCGACAGCCGCGCTGCTGACGTTCGTCACGGCGCTCCTGCACTCGCTCGTACCGGGCTTCCTCGTGAGCATCACCGACGCGGTCGCCGCCCTCGTCACCGCGATCGTGAGCGCGGTGTGGGCGCTCCTCGTCGTCATCTGGGGGATCGTCGCCGCCGTCCGGGTGCTCCGGCTCGGGCGCCAGGGCGGCGGCGGGTCGCTCACCCGCGAGGCACCGACGTCGAGCGACGCGACTCGTCGGAGTCGTCCGTGACCAGGGCGCGCCTGCGTCGTACCGCCGGCACGACGACAGACGCGGCGACTGTCACCGCGAGGACGCCGACGATGACGCCGAGCGAGAGGCCGGTCGGGATCTCGACGACAGCGAGGGGACGGCCGCCGTTGATGAACGACACGGTGTTCTCGTGGAGGGCGTGGAGGATGAGCTTCGCCCCGATGAATCCGAGGATCGCGGCGAGGCCGTACGAGAGGTAGACCAGCCGGTCGAGCAGGCCGTCGACGAGGAAGTACAGCTGGCGCAGGCCGAGGAGCGAGAACGCGGTCGCCGTGAACACGAGGTACACGTCCTGCGTCAGCCCGTAGATCGCGGGGATCGAGTCGAGCGCGAAGAGGATGTCCGTACCGCCGATCGCCGCCATGACGAGCACCATCGGCGTGAACCGGCGACTCCCGCCGTCCTGGGTGGTGAGGCGGTCCCCGTCGTAGTGGTCGGTCGTACGGAGGAGGCGCTTCGCGAGCCGTACCGCGATGTTGTCGGCCTCCTTCTCGCCGTGGTCGAGCAGCATGTGGACGCCCGTGACGAGCAGGATCAGCCCGAACAGGTAGAACACCCAGGCGAACTGGTTGATGAGTGCCGCGCCGGCGAAGATGAACGCGGTCCGGGCGAGCAGCGCGATCGCGATGCCGAACAGCAGCACCTTCTGCTGCAGCGTCCGAGGGACTGCGAACGAGGTCATGAGGATGAGGAACACGAACAGGTTGTCGACGCTGAGAGCCTTCTCCGTGATATAGCCCGCGAAGTACTCCTCACCGGCCTCGGTTCCTCCGATGAGCCACACGCCCACGCCGAAGGCGAGGGCGATGCCCACGTACAGCGCAGACCAGCGCGCGGCCTCCCCGAGCGACGGCTCGTGGGCCTTGCGGACGTGGACGAAGAAGTCGTAAGCGAGAAGGCCGACGATGCCGGCGATCGTCAGAGCCCAGACATACGGGGGCACGAGCATGGGTGTCCTCTGTACGGAACGGGGGCGCCCACGGGGAGCTCCCTCCGACCGGGCGGTCGGATCGGTCGATCTGCCCGGTACCGGGTCCCGTCAGTATCCCAGGTACCTCCAAACGACGGGTGCCGCGCTGACAGGACGTTGGCCGCCTCATATGGGCTCATCTTCCGTACAGGGCGCCTGCCTCCCGAGACGTGCCTCCCTTCTGGCGGGAGGCTCCCTCCGGAGACGGGCTCGAGCTTCTTAGGCCCCCGCCTCCCTGACCGCTCACCCTCCCTGACAGGGCACCCGCCTCCGTGACAGGTCGCCCGCCTCCCTGACCGCTCACCCTCCCTGACAAGTCGCCTGTCTCCCTGACCGCTCCCCCTCCCTGACAGGCCACCCGCCTCCCTGACCGCTCCCCCTCCCTGACAGGGCGCCTGTCTCCCGAGAGGGGCTCGCACTCCTGACAAGTCGCCCCCTCCCGAACTCGGATCACTCGCCCAACTCGCGTCTGGTGGCTGCCTGGAACCGGGCGTTGAGGGACTCGATCGCCTCACGCCTGCCAGGACTCACTCCGGACAGTGCTCACCCGCGGATCATCCGCCGTTTCGTACCCCAGCTGGGCCTCACCTCCCCCACGCGCGACACCGGTACCACCTGCGGTACGAAAACGCGGATCGCATGGCGCTCACGAGTCGGCGAGGGCGGCGCGGATCAGGTCGATCACGTACTCGGGCCTGTCCACGAGCATGCCGTAGGTGAAGCGCAGGACCCGCCAGCCCTCCTTGACCAGGGCGTTCTGGCGGTAGCGGTCGGACTCGAACACTCCTGGGTCGTCCTCGTGCAGCCGTCCGTCGATCTCGACCGCGAGGCGCTCCGAGCGGAACGCGATGTCGATGAAGTAGCTGCAGCCGTCGACTCGGACCTCCAGGTTCGACGTCCAGCCCACGATGTGATGCCAGCGCAGGAGGCGGTGGCTGAGCCGCTCCGCGGCAGACCATGGCCTGTCGCGAGAGTCGACGAGCATGCGTTGGCGTTCCACGTTCCCGCTCCGCGACGGATGCGCGCGAACAGCGGCCCAGAGGTCTTCGAGTCGTGCGGCGCGTGCGCGAAGACACGTGTCGATGGCGTCACCGCCCAGATCCGGGACGAGGTCGACGGCGGTGAGTGCGGGGCTCGCCACACGCAGGCCGTGGCGGAGGACCACGAAACCTGGGTCCACAATCCGCCGCTCGAACCTGTAGCCAGGAGCGTCCGGCACGTACCCACGCCGCGCGACGTCGATCTGACGAACAGGCAGGTCCGGCCAGAACGTCATGCGGGCGGCGGCGGCCCCCACGATGACCGCGTCAGGACACCACCACGCGACAGCCGCGCATCGCGTCGCGAAGTCGTGCTGCGCCTGGGGCTCGACGTACGTTCCCGGCAGCAGACGCACGAGTCGCCCGGCTTCGTGGGCGCTCTTCACCGTGGCACGGGCAGGACGAGGCAGCGACCGCAGGTGGAACACAGGTCCCTCGGCTGCCAGGAGCGTGTCGATCTTCACACTCATGACCATGTGCGCGCCGTCCCCGGTTTCGTCACGTCTCTCCTGGGCTGTGGACAGAGATCTGCCTGTGGAAAAGGTCCGATGTGGGCCGCGACGAGGGGCAGAACGAGCCGAACGGGCTGGCCGCTCCCAGGCGTCACCCTCCGAGACGCCGCCTTTTCGTACCCGAGCCAGCCCCCGCCGCCTCATAACCGCCCGTCAGTCCCATCTGCGGTACGAAAAGGCGGATCGCGGCGAGTCAGTGGCAGCCCGCCGGATGCCCGCGAACCCGCGCCAGCTCCCGAGGATGTTGCGCGCCATAGCAACATGCCCCGATGACGGATGGGCTCCCGGACTTTCCGCACACCCTGACGACCGACCGGTCCCCGTGGCGCCCCAGGGCCACAGCGGACTCCTCGGCGACGACCTCCACGGCCCGGACGCTGCCGGACGGGCCCGTCGGCCCCCAGGTGAACTTCCGCCGGAACAGCGCGTAGCCGACCGGCTCCCCCTCTCGCTCGACGACGAGGACCCGCAACGTCTCGCAGTCGCCCTTCCGCTGGGGCGTCTCGCTGAGGAACGACCGCTGGAGCGACTCGGTCGACCTCGTGACCCAGCCGGGCCGGTCGACGGCGGCATGCAGGCGCGTGACCAGTCCGTACGTGGCGTCGTCGACGTGCTCGACCCGTACCGTCAGACCGTGCGCCTCGACGGCACGCAGAGGAGCCCGGCGGGGGATCGTGAGCATGACCTGGCGCGCGGCGAGGCCGTAGCCGAAGCGGCCGTAGATGGCCGGCTCCGCGGCGAACAGCATCAAGACCGGCTCGGCTCGGTCCCGGCAGTGAGCGAAGTGGGCGTCCATCATCGCCCGGAGCATCCCCTGGCGCCGCCACTGGGGGGTGCACGGACACCCAGGTCAGCCCGGTGACGGGAATCCTCGCTCCGGGCACCGGGGTTCGGTCGAACGCGTACGAGGCGTGGAAGGCCGCCAGCCGACCAGGAAAGCTGGGGTCCTCGACGCCGTACGTACGGTCGAAGGAGAGCGGCGACGGCCAGCCGAGCTGGTCGTCCACGGTCGTCGGCGAGGGGAACGCCCGTACGTACGGTCGAAGGAGAGCGGCGACGGCCGAGCTGGTCGTCCACGGTCGTCGGCGAGGGGAACGCCCACGTGTCGACGTCGATGATGTCGCGGAGGCGGTCCGGGCCGAGGGGCACGACGTCGGTGATGGGCATGCGGCTCCTCTGTCCGAGCGGTGAGGAGCTCCCGTTGTGCCGACGCGCGAGAGGCTCCCCGGCAATGTCCGAAGGGGCGGTTAGCCTGGCGCATGGAGGAGGTTGGCGATGGGGGGTCCACGGCGGGTGCTGCTCGCCCTCGTGCTGCTCGTCGCGGTGCTCGCGGGCTGTTCGAAGGGCCCGAGCAAGCCTGCCCTCAACCTTCCCGTCGCCGACGACACGGTGGCCGCCCTCACGGCGGCCCTGTCCGCCCTCGACCTGTCGAGCGCGCCGCTTGCATCGTCCCCGACAGCCGCGCAGACCGAGCTCATGACCATCGTGGCCGGCATGGACGGCATCAAGCCGGTCGTGACGTCCGGCGCCGTCACGTACGACCCGGCGAACCCCGCCGCGACGGTCGTGCTGCACTATGCGTGGCCGATGCCGAGCGGACCCTGGACGTACGACGTCACCGCTCCGCTCGTCCACAACGGACAGGGCTGGAAGCTGACCTGGTCGCCGGCCGTCCTCATGCCGCAGCTCAACGTGACGAACCGCCTCGTCCACACGCACACGGCCGCCCAGCGTGGGGCGATCGTCGGCGCGAACAACCAGGCGCTCGTCGAGCAGTTCAAGGTCGTCAAGGTCGGCATCGACAAGACCCGCGTCGCCGGTGACGCAGCAGTCGCGGCAGCCCGTGCGCTGGCGACAGTCGTCGGGATCGACCCGGACAAGTACGCGGCCCAGGTCACGTCGGCGTCCGACAAGGCGTTCGTCGTCGCGATCACGCTGCGGCAGGGCAGCGTCCCCGCGGCGGTGGCGACCATCGCCGGGGCGCTCGGCGTGGAGGGTACGGCGATGCTGCCGGTCACCGACGGCCTCGCACCCGAGGTCCTCGGCGTCATCGGGGAGGCGACGCCCGACATCATCTCGGCGTCGAAAGGCGCGGTGCTGGCGGGCGACCAGGTCGGCCTGACGGGCCTCCAGCGGCGCTACGACGCCCAGCTGCGTGGCACCCCCGGCGACAAGGTGACGATCGTCGGGCGCCGCGTGGCGGACACGTCTCCGAGCGGGTCGGTCACCGGCTCGACGAGCGCGTCGACAGCCTCCACCCCCCGAGCCTCCGCGTCGGGCTCGTCCTCGGCGACGGCCGCGTCGGCCACGGCTGCCGCCTCCGTGACGCCCGTGGTCGTGTACTCGACCAGCCCCGTACGGGGCAAGGACCTCGTCCTGAGCCTCGACATCGACTGGCAGCAGAAGGCCGAGGCCGTGATGCAGGGCGTCGGCGGGGCGGCTGCCGTCGCGGTGATCCGCCCCTCGACCGGCGGCATCCTCGCGGTGGCGAACTCCCCGGGCAATGCCGGGCAGCCCGACGCGACGTACGGGCGGTACGCCCCGGGCTCCACATTCAAGATCGCGACCTCCCTGGCGCTCATCCGGAAGGGCTACACCGCCGACACGATCCTCAACTGCACCTCGTCGGCGAACGTCGAGGGGCAGCGCTTCAAGAACTACTCCGACTTCCCGTCGTCGAAGGTGGGACGCATCCCGCTCAAGGACGCGGTGGCGCAGTCGTGCAACACGGCCTTCATCAACGAGTACCGCACGATCGCCGGCCCCGACCTGCAGGCGGCCGCCGCGAGCCTCGGCGTCGGCATCGACTACGACGCGGGGTTCCCCGTGAACTACGGCATCGTGCCGAAGCCGGCGTCGAGCGCCCAGAAGGCTCAGGAGTTCATCGGCCAGGGCGGCGTGCTGGCCTCGCCCGTGACGATGGCCGGGCTCGCGAGCTCGGTGGCTGCCGGGCGTACCGTGGTCCCGTACCTCGTCGAGGAGACCAAGCCCACCTCCACGGCCGCGCCGCTCACCCAGGGAGAGGCGGAGATCCTGCGCCAGCTCATGACGTACACCGTCCGGACCGGCTCGGGTCGCGGCCTCGCCGGTGTGGCCGTCGGCGCCAAGACCGGAACCGCGGAGTACGGCACGGGTCCGAACCTCCCGACGCACGCATGGATGATCTGCTTCACCGCCAACGACCTCGCTGTCGCCGTCTGGCTCCATGACGGGAGCTCCGGCTCAGGTACCGCGGGCCCCCTCATCAAGCAGCTGCTCAGCTAGTCCGAAGTTACGGTGGCTTTGAGTGGCGATTTCGTGCCTGACTTGGGTGTTTGAGTCTTTGCGGTCCTGTAGTGTAGTCAGAATGTGCGGCGTGTC
>JAJZQV010000085.1 GCA_021803025.1 Actinomycetes bacterium | reverse complement strand
CATCGCGGGTTCCGATCCCAGCGGAGGGGCCGGGATCCAAGCCGACCTCAAGACGTTCTCTGCGTTCGGCGTCTACGGCTGTGCGGCCATCGCTGGGCTCACCGTCCAGAACACCCAGGGCGTTCGACGGGCGCATCCGGTGGCCTCCGACCTGGTGGTCGACCAGGTGACCGCAGTGCTCGACGACCTCCACGTCGCCGCGACCAAGATCGGCATGCTTTCGGATGCTGAGACTGTTGCCGCGGTAGCGGACCTCGTCGCGGCCCGTCGCAGCGAGTTCGGGATCCTCGTTCTTGATCCCGTGATGGTCGCCACATCCGGCGATCGGTTGCTGACCGAGGACAGTGTGGCACTCGTGTGTGATCGCCTGATCCCCTTGGCGGACCTCGTCACCCCGAACGTGCCCGAGGCTGCTGCGCTTCTCGGACGGGCGGCAGCTTCCGACAGGCAGGAAGCGGTCGACCAGGCCAAGGCGCTCGTAGCGGGCGGCGCCCGCTCCGTACTGGTCAAGGGAGGCCACCTCGACGGCGACATGGTGGTGGATGTCCTCGCCCGGGCGGGAGAGGTTGTCGAGCTCAGGTCTCCCCGCATCGCCACCCGCAACACCCACGGCACTGGTTGCACCCTCTCGTCGGCCATAGCGGCCTCGGCCGCCGTGCTCGGCGATGTCCCCGGCTCAGGAGTGGGGCTCGCGAGTGTGGAGCGGGGACGTGCCTACCTGCAGGCGGCGTTGCGTGGCGCCACTGACTGGGAGCTCAGCCGGCATCCGGGAGTCGGACACGGGCCCGTTGACCATCTCGCGCCGCCACCCTTCATCGATCACTCCTTGATCGATCGCTCGAGACGCGAGACCTGGTCGCCCGTCACCCGAATGCGCGGATGGTCCGATCCATCGGAGACGTCTGGGGACTCTTCATCCCACTCACGCGACAGCGACCGGCCATGAGGCCTTCGGGTCTTCAGGTCCCGGTCCTGGCTAAGCTTCAACCCTCGCCAGAGGACCGCGCGCACGATCCCGAGGAACCGCCGGTCGGATGGCTCCACGTCGCGTTCCGGACAGCCTCCGCCCGACCCGGATAGACTCCGGCCACCGTCTCCGAGTCGAATCTGGGTGATCACAGGTATGTCTGAGCCGTCGGGCGACGCGCCGGCCCGACCGCTTCGGCGGACGTGGCCCGCCGTGGTCATCTGGCTGGCAGTGGGACTCTCGATCGCCCTCACGGCCTCGGCCGTCGGGCTGGTGGCCCAGCAGCCCGTGCTTCCCGGCCGCCGCGGGGACAGTCTGACCGTACTCGCCGCTCTTCTCGGCGACCTGGCCGCACACCTCGCAGGTGCCGCAGCCCTTGGCATCCTGGCCGCCATCGTCGCGCTCTCGCCCTCCCTGCCTGGGAAGGCGCTTCCTGACGACCACAGGCTCTGGCGCTGGATGGTCCGTACAGCCCAGGTGTGGTTCGCGGCGTCCGTGCTCATGACGTTCGCCAACCCCAGCTTCATCGAGGGCATGTCGATCCTGGACTCGTTCCGCCCCGACGCCTGGTGGCTCTTCGTCACGTCGACGACCAGCGACCTCGCGTGGCTCACCTCGTCGCTCGTCGCGCTGTGGGTCATGGTCCTCGGCTGGAGGCGGCGGGTCAGCGGCGCACTGCCGCTGGCGTGGCTCGCCGGCGCAGCCGCGGCGGTCTTCGTCGCGGTCACCGGGGGAGTGTCAGTCGGCCTCAACCACGACTGGGCGACCGACGCAGTGGGACTTGCGAGTCTCGCCTCGCTCGCGCTCACGACCTGTACGATCGTGGCCTTGGCCGCAGAGACGGCGAGCAGTTCGGCCGCCGAGGCAGCGGTCCGCCGGTACCAGCGCTGGGTCCCGCTCCTTCTCGGCGTGGCGACGATCGGGTACGGGGTCGGGGCCTGGCAGCAGCTGGCGGGGGAATCGCCGTTCGGGACCGTCTACGGAGTGCCCGTACTCGGCGGCTTCGCAGTCCTCGCGCTGCTGGCGGTGTCCTGGCTCTGGCGGCAGCTGGGAGAGCGGCGGGCGTACGCCGAGACCGCGCGACGGGTCGGCTCTGTTGCGCGAGACGCCGTCCTGGTCGTCCTCGGGCTGGCCAGCCTCACCGTGGTCACGTACCTGACCCCTCCCCGGTACCTCGTCCCGCAGAGCACGCAGGTGAACTACCTCGGGTACGAGATGAACGTGCCCGCGACCGTCGCCCGCCTGACCGGACTCGGCCGCCCGAACGTCCTGTGGGTCGTCCTCGCGACGGTCGCGATCGGGCTGTACGTGTGGGGCGTCGTCCGCGTCACTCGCCGCGGCGAGCGCTGGCCCGTGTCCCGTCTGCTCTTCTGGCTCGCGGGCTGGCTCCTCACCCTGTACCTGGCCGTCAGCGGGCTCTGGATGTACTCGACGGCCGTCTACAGCTGGCACATGCTCGTCCACATGACCGTGAACATGATGGTCCCGGTCCTGTGCGTCCTCGGTGCTCCGGCGAGCCTGATCCGGGCCGCGGCGGGCAAGCGTCCCGAGACCGGTCTGGCCGGCATCGTCGACGTCCTCGACATGCTGTCGGAGGGCCGTCTGGTACGGGTGCTACTGAGCCCGCCCGTCATCTGGGTGAACTACGTGGGCTCGCTGTTCGTGGTCTACTTCAGCCCGCTCTTCCCGTGGCTGATGCGCTACCACTGGGGCCACCAGCTCATGCTGCTCGACTTCATGGTCGCCGGGTACCTGTTCTTCGGGCAGGTCGTCGGCCCGGATCGCCACGCTTGGCAGCTCCCGTACATCATCCGGTTCGCGCTCCTGCTCAGCATCATGCCGTTCCACGCCATCTTCGCCGTCGGCATCATGTCGTCCCGGACCCTGCTCGGCGCCCAGTTCTACCAGACCATCAGCGTGAGCTGGGTGGGCGACCTGCTGGCCGACCAGAACATCGCCGGACAGGTGACCTGGTTCACCGGGGAGGTCCCCGCGTTCGTCGCCGTGCTCATGCTCACCGCTCAGTGGTTCCGCAGCGACACCGCGGCGGCCACTGCGGCCGACAGACGCAGGGGTGCAGGGAGCTCGGAGGACGAGCTGGCCGCGTACAACGACATGCTCGCCGAGCTCGCGAGTCGCGACCGGGGAGAGCCCAGCGGACTGTCGAAGGAGGACGTGTCGTGAGCGACGTGGATCTAACATCGCTGCCGAACGCGGTGGGGGTTCTGGGCGACCGCGTCGAGCTCGACGTGTCCGGGATGACCTGCGCCGCCTGTGCAGGCCGCATCGAACGCAAGCTCAACAAGCTCGACGGGGTCCGGGCGACCGTCAACTACGCCACCGAGCGGGCGATGGTCATGGGGTGGACCCCCGATCGCGCACCCGAGCTGGTCGACGCCGTCCGCGCCGCCGGCTACGACGCGAAGCTCGTGAGCGAGACCAGCGACTCGAGCGGCTACCTGGACCGCGTGACGATGCTGCGGAACCAGCTCGTCGTCGCCGCCCTCCTGACCTTCCCCCTCGGCGACGTCGCGATCGTGCTCGCGCTCGCCCCTCAGCTGAGGTTCCCCGGCTGGGAGTGGGCGCTCATCGTGGGGGCGATCCCCGTCGTCTTCTGGTGCGCCTGGCCCTTCCACCGGGCGGCATGGCGGAACCTGCGTCACGGCGGTACGAGCATGGACACGCTCGTCTCGCTCGGCGTGCTGGCCTCGTTCTTCTGGTCCGTCGCCGCGACGCTGCTCAACGTCGGGGGAGAGAGTCGGTACTGGCTCGGCTACGGCACGGCGCCACAGGGAGCGGACAGCCTGTACCTGGAGTCCGCCGCCGCGATCACGACGTTCCTCCTCGCCGGACGGTACGTCGAGGCGCGCTCCAAACGGTCCGCCCGCGGCGTCCTCACCGCGATCGGGCAGCTCGCGCCGTCGATGGTCAGGGTCCTCCGTGACGGCGAGGAGCAGGTCGTACCCATCGGTGAGCTCGCCGTCGGTGAGCGCTTCGTGGTCCGTCCGGGGGAGCGCATCGCCACCGACGGCGAGGTCGTGAGCGGCGCCTCGTCGGTCGACACCTCGGCCATGACCGGTGAGGCCGAGCCCGTCTCGGTCACCGTCGGGAGCACGGTCCTCGCCGGGACGACGAACCTCCACGGCGCCCTCGTCGTGAAGGCAGATCGTGTGGGGGCGCACACCCAGCTGGCGCAGCTCGCGGTGCTGGCCGAGCAGGCGCAGGCGCGGAAAGCCTCCGTGCAGACGCTCGTCGACAAGGTCGTCGCGGTGTTCGTACCGGCCGTCCTCATCATCGCCGGCGGCACGCTGGCTGCGTGGCTGGTGTCGGGCGCATCCCCTCGTACCGCCTTCAGCGCTGCCGTCTCGGTCCTCATCATCGCCTGCCCCTGCGCACTGGGGCTCGCCACGCCGACGGCGCTCATGGTCGGAGTGGGGCGCGGCGGGCAGCTCGGCATCCTCATCAAGGGGCCGGATGCGCTCGAGTCCTCCGGGGTCATCGACACCGTGGTGCTCGACAAGACCGGCACGCTCACGACCGGTGCGATGAGCGTGGTCGCGTTCGAGACGCTGGGTTCCTACGACGAGACCACGCTCCTCACGCTGGCCGGTGCGGTCGAGAACGACTCCGAGCACCCGGTCGGACGCGCGCTCGTGGCGAAGGCCCAGACGGACGGCGTGGCCCTGCCGCGCGCCGAATGGGTCAAGGCGCTGCCGGGCTCCGGCGTCGAGGGTGCCGTGGTCGACGCCGCGGGGACCAGCCGGAACGTCCTCATCGGCACCGCCGAGCTCATGACCGAGCGAGGCATCGACATGACGGACGCGGTCAGAGCCGCAGTGGAGGCCGCAGCCTCCGCCGGTCGGACCGCCATCCTCGTGAGCATCGACGGTACGGTCTCGGGCTGGTTCGCCGTGGCCGACACCATCAAGGAGTCGGCGCCGGGCGCGGTGGCCCGTCTCCGCCAGCTCGGGCTGCGCACCGTCCTGCTGACCGGCGACCGGCGAGGCGCGGCGGACGACATCGGTCGCCTCGTCGCCGTCGACGAGGTCATCGCCGAGGTCCTCCCCAGCGAGAAGGCCGACGTCATCGAGCGGCTCCGCTCAGAGGGTCGGCGCGTCGCCATGGTGGGGGACGGCGTGAACGACGCAGGTGCACTGGCCACGGCGAACCTCGGCATGGCGATGGTGATCTGGACCGACGTCGCGCTCAAGTCGGCGGACATCATCCTGGTCCGCAGGAGTCTCGACGTCATCCCGGACGCGATCGAGCTGTCCCGTCGCACGTTGCGTACGATCCGCGGGAACCTCGTGTGGGCCTTCGGCTACAACGTCGCCGCGATCCCGTTGGCGGCGACGGGTCAGCTCAACCCGCTCATCGCCGGCTTTGCCATGTCGCTGTCGAGCATCTTCGTCGTGAGCAACTCGATGCGCTTGCGTCGTTTCAGGAGCGTCGCGGGCTGACCGGTCGTCCGCGCCGTCCGTCCCGGGAGGGGGCATGCACAAGGGCCCGGCCGAAGCCGGGCCCTTCCTGCTGAGCTGGTGTCAGCTGATGACGCTGATGTTCGCCGCCTGCGGGCCCTTGGGGCCCTGCTGGGTGTCGAACGACACGCGGTCACCCTCGTTGAGCGAGCGGAAGCCGTTCGCGTTGATGGCCGAGAAGTGGGCGAACACGTCGGCCGACCCATCCTCGGGGGCGATGAAGCCGAAGCCCTTGTCGCCGTTGAACCACTTGACGGTACCTGTAGCCATGACTGTCTCCTCTTGTAGGAAGCGGAGCATCCGCGGTCGCGGAGCTCGAGTGATGCAGCTGCAATGAACGCTTCCTGCAAGGACCGACACTGGGACAAGCCCAGCAGTTGTACCTAAGCACGCAAACGACAATTCCAAACAACAACGTGACGACCCTACCAGGAACGACGGGAATCGGAAGAATCGCGAGCCGAGGGCACCGCTCGAACGGGTCAGCCGGCGTCAGGAGCTGCGGTCGGCGATCGCAGGAACACGGTGATGCTGCGGCCTTCGAGCTCCAAGGACTCCCCGGCGTCCCACCTCTTCTTCCCAGACTTGTCCCGGCTCGTGTCCAGGACAAGCTCCCAGCCGGTGCCGAACTCCTCGCCCGGTAGGCAGAACGTGACGGGTTCGGGGTCTCCGTTCAGCAGGATCAGCAGGCTGTCGTCCACGACCCGGCCCCCGCGAGCGTCGGGCTCGGTGATGGCTTCGCCGTTGAGGAAGACCATGAGCGACCGAGCGAAGGACTCGGCCCAGTCGCCGTCCGTCATGTGCTCCCCGCCGGGCGTCAACCACGCGATCTCACCGAGCTCGGACTCGCCGCCGTGCTGGGGCGATCCCGCGAAGAACCGGCGGCGGTGCAGGACGGGATGGTCCCGCCGGAACCGTACGGCCCGACGGGTGAACTCGAGCAGCCTCTCCTGAGTGGGATCCAGGTCCCAGTCGACCCAGGACAGCCTGTTGTCCTGGCAGTAGACGTTGTTGTTGCCCTCCTGCGTGCGCCCGAGCTCGTCACCGTGCGCGATCATCGGTACGCCCTGGCTCAGCAGCAGGGTCAGCATGAAGTTGCGGTGCTGGCGTTCCCTGAGCCTGTTGATGGCCCGGTTGGCCGTCGGTCCTTCGACGCCACAGTTCCAGGAGCGGTTGAAGGACTCCCCGTCCGCATTGCCCTCCCCGTTGGCCTCATTGTGCTTCTCGTTGTACGAGACCAGGTCGCGCATGGTGAAGCCGTCATGGGCGGTCACGAAGTTGATCGACGCCACGGGACGGCGTCCGGTGTGCTCGTACAGGTCCGCCGACCCGCTGATCCGGCTCGCCAGCTCGCCCAGCTTCGCAGGCTCAGCGCGCCAGAAGTCCCGCACGGTGTCGCGGTACTTGCCGTTCCACTCCGTCCACAGCGGCGGGAACCCGCCCACCTGGTAGCCGCCCTCGCCGATGTCCCAGGGCTCGGCGATGAGCTTGACCTGGGAGATCACCGGGTCCTGCTGCACGATGTCGAAGAACGCGGCGAGCCGGTCGACGGCGTGCAGCTCGCGTGCGAGGGTCGACGCCAGGTCGAAGCGGAACCCGTCGACGTGCATGTCGGTCACCCAGTAGCGCAGCGAGTCCATGATCAGCTGCAGCGTGTGCGGCGAGCGCATCAGGAGCGAGTTGCCGGTACCGGTGGTGTCGAAGTAGTGGGCCCGGTCGTCGTCCACGAGGCGGTAGTACGACTGGTTGTCGATCCCGCGGAACGACAGCGTGGGGCCCAGGTGGTTCCCCTCGGCCGTGTGGTTGTAGACGACGTCGAGGATCACCTCGATGCCGGCGGCGTGCATCGCCTTGACGAGCGTCTTGAACTCCTGCACCTGCTCACCGCGTGTGCCGTAGGCGGCGTACCCGTTGTGGGGGGCGAAGAAGCCGATGCTGTTGTACCCCCAGTAGTTGCTCAGGCCTTTCGCGACGAGGTGGGGGTCGTTCACGAACTGGTGGACCGGCATGAGCTCGACCGCCGTGATCCCGAGAGAGGTGAGGTGGTCGATAACGGCGGGCTCCGACATCCCCGCATAGGTGCCGCGCAGTTGCTCCGGGACCCCCGGGTGCTGCCTCGTGAGACCCCTCACGTGGGCCTCGTAGATGACGGACTCGTGGTACTCCAGCTTGGGTGGGCGGTCGTAGCCCCAGTCGAAGTAGGGGTTGATGACTACCGAGGTCATCGTGTGGCGAAGCGAGTCCTCGGTGTTCTGGCTGTTGGGGTCGCCGAACTGGTACGAGAACAGGGAGGAGTGTCCGTCGATCTGGCCGTCGATCGCCTTCGCGTACGGGTCGAGCAGGAGCTTCGACGGGTTGCATCGAAGGCCTGCCGCGGGATCGTAGGGGCCGTGGACGCGGTAGCCGTACCGCTGGCCGGGCTGCGCGCCGGGCAGGTATGCGTGCCACACGTGGGCGTCGACCTCGGTCAGCCGGATGCGCTCCTCGTTGTCCTTGTCATCGATGAGACAGAGGTCGACAGCCTCGGCCGCCGACGAGAAGAGTGCGAAGTTCGTGCCGCTGCCGTCGTAGGTCGCGCCGAGTGGATAGTGATGGCCGGGCCAGATCTGCATTCGCACAGCCTTCCATAAACGGTGGGACACCCTAAACGGGTTGACCACGAGCGAGGGCCGCGCCGCGGAAGTGTTTCCGGAGTGCCCGGCGAGGGTAAAGACGTCCCGTCGGGTGCGAGGAACGCGAGACGTGTGCCCATCGGCGAGTCACGTGTTGTCGCGCCAGACGGCCGCCCGTTGGGCTAGCTGGCCGGAGCGCTGGTACGGGCTCGGATGTCGCGGCCCTTCAGCGGGAGCCGGAACAGCGGGGCCAGCAGGCAGACGTCGAACAGGCCGACGGCGACGAAGACCACACCCAGCACGCCGAGGACCCAGGCCCAACCTCCTCCGACCACCACCGCGAGCACGAGCAGGACCACGCCGACGAGGCTTCGCGTCCAACGTCCCGCGGTCGAGCCCAGAAAGCCGATGACACCCATGACTGCTCCTCCTGAAGACGATGACGAAAGCATACCCTTCGGGGTATTTGACCGGGGCGACTTGGCGAACAAGCCCCGTCCAGGGCGACGGCGAGGCGCTGTCCCATCGTGTACAACGCCCCGGCGAACGCGTACGCGTCTGACAACGGCTGGAGGCAGGAGCTGATGCTTGCTGCCCTCGCCTCCGCATTCACGATCGTCATGGCTTGGAGGGGGTCTGCGAGAACTTCTTGAGCAGGTAGGGGTAGCTCAGGGACGAGCGGTCGCAGAGCGCGTCGGTCTGGTAGGCCACATCGAGTGTCGACCCCGCAGCGAACGAGTCCCCGAGTGAGACGACCTTGACCGGTCCCGAGGCGGCTTCGGCTGCCGGGACGCCCACGGCCATCAGGGTCATGAGACTCATGAGGGCGGTGAGGACGAAAGAGATGACGCGCTTCATGTCTGGAACTAGAACGGGCCGAAAGGCCCACCCTGCCTGCAAACTGCGCCCGACGGCACGTGCGGGACAGGCTTCGGAGCACCCAGGAAGTTGCTCGTCACTGTACCTAGAGGTATGTACAGTTCGCCCATGGACTCCCGAGAACGTCTGGTCGTCGCGATGAGCGACCTGATGTGGGAGCGCGGGTATGCCGCGACGAGCCCCCGCGAGGTCCGAGAGCGGTCAGGGGTCGGCCAGGGGAGCATGTACCACCACTTCCCGGGGAAGCGGGACCTGGCACTCGCGGCCCTCGAGCGCAACTGTGCGGACCTCCTTCCCGCCACGGTGGAGGTGCTGTCACAGCCGGGAGATCCCCTGGAGAGGCTCGTCGTGTACCTCACCCGGCCCTTGCCCGCGCTCAAGGGCTGCAAGGTCGGCCGGATGACGCAGGACCCCCTCGTGGCCGGCGACGCCGGTCTCCTGGCGCCGGTCGCGGCGGCATTCGCGGCGGTTCATGAGTCCCTCGCGGACGTGGTCCGCGAGGCCATAGCGCTGGGAGAGATCAGCGAAGCCGTGGACCCGGACCGCCTGGCGTACATGCTCGCGGCCACGATCCAGGGCGGGTACGTGCTCGCCATCGCCGCCCAGGACCCGAGGCCGTTCGAGCACGCCCGTGCCGGGGCGCTGGAGCTTCTCCGCGCATCATCACCGTCCCCCGCAGCCCACGCGGCACCCGCCGCAGGATGAGAGACAAGGAACCTGACATGACCGTACGGATCGGGATCAACGGCTTCGGCCGCATCGGACGCAACTACCTGCGAGCCGCCCTCGCGAACGACGCCGACGTCCAGGTCGTCGCCGTGAACGACCTCACCTCTGCGGCCACGCTCGCCAGCCTTCTGGAGTGGGACTCGATCTCGGGGCACCTCGACGGGGTCAGCATCGAGGGCGACACGATCAGGGTCGGGGAGAACGAGATCCGCGTGCTCTCGAAGGCCGACCCCGCGGCGATCGGGTGGGGCGACCTCGGGGCCGATGTGGTCATCGAGTCCACGGGCTTCTTCACCGACGGCGCGAAGGCACGTGCGCACCTCAGCGGCGGCGCGAAGAAGGTGATCATCTCCGCGCCGGCCAAGGGCGACGTGCCGACGTTCGTGCTCGGCGTCAACGACGAGGGAATGGACCCGACGGCCTCGGACGTGTTCTCGAACGGCTCCTGCACGACCAACTCGCTCGCGCCGCTCGCCAAGGTCCTCAACGACACGTTCGGCGTCGAGAGCGGGCTGATGACCACCGTCCACGCCTACACCGGCGACCAGAGGCTGCACGACGCGCCGCACTCGGACCTTCGACGGGCACGGGCCGCCGCCATGTCCACGATCCCGACCTCCTCCGGCGCAGCGAAGGCGATCGGCAAGGTCATCCCCGAGCTCGACGGCCGACTGACGGGGTTCGCGCTGCGCGTTCCGATACCCGTCGGGTCGATCACCGACCTCACCGTCGTGGTGCGGACGCAGGCCACCGTGGCAGACGTCAACCAGGCGTTCGCCGCCGCCGCCGCGGAAGGCCCTCTCCAGGGCTACCTGCAGTACTCCGAGGCGCCGCTGGTCTCCGCGGACATCGTGGGCAACCCGTACTCCTCGATCTTCGACGCGCCTCTCACGCAGGTCGTGGGCAACCAGGTCAAGGTGCTCGGCTGGTACGACAACGAGTGGGCGTTCTCTCACCGCCTCGTCGAGTTCTCCGAGCGCGTCGGGGCTGCTCTCTAGCCGTACCCGCTAGTCCGTGTCGCCCATCGCGATCGCCTCGGCGACCTCCTGCATGTGCTCGTGGACGCCGTCGGCCCTGGCGAGGTGCCGGCGACCGGTCGCGAGGATCCCGGTCGCCACGACCAGGACGAGCGTGCCGAAGACGAACGGGGCCGCCGTCGTACCCGTCGTCGAGGCGATCCACGATGCAATCGGGGGCGCGAACGCGCCCCCGAGGAAGCGCACGCCCGAGTACGCGCTGGAGGCCACGGGCCGCGGAAGGTCCGTCGCCTCCATCGACACCTCCGTGAGCACGGTGTTGAGGATGCCCAGGAAGAGACCGCCGACCACGACGAGCGTGACGAGACCGGCCGCACTCGAGTGGAGGAGGGCCATCACCAGCTCAGTCAGGGTCAAGGCCGGGATGACGATGAGCAGCACGCTCGTACGTCGCATCCTGGCGGTCAGGAGGGGTGCGACGAAGACCGACGACACGGCGAGGGCGACACCCCAGCCGAAGAAGATCCAGCCGAGGGTCATGGCGTTCGAGATGCCGAGGGGAACGAGCGCGAACGGCGTCCACGCGAGCAGCACGAAGAAGCCCATGTTGTAGAAGAACGCCGTCATGCCCATGACGAGGAGGGCGGGCCTCCGGAGAGCCCGGAAGGGCGCGGAGAGGGGGATGGGCTGCGGCCGGTTCGCGCTGCTCGGTGAGCGCAGGAGCGTGAGGATCGCGACGAAGCCGATCGCCATGAGTGAGGCGGTGCCGAAGAACGGGCCGCGCCACGAGATCGACCCGAGAAGCCCGCCGGCCAGGGGGCCGACCGCGAGACCCAGACCGAGCGCCGCCTCGTACAGGATGATCGCACCGGCGACACCGCCGCTCGCCGCGCCGACGATCGACGCGAGTGCGGTCGAGATGAACAGGGCGTTCCCCAGCCCCCAGCCTGCACGCAACGAGATGATCGCCCCGACCGATCCTGACGACCCGGCCAGCGCGGCGAAGACGACGATGACGGCAAGCCCGATGAGCAGTGTCCGCTTCGCACCGACTCGGCTCGAGAACCAGCTCGTGAAGAACATGGCCGCACCCGTGACGAGGAGGTACGTCGTGAACAGCAGCTCCGTCTGGGTCGGTGTGGCGTGCAGCTCCTCGGCGATCGCCGGAAGGATCGGGTCGACCAGCCCGATCCCCATGAACGAGACGACTGCCGCGAACGCGATGGCCCACACAGCCACAGGTTGCCTGAGCAGGCTCGACGTCCCCTCAGCCCGCGTGCTCATCGTGCGGCTCCCGTCGTGATGGCAGGTGTGCGTGCGGCGAGGACGCGGGCCGTCGTCTCGATCGCCGACCACTCCTCGTCCGTGAGGTCGGCGAACCACGGCGCGACTGTGTCGCGGAAGGTACGGAGCCAGGCCTTCTTGGCGGTCCGTCCGGCCTCGGTGATCGCGACGACGACAGCTCGCTCGTCGGCGGGGTCGGGGCTGCGGTCGACAAGCCCGTGGGCCGTCATCTGCGTGAGGAGGCGCGTCATCCCGGGCTGGGTCACACGGCACGCCGAGGCCAGTGCGCCCACCCTCGTCGGACCCTCGTCCGCAAGGACCGATAGCACCCGCCACTGCGCCGCGGGCGTCGTCGAACCGGCGTCGTGAGCCACGACACGGCCGATGCGGTGGCTCCAGACGACGAGGGAGAGCAGGGCGTCGAGGCGTTCCATGACGAGTAATACATACCAAAGGCATGGAATATTCCCGAGCCGGTCGGTGCCCGGCGAGACCACCTCGCCCGAGCAGACCTGGGGCAGCAGCGTTCGGCCACCTGGAGCGGAGAGGAGCGGACCATGAGTGACGACCAGGGTTCTCAGGAGACGCGCGGGGTGGACGTGCACCTGCCGGCAAGCGCTCAACCTCGGCGACGAGACCCCCGGCATGGAGGGCAACCTGCTGCGGATGCGACTCGTGACGATGGAACCCGGCGCCGTGTTCGGGCCTCGTCACGACCCCGTGGGACGGCCGGGGACCGTGTACGTCCTGGCCGGGATCATCACCGACCATCGCGACGGCGTCGACACGGAGTACGGGCCGCGGCCGGGCTGGCCCGAGGACCGCCACACGCGGCACTGGCTCGAGAACAAGGGCTGTCCCGGCCGGCCCGGCCGGACGAGAGGCCAGCTCGTGTCGCGACACGCGGCAGCGACCGCGCGTGTCGTGGCCTTTCGTTGTGATGCCTGTCCGACCCTGATATCGGCGCCGTCGCGGCTCGGGCGTTCTTCGCGAAGGTCCTCGACGGGCTGGGGGCCCAGCTCGACCGGGAGACGGCGGTCTCGTTCGAGCCGGACGTGCTCGAGGCCATGCTCGTCGGCAGGCCGGTGGGCGGGACGTGACACAGGGCGGCATCCGCAGACATGCCGGTGACGAGGCAGGTCACCCGCAGCAACGAGTTCTCCCGACTGGCGTGGCGACCCGCCGCGCTGAGTACAGTCGCTCACGAGGGCGTGGACGGGAGAGACCGTGCTCGACGTGCTGAGGTCACTGGTCAACGTGGTGCAGAAGCGCCCGGTGGACAACCGCCGGCTCGCCCGGATCCGCGGGAGCGTGTACACGACCATCGGCCTCCTCGATGCGAGCATCCAGACGTCACCCGAGCCCGTCCCCTTCGCAGATCTCGACAGGGACGCCTTCCGGCCCATCCGTCCAGGCACCGCCTGGGGCCGGAAGTACGACTGCGCGTGGCTCCACGTCACCGGACGCATCCCTTCCGGTGTGGCGGACCCGGTCGTCCTGCTCGGGATCCGCGGGGAGGGGCTCATCCACTCGTCCCAAGGCGAGGTCGTCGACTCGGTCAGCACGGTCTGGATCCAGGGCGACCTGCCCCACTCGGGTGGCGTCTTCCGTCCAGTCACGCATCTCGACGTCTCGGCCGGGGTCGTGGACCTCTACGCCGACGTGGCGTACAACGGCTGGCTGCTCTTCGAGCAGGGAAGGGCCGTGTACCACGGAGCGAAGGTGGCGACCCGGGACGACGACGCGTACGGCCTCTACTACGACTACCTGACCCTCGCCGTCCTCGCCGCCTCCACCGACGACCGGACCCTCGCTGCCGACCTCGACAACGCGCTGTCCGCCGCGTACGCCCGCTTCCGGTCGCACGACGCCGCCGGCGCCCGGGCCATCCTCGCGGAGCCGCTCTCCCGAAGGTCGCAGAGCGACTTCACGTACAGCGCCATCGGCCACGGCCACCTCGACATGGCGTGGCTCTGGCCGCTGCGGGAGACCAGACGCAAAGCCGCCAGGACGTACGTGCGGGCGCTCAACGCGATCGAGTCCCGTCCCGGCTACGTGTACGGAACGAGCCAGCCGCAGCAGCTGTGGTGGATGAAGCAGCACCAGCCGGCCCTCTATGCCCGCATTAAGGAGGCGGTCGCGGCGGGCCGCATCGAGCTCCAGGGCTCGTTCTGGGTCGAGCCGGACACCAACCTGCCCAGCGGCGAGTCCCTCGTGCGGCAGGCCCTCGTCGGACGGCGGTTCCTCACCGACGAGTTCGGCCTCGGTGACGAGCAGCTGCGCCTGTGCTGGCTCCCGGACACGTTCGGCTACAACGGCAACCTGCCGCAGATCCTGCGCAAGGCGGGCATGGACTGGTTCCAGACCATCAAGCTCAGCTGGAACAAGGTCAACGACTTCCCGTACCGGACCTTCCGCTGGACCGGTATCGACGGGTCGAGCGTGCTGGTCCACATGCCGCCCGAGGGCGACTACAACAGCCGGGCGGCGGCCGACGGCCTTCTCAAGGGGCTCGCCCGCTATCCCGAGCGGGACCTCGGCACCGCACTGCTCGTGTACGGGGCAGGGGACGGGGGCGGCGGGCCGGGGGAGATCCACCACGAGCTGCTCGCCCGCGAGCGCGACCTGTACGGACTTCCGCGCATCGAGCCGTCCTTCGCGAGGACCTTCTTCGAGGCCCTCGAGCGGCTGCCGATCATCCACGAGCACACCGGGGAGCTGTACCTCGAGGCCCACCAGGGCACGTACACGACCCAGGCCGCGATGAAGC
>JAJZQV010000186.1 GCA_021803025.1 Actinomycetes bacterium | reverse complement strand
GCTCAGGCAGGCCGGTCTGGGCGCCGGTGCCGATGGTCGCCGCGCTCGTCCTCGCGTACCTCCTGGGTGTCTCGACGACCTTCCTCCCCGTCGTCGTGGGACTCACCGCGACGTTCCTCGTCATCGTGTGGACCACGTACAGGCGGACCCAGCAACGACGATCGCTCGTCCTCGGTCACGCCGTCGTCCGGTGGCCGCAGGTCGCCACCGGGGCTCTCGTCATCGCACTCGTGACCGGCGTGGTCGTCGTCGTGCGCCCGGTCCTCGACACGACGGGGCCACGTCGTACGGTCCGCCAGCTCGTCGCGCAGCCGCTCGACGTCCAGCGCTACCCGAGCCCGCTCCAGGGCTTCCGGCTCAACCTCACCGATGACAAGGACACGACGCTCTTCACGGTCCAGGGCGCGCCGGTGGGTACCCGGATCCGGATCGCGACGCTCGACGGCTACGACGGGTACACGTACAACGTCTCGAACTCGACGGCGGCCGGTGCGGACGCGGGCACCTTCCAGCGCATCGGGTCGAGAGTCGTCGACAACACGCCGGGCCAGCAGGTCGGCGTCACCGTGACCGTCGGCGCGCTCTCGGGCGTGTGGGTGCCCACGGTCGGCAAGACGCTCCGGCTCTCGTTCGGCGGGGCTCGTGCGGTCGCGCTCGACGACGCGTTCCACTACAACCAGAGCAGCGGGACGGGTCTCGTCACGGCGGGGCTCGAGCAGGGCGACTCGTACACGGCGGTGGCCATCATCCCGACCCAGCCCACGAGGAGCGAGATCCTCGGCGCGTCGGCGGGCTCGATCCGCCTGCCGCCGGCCGATCCCATGCCGGACGTCGTCCGCGACGTCGCGGCGAAGTGGGCCGCCCTGGCGAGTGCGTCGAACGCCGGGGCGCTGGCGACCGCGTACGCGGACCAGCTCAAGCAGGGGTACTACTCGAACGGCGTCGGTACCGACGAGACGGCCTCCTGGGCCGGGCACAACGTGGGCCGGATCACCGACCTGCTCAAGAACACCGACCAGATGGTGGGCGACGAGGAGCAGTACTCCGTCGCGCTCGCGCTGCTGGCCCGTGCTGCCGGGATCGCGGCCCGTGTGAGCTACGGCTACACGGTCTCGTCCGGGGACGGGGTGGTGCACGGCAGCGACGTCACGGCCTGGACCGAGGTGTACCTCGCCGGCCTCGGGTGGGTCGCGATGGATGCGACTCCCCCCAAGGACCGGCGCCTCACGTCGCTCACCAACGAACCCCAGAGCGTGCCCCGCCCGCGGGTGGAGAACCCGCCCCCGCCACCGCAGAAGCCCGGGTCCCTCCAGCAGGACACCACGCCACCCGGCAGTGTCCCGGACGTCACGAAGAAGCGGTTCACCATCGACTGGGCCCTGGTGGGCAAGGTGGCTGCGGTCGGCGGCATCCCTCTGGTCTTCGTGGTCGGGCCGATCGCGCTCATCATCGGGCTCAAGATGCGCCGCCGCCGGGCCAGGATGTCCTCGCCGGCGCTCGTCGACCGTGTGGCCGGCGGGTGGGCGGAGATCGTCGACCGTGCGCGTGACCTCGGCCACACCCCCACGCCCTCGGCGACCCGTACGGAACAGGCGGAGCAGCTCATGTCGGCGTTCACGGCTCTGAGTGAGAGAGCAGACCCGAGGATCCTCGCCCGGCAGGCCGACATGACGGTGTTCGGTACAGCCTCGATCACGCCGGGCCAGGCGAGCACGTACTGGGCGACGGTCGACGAGGCGATGGGCGGCCTCAACCGGTCGGTGTCTGTCCTCGGCCGGATCCGGGGGGCGATCTCGGTGCGGTCGTTCCGCCGGTACCGCTGAGCGGGCTGTCTCGACGTACGGAGGGTGCGACGGGCGTTCGCCACGGGACGGGCGTCCGCGGAGGCGTACTCGTGGACGTCCTCTGTGGATCCGGCGCGGGCGGTAGGGTCGTCGCGTGCTGCTCTCAGACCGTGACATCACCGCGGCTATCGACGGCGGGCGGGTCGTGCTGGACCCGTACGACCCGGCGATGGTCCAGCCGTCCAGCGTGGACGTACGGCTCGACCGGTTCTTCCGGGTGTTCGAGAACCACCGCTACCCGCACATCGACCCATCCCTCGAGCAGGCTGAGCTGACGAGGCTTGTCGAGTGCGGGCCAGACGACCCGTTCATCCTGCATCCGGGCGAGTTCGTGCTGGGTGCGACGTACGAGTCGGTGACGCTGCCGGACGATATCGCGGCGCGGCTGGAGGGCAAGTCGTCCCTGGGTCGTCTCGGCCTCCTCACGCACTCGACGGCGGGCTTCGTCGACCCCGGCTTCACCGGACACATCACGCTGGAGCTCTCGAACGTCGCGACGCTGCCGATCATGCTGTGGCCAGGGATGAAGGTGGGGCAGCTGTGCTTCTTCGCGCTGTCGAGCCCGGCGCTGCACCCGTACGGCTCGGAGGTCAACCTCTCCCGGTACCAGGGCCAGCGGGGTCCCACCGCCAGCCGAAGCCACCTCAACTTCCACCGCACGCGCCTGGAAGACTGACGATCGCCCGACGGCCACGCACGTGGCCAGCCGGGGGTGGAGCACGTCACCGGTTCACCATGTTAAGTGGGTGACTTGGATGTTCTCATGGCAAATCTGCCATGAGAACATCCGGTTTACCCACTTAACATGGTGAACCGACCACCGGGCTGACTGCCGGACCGGCG
>JAJZQV010000084.1 GCA_021803025.1 Actinomycetes bacterium | reverse complement strand
CGGGCTCTTCGTCGTCATGGCGCGCTACCAGGCTGGCGTCGTCATCACTCCTGCCATGCAGCAGCTCGTGTGGGCGGCGATCACACTGGTCCCGGCCGCCAGCTGCCTGGTCTCCGTCGTGCCATTCCTGTTCTACCGGCTGGGCGGCCCCCAGCCGTCGACGCCCGGAGGGCCGCAGCAGGCGGCCGGCTCCGTGGCCTCCTGAGCGGCTACCGGGTACGCGGGCGACGAGCTCACCCCTGCCGTGGAGAGGCAGCTCCGGGAGCTCGTCACGCGGTCTCTCGGCTGACCGACCCTCTCAGGTCCCGTCGACTGCGGGAGCCGTCAGGGCCTCGCCCGCCTCAGACGTGTCCGGCACCGTCGAGCTGCTCGACGATGTAGCCCAGCAGCGGACCCACGACGTCGAGCGCGTCGCGCACGCGTCAGGGCCTCGCCCGCCTCAGACGTGTCCGGCACCGTCGAGCTGCTCGACGATGTAGCCCAGCAGCGGACCCACGACGTCGAGCGCGTCGCGCACGCCGCCGCGGGAGCCGGGCACGCAGACGACGAACGCGGCGGGGGAGCCGTCCCGGCGGATCACGCCGGCGATCCCTCGCGAGACGAGTGCGGGAGCCGAGTGGCTCTGGCCACGTCGCCGGATCTCCTCGGCTATCCCGGGCACCTGGTACGTGAGCAGCAGCGCGACGACGTCGCTCGTACGGTCGTCCGGGCCGATCCCCGTCCCGCCACAGGTCACGATGACCCGTACGCCGTCGGTGACGGCGTCGAGCACTGCCGACGCGATCGGGGCGGCCGCGTCTCCGACGACGACGCGCGTCGTGTCCGCGCCCAGCTCGGTGAGCAGGTCGACGGCGAGCAGGCCGCCGCGGTCCTCGTCCGACCCGGAAGCGACCTCGTCGGAGACGGTGATGACGCGCGCCTGGAGGGTGCTCATCGATGCGCCCCAGCGGCGGAGGTGTCGGGAGTCAGGACCACGGGGACCCGGCTGAAGCCCCCCAGCGGCGGTTGCTCACGTTCCGCCGGCTCGGGACCGCTCGAGAGCCGACCTCGGGAGAGCAGTGCCCGGACCAGCACCCGGAGCTCGAGCGTCGCGAGGGGACGTCCGGGGCAGGCGTGAGGGCCAGTCCCGTAGACGAGGTTGGCTGCGGCGTGACCCTCGGGGTCGAACCGGTCCGGGTCGCCGAACACGGCCGGGTCGCGGTTTGCCGCCGTCCAGTTGAGCACGACGTGCTGGCCGTGCTCGACCGGGCAGCCGCCGACGACGACGTCGGCGGTGACGAGGCGACGGTTCGCGACGAACGGGTCGTCGATCCGCAGGATCTCGTCGACGGCCGCATCCAGCTGCGGGACCTCCGCGGACCGGAGCCGGTCCTGGAGGTCCTGGTGGGTCGCCAGCCAGTGGACCACGACCCCGGCCGCCAGGGCCAACGACCCGAGGTCGCCGCCGGTCCAGTTCCTCAGCACGGAGACGAGGGCCTCGTCGGTCAGAGGCGACGCACCGACATCCCCGAGGCCGACCAGCTCGGTCGTGACGTCGTGGGGCGCCTCCCCACCTCGCCGGGCGTCGACGAGCCGGCGGATGATGGCGTCGAAGCGCTCCGCCACTGCCCTCGTACGGTCTCTGTCACCCGAGCGGGTCGCCGCGTGGTTGTCGTCCATCCAGCGCAGGAGCGCGGGCTCGAGCGAGCGCGGCCAGCCGAGCCACACCGACTGGGCCCGTACGGCGAAACGCGCGCCGAGGTCGCCCACGGCGTCGAAGGGTGTGCCGTACCGCACCGCGTCGACCAGCTCGCGTGCCACCTCGGCCACGGCCGGCTCGAGGGAGGCCATCCGTGCGGGCGCGAAGAACGGGTCCAGCAGGTCCCGCGCCGCCCTGTGCTCCGCACCGTCGAGGCCGTTGGGGACCTGGAGGAACCGGCTCACCCGGCTCGAGTACGTCACGGGGTCCTGCGCGGCGGCGACGACGTCGGCGTGCCGGCACAGCACCGGCCTGCCGAGCTCGTCCTCGGCCAGGGGCAGGCCGCGCATTGTGTCGTACGCGTGCCGAGGGTCCTCAAGGTCGTGCTCATGGACGTCGAGAGCGGGCGTGGATCCGTGCGGCTCCAGGTCCTCGAGCGTCTCGTCCGGTCCGGTCACGACTTCTTGGGAGCTCCGGGACGCGCGTACCGCACCCATGTGATGACGACGCACATGACGGCCCACACAACGCCGATCGCGTAGAACATCTGGGCCGGCATGAGGGTGAGCCCGACGCCGAACAGGAACGGCCCGAACGCGGCGATGGCGCTCGTCCAGCCGATCACGCCACCGGCCTGGCGACGCTCGAAGATCATCGGCATCTGCTTGAAGGTCGCCGCGTTGCCGATCCCGCTGAACAGGAAGATCGCCAGCATGCCCCACAGGAACTGGTTGAACCCACCCTGGAGTGCGGCCGCGCTCGACGTGTCGGGCACCAGGGCGGGGATCGTCCACGCGATCGTGCCCGCCAGCCCGATCCCGGAGATGAGCGTCCACACCGCTCCGCCCATCCGGTCAGTGAGCGGTGAGAAGAGAACACGCGCGCCTGCGCCGATGAGCGGGCCGAGGAACACGAACGCCACCGGGTCGGGGAGGCTGTAGCCGGCGACGAGCACCTTGGCCGTCGCGCCGCTGCCGGAGACGATCGCGCTGTTGCCCGCGCCGTACAGGTTGCTCATGAGGAGGCCGAACTGTGCGGACAGGCCGGAGAACGTCCCGAAGGTCATGATGTAGAGCAGCGTCATCCACCACGTGTCCTGGTTGCGGAAGATGTCGAACTGCTGGCGGATGTTCGCCTTGACCGGTACGGACTTCAGCATGAGCCAGGCGAGGATCGCGCCGACGATCATGAACGGGATGTAGAAGAAAGCGGCGTTCTGGTACCAGACGGTGATGTCCGGCTTGCCGGTGACGTGCAGGCGCTGCGACGCGCCGAAGAAGCCGACCATCCCGAAGCCGACCAGCCACGGCGTCAGCAGCTGGACGAGCGACACCCCGAAGTTCCCGATGCCGGCCTGCAGGCCCAGCGCGGTGCCCTGCAGCCTGCGGGGGAAGAAGTACGACGTGGACGGCATGAACCCGGAGAACGCGCCGCCGCCGATGCCGGCGAGGAACGCCAGGGTCAGCAGCTCCCAGTACGGAGCCGTGGGGCTCTGGACGCGGACGCCCCAGCCGAGCACGGGGAAAACCAGGAGCAGTGTGGTGAGCGTCACCATCTTCCGGGTTCCGAGGATGGGCGGCACCACCATCCAGACGATCCGCAGCAGCCCCCCGGACAGGCCGGGGATGGCGGTCAGCCAGTACAGCTGGTCCTTCGTCCAGGAATAGCCCAGGGCGTTGAGCTTCGGCACCAGTGCGCTCGGCAGGAACCACGCGACGAAGCACATGGTGAGGGTGAACGTGCTGATCCCGAGCGTCCTCCAGGCCAGGGACTTGTCCCAGGTGGCGTCGTTCTCGGGGTCCCAGTCGGTGAGCCACTCCGAGGAACGGGTGGCGGGCGTGGTGGTCATGCGTGTGCTCCGGTTCTCGTGGTGAGGGCGGGCCGATGCCTGCTGCACGCAGTCATCGGGTCTTGCGGTCCCTGTCGAGGGTTCCGACGGGATCCCAGCCGCGCACGCGTCCGCGCGATGCGGTCGGGGTGATGACGTCCCGGCTGCGGTAGACGATGTACGGCCGGAACAGGTAGTGCAGTGGCACGGTGAACGCGTGGACGAGCCGGCTGAACGGCACGAGGGCGAACAGCGCGAGGCCGACGAGGATGTGCACCTTGAACTGCCACGTCGAGGCCGCCATCGCGGCGACGTCGGGCTGGAGGATGATGAGCGATCGGAACCAGACCGAGACCGTCTCCCGGTAGTTCACCTCGACACCCGAGGGCGTCTGGCTTCCCGTCAGGGTGGCCACCATGCCGAGGACGATCGCCGCGACGAGCACGACGTACATGAGCTTGTCGTTCTTCGTCGTGGCGAGGAACACCGGCCCGGTCGTGCGCCGGCGGTAGATGAGCAGGATGATCCCGAACAGCGTCGCGACGCCGGCGATCGTGCCGGCGGTGAGCGCGACCAGGTGGTACATCTCCTGGCTGACCACGAGGTCGGTCCAGGCCTTCGGGATGAGCAGGCCGGCGAGGTGCCCTCCGAGGACGACGAGCAGCCCGTAGTGGAACACCGGCGACCCGATGCGCAGCAGCCTCGACTCGTACAGCTGGGACGACCGCGTGGTCCAGCCGAACTGGTCGTACCGGTAGCGCCAGATCGTGCCGCCGACGAGGACCAGCAGGACGACGTAGGGGAGGGCTCCCCAGAGCAGGATGTCGAGCGCGTTCACGTCAGGACCTCGCCGACTCGCTGAGGCCGACGAACTCGATCGGCTGTGCGGTGCCGAAGCGGGCCTGGACCTCGGCCCGCGTCTGTGCGGACTCCCCGGGGAGGCACTCGCACACCGCGGCGAGCACGCCGGCGTGGGGCAGGTCGTCGGCGACGAGGGCAAGCCGGATGAGCTCCAGGCTGGCCCGGAACCGCTGGAGCAGGACCAGACCTCCGTCGGGGGAGGCGGCCGCGAACTCGAGCATGATCGGCAGGTAGTCGGGAAGCTCGCCTCCCAGGTCGACCTCGACCTCGGAGTCGCGGTACGCCTGCTGCAGCTCGACGAGCGAGGCGCCGCGCCTGCGCGTGTCGCCGTCGGTCCAGTAGCTGAGGTGGAGCGCGTGCTTGCGGGACAGGTCGAACTCGGCGACATGGAACGCCTGCAGACGGGCGAGCAGGGTGCGCGGATCGCCCTCCTCGCCCGGCCGCCCCTCGCGAAGATGGGTCAGCACGGGCAGGAACTGCTCGTGGGTGCTCGTCCCGGCAAGAGCCTGCTCGATGGTGTCGAGGTGGCGGAGCAGGTCCTTGTCGGGGTAGGCCAGCACGAGGGACGCGGCCTGCAGGACGACGCGCGGGTCGGCGGGGACCTCCGCGGCCACGGAACGGCGGCGGCGCCGGGACAGGACCTTCATGACTTCGTCTCCTCGTTCGCGTCCCAGTTGAGCATTCCCACCCGGTGCTCGAGCGCCTCCGCGGACGCGGCGGTGTCGGCCTGCTGACGCTCCTTGAGCGCCGAGTACGTCTCGATCGCGACGGGCACCGGTCGTCCCGACGCCTCCCCGAACGGCCCCGACTCGTACATGCCCGGGCCGCCCTCGAAGTCGAGCGAGCAGCCGATCTCCTCGAGGTTGTGGGCCTCCTCACGGTGAGCTGCCGGGATGACGTACCTGTCGGCGTACTTCGCGATCGCGAGCAGCCGGTACATCTGCTCGAGAGCCTCCGGCGTCATCCCGACGGCGGCGGCCAGCTCGGGGTCCCTCCCCGTTCCCAGCGTCACGCCGCGCATGTACGAGCGCATCGCCGCGAGCTTCTGCAGCACCCCGGTCACCACGTCCGTGTCCCCCGCGGTGAACAGCTCCGCGAGGTAGCTGACGGGGATGCGGAGGCTGTCGATGGCGCCGAACAGGTTCCCCGCGGCCTCGCCGTCGTGGCCCTGCTTCGTGAGGAGGTCGACGACCGGCGACAGCGGCGGGATGTACCAGACCATCGGCATGGTGCGGTACTCCGGGTGGAGCGGCAGAGCCACGCGGAAGTGCTTGATGAGGGCGTAGATCGGCGACTTCTGCGCCGCCTCGATCCAGTCCTCGGGCATGCCGCCCTCGCGCGCCAGCGCGATGACCTCAGGGTCGTACGGGTCGAGCATGAGGTCGACCTGCGCCTCGTACAGGTCCCTGTCGTCGACGCACGCGGCCTCGGTGACGGCGTCCGGGTCGTACAGGACGATCCCGAGGTAGCGCAGCCGGCCGACGCAGGTCTCCGAGCAGACCGTCGGCAGGCCCACCTCGATCCGTGGGTAGCAGAACGTGCACTTCTCGGCCTTGCCGGACCGGTGGTTGAAGTACATCTTCTTGTACGGGCAGCCGGTGATGCACTGCCGCCAGCCCCGGCACCGGTCCTGGTCGACGAGGACGATCCCGTCCTCGGCTCGCTTGTAGATCGCGCCCGAGGGGCACGAGGCCATGCAGGACGGGTTGAGGCAGTGCTCGCAGATCCTCGGCAGGAAGAACATGAAGCTCTTCTCGTACTCGAGGCGGAGCTGCTCGTTCGCCTCGTCCCGGAGCTTCTCGAGGATCGGGTCGGACTGGCCGGTGGCCTCGACGCCGCCGAGGGAGTCGTCCCAGTTCGCCGACCACGTGATCTTGGTGTCCTCGCCGGTGATGAGCGACTTGGGGCGCGCCACGGGGAAGTCGTCGCCGAGCGGCGCGGACACCAGGCTCTGGTAGTCGTACGTCCAGGGCTCGTAGTAGTCGCCCAGCTCGGGCTGTACGGGGGAGGCGAAGATGCTGAGCAGCTTCTGGAAGCGTCCCCCGGACCTCAGCTTGAGGCCTCCGGACTTGGTCCGGACCCACCCGCCGCGCCAGCGCTCCTGGTCCTCGTACCGGCGCGGGTAGCCCTGACCAGGACGCGTCTCGACGTTGTTGAACCACACGTACTCGGTGCCGGCCCGGTTCGTCCAGGCCTGCTTGCACGTCACCGAGCACGTGTGGCACCCGATGCACTTGTCGAGGTTCATGACCATGCCGACCTGCGCCATGACGCGCGTGGGCCTCCTCGTCGCCATCAGTAGGTCACCTCCTGGGAACGCCTGCGGACGGTCGACACGATGTCGCGCTGGACACCGCTGGGGCCGAGATAGTTGAACGCGTAGGACTGGTGCGCGTAGGCGCCGATGAGATGGGTCGGTTTCATGAGGATCCGGGTCACCGAGTTGTGGATGCCGCCGCGCTTGCCGGTGGCCTCCGACTTCGGGACGTCGATCGTGCGCTCCTGGGCGTGCTGCACGTAGCAGATGCCGTTCGGGAGCTTGCTCGTCACGACCGCCCGGGCGACGAAGACGCCGTTGGCGCTCGTCAGCTCGATCCAGTCGTTGTCGGCGACCCCGATGCTCGCCGCGTCGCCCACGCTGAGCCACGCCTGAGGACCGCCACGGCCCAGACTGAGCATGAACAGGTTGTCCTGGTACTCCGAGTGGATCGACCACTTGTTGTGGACCGTGAGGTAGCGGACCGTGATCGTCTTCTCCCCGCTCGGGCCGAGCTCCGGCTCCCCGTACGCGCGGGACATGTCGAGCGGGGGCCGGTAGATGGGCAGCTGCTCCCCGGCGTCGATCATCCAGTCGTGGTCGAGGAAGAAGTGCATCCGTCCGCTCAGCGTGTGCCAGGGCTTGAGGCGTTCGGTGTTGATCGTGAACGCCGCGTAGCGCCGGCCGCCTGTCTCCGATCCCGACCACTCGGGCGAGGTGATGACGGGCTGGGGTGACGCCTGGGTCTGCGCGAACGTGATGATGCGCTCCTCCTGGCCCTCCGACAGGTCGGCGAGCTTGCGACCCGTCCTCCGCTCAAGGTCGCGGAAGCCCTGCGTGGCGACCTGGCCGTTCGTCGTGCCGGAGAAGGTGAGGATCGCCTCGGCGAGGCGCGCATCCGTGTCGATCGCCGGCCGGCCTGCCCCGGCGCCGCTGCTCATGACACCGTGCAGCTTTCCGAGCCGTTCCACCGGCCCGGTCATGTCGTACGTGATGTTCTTCATCGTGAACCCGAGCCGGTCCGCCAGGGGGCCGACGCTGGCGAGCTTGTCCGCGATCGCCGTGTAGTCCCGCTCGACGATCATCATCGCCGGGAGGTTCCTGCCGGGGACAGCCTCGACGTCCGTGCCCCTCCAGTCCGGCACGTGGCCGCCCGGCTGGCTGATCTGACCGGCCGTGTCGTGCTGCATCGGGACGGCGACGAGGTCACTGCGTGTGCCCAGGTGGTCCTTCGCGAGGTGGCCGACGGCCCGGGCGAGCAGCGTGAACACGTCGAAGTCGCTCTTGGCCTCCCAGGGCGGGTCGATGGCCGGGGTGAACGCGTGCACGAACGGGTGCATGTCGGTGCTCGACAGGTCGTACTTCTCGTACCACGTGGCCGCGGGAAAGACGATGTCGCTGAGCAGCGTGGTCGAGGTCATGCGGAAGTCGGCGCTGATGAGGAGGTCCAGCTTCCCCTCGGGAGCCTCGTCCCGGTACCGGACGACCTCCGGCTTCACGTCCGCACCATGGTCGTTCGGCATGAGGTTCGAGCCCGTCCCGAGGAGGTGCTTGAGGAAGTACTCGTTGCCCTTCGCCGAGGACCCGAACAGGTTGGAGCGCCACACGACCATCGTCCGCGGCCAGTTCTCGGGCGCGTCGATGTCCTCGAGCGCGGTGGTGAGCGCGCCCGACTTCAGCTGCGCGGCCACCCACTCGCCCACGTTCGCCGCCTCCCCGCGCTCGACGGCCGCCTTGGCCTCGTCGGCCAGGTCGAGCGGGTTGCGGTCGAACTGCGGGTAGAACGGCATCCACCCGAGCCGGTGCGACAGGGCCATGGCGTCTGCGGTGTGGAGACCGTCGAGTGAGCCGGTCGACAGCGGCGACTTGACGATGTCTGCGGAGAAACCGTCCGTACGCCACTGGTCGGTGTGCATGTACCAGTAGCCGGTGCCGATCACCGTCCTCGGGGGCCTCGACCAGTCGAGGGCGTTGGCGAGGTTGAACCACCCGGTCGTGGGGCGGCACTTCTCCTGCCCCACGTAGTGTGCCCACCCGCCGCCGTTGCGGCCGATGCAGCCGGTGAGCATGAGCAGCGCCATGATCGCCCGGTACGTGACGTCCGCGTGGAACCAGTGGCAGATCCCGGCGCCGATGATGATCATCGAGCGGCCCTGCGAGTCTCGAGAGTTCTTCGCGAACTCACGGGCGATCCTGATGCACGCCTCGGCCGGGACGCTGGTGATCTCCGCCTGCCAGGCGGGGGTGTACGGGCTCGTCACGTCGTCGTAGTCCTTCGCCCACTGGCCCGGGAGCCCCTCCCGGCCCACCCCGTACTGGGCGAGCATGAGGTCGAGCACGGTCGTGACGAGACGGTCGCCGACACGGACGGCAGGGACCCCGCGGCGGATGATCGAGCCCGTACCGCGGGGGTCCTCGAAGCAGGGGAGCGCGATCTCCACGGGCGTGGAGCCCGCCACGTCCGCCAGCGTGAGGGCCGGTACGAGGTCGCCCAGGTCGAGGTTCCACTTCCCCACACCGTCCTCGTTGTACCGGTGGCCCATCGTGCCGTTCGGTACGGCGGGAGCACCGGAGGCGGTGTCCCAGAGCACGGTCTTGAAGGCCGCGTCGGCCGCACGTGCGAACTCGGGCAGGTCGGCGGCGGTGAGGAACTTCGAGGCGGTGAGCCCGTGCCCGTCAGGGTGCTCGACGAGCGTGACGAGCATCGACAGGTCCGTGAACTTCGTCACGTAGTCGGTGAAGAACGGCACCTGGCGGTCGACGAAGTTCTCCTTGAGGATGACGTGGCCCATCGCCATCGCGAGCGCCGCGTCCGTACCGGCCTGGGCGGGCAGCCACTCGTCGGCGAACTTCACGTTGTCGGCGTAGTCCGGGGAGACCGTGACGACCTTGGTGCCCCGGTACCGGACCTCCGCCATCCAGTGGGCGTCCGGCGTGCGCGTCACGGGGACGTTCGAGCCCCACATCATGAGGTACGTCGAGTCCCACCAGTCGCCGGACTCCGGCACGTCCGTCTGGTCGCCGAAGACCTGCGGGCTCGCGACCGGCAGGTCGGCGTACCAGTCGTAGAACGACGTCATCGCGCCGCCGATGAGGTGGTTGAACCTCGTGCCGATGGCATGGGACACCATCGACATGGCGGGGATGGGGGAGAACGAGACACAGCGGTCGGGGCCGTACGTCTTGATGGTGTTCACGTAGCTGGCCGCGGCGATCTCGATCGCCTCGTTCCAGCTGATCCTCACCAGGCCGCCCTTACCGCGAGCCCGCTGGTAGGCGCGGCGCGTCGCAGGGTTGCCGGACACCTCGGCGAAGGCCGCGACGGGGTCCCCGAGCCGGGCCTTGGCCTCGCGGTACGCCTCGACGAGCACCCCGCGGCCGTACGGGTAGCGGACCCGGGTGGGGGAGTACGTGTACCAGGAGAACGCCGCGCCGCGCGGGCAGCCGCGCGGCTCGTACTCGGGGCGGTCAGGACCTGTGGTCGGATAGTCGGTCTGCTGAGACTCCCACGTGATGATGCCGTCCTTGACGTACACCTTCCACGAGCACGAACCGGTGCAGTTCACGCCGTGGGTGGAGCGGACCACCTTGTCGTGGCTCCACCGGTCGCGGTAGAAGACGTCGCCCTTGCGGCCGCCCTTGAGGAAGACCGCGCGGCCGTCCTCGGTCTCCTCCCGCCTCGTGACGTACTTGCCGAGGGCCAGGAGTGCATGGGCCGCGGGGTCGTCCAGCTGCGGGTGTCGCGAGGTCATGCGCAGCATGCTAGACCGAAGACAGGGGGTAAAACTCGACTTCTGGTGAAAACGCCTCAGCCGCCGGCGAAGGGTGGCAGCACGTCGACCCGGGCCTCGGCGTGGATCCGCGTCAGGGGATCCTGGACGGGTGCGCCGTCGACCAGCAGGGAGCACGAGCGCAGCACGCCGGACAGTCCGTCGTGGCGGCTGCCCAGTAGCGACACCAGATCCGCGGCGGTGATCTCGGGCGTGTCGAGGTGCTCGCTGTCGATGCCGGCAGCGTCGGCTGCACCCGCGTAGTAGGCGATGTCCATCGTCATCCTCCGATCGAGCTCATGGTGCGTGAGGGCTGGTGGAAGTCCGCGTCGTCGATCCCGTGTCCCGCGGGCTTGGCGGTGTGCGCGTCGACCCACAGCGCGGCGAGCTCCGCGTCGTCGGCCCCGGCGCGCAGCGGCGACCGGAGGTCCGTCTCGGTGTGGCTGAACAGGCACGTACGGACCTGGCCGTCCGCGGTGAGTCGGGTCCGGTCGCACGCCGCGCAGAACGGGGCGGTCACGGATGCGATCACGCCGATCCGGCCAGCCGGGTGGTCCCTGCCCGCCGAGACGATCCAGTCCTCGGAGGGGGACGATCCTCGGCCTGGGGCGGGGGTCAGCTCGAACCGCTCGGACAGCCGGGCGAGGATCTCGGCCCCGGCCATGAGCTGCGACCGGTCCCAGGCGTGCTGCGGCCCCAGCGGCATGTGCTCGATGAAACGGAGCTCGTAGCCCCGTGCGAGACAGAACTCGGCCAGGGGCACGATGTCGACGTCGTTCGCACCCCGCATGGCGACGGTGTTGACCTTGACGGGACGAAGGCCGGCGGCCCCAGCCGCCTCGAGCCCCCTCAGGACATCGGGAAGCCGGTCTCTTCGCGCAAGGGCTGCGTACCGCTCCCGGTCCAGCGAGTCGAGCGACACGTTGACGCGCTCCAGTCCCGCGTGCACCAGGGCCGCAACCTGCCGGTCGAGGCCGATCCCGTTCGTGGTGAGTGACAGCTCGGGGCGCTCGCCCTCGTCGGTGCGAAAGCGCCCCACCGCGGCCACGATCCCCGCGAGGCCACGGCGCAGCAGGGGTTCGCCCCCGGTGAAGCGGATCTTCCGGACGCCCAGCCTCGTCACCGCGACACCGACGAGGCGGACGACCTCGTCGTCGGTGAGGACGTCAGGTCCGGGGATCCACGCGAGTCCCTCGGCCGGCATGCAGTAGGCGCACCGGAGGTTGCAGCGGTCCGTGAGCGAGACGCGGAGGTCACGAGCGACCCGCCTGTGGCCGTCGCGCAGCCTGAGCTGCTGCGCGATGACGGTCGACATGCGGTTCTCCAGGATCACGAAGGGGTTTTGTCGCCACCGTACCCGGCGGTAGATACCATTCTCTAGTGGAAACCCTAGGGCTGTGAGCGTATGGTCCGAGTTCTGAGCGGGAGGGTGAGATGAGGGCGGACCGCACCGTGCGACTGGGGCCGACGCGCACGCAGGTCCTGGAGCACCTGCGCACGTTGGACGTCGCCGCGCCGCTCGACGAGATCGCATCGGCTGTGGGGATCCACCAGAACACCGCCCGCTTCCACCTCGACGCCCTCGCCGGCGCCGGCCTGGTGATCCGCGACACGGAGCACAGGGAAGTGCCCGGTCGGCCCAAGGTCCTGTTCCGTGCCGCCGGCCTGACCCGTGACACCTCGTACCAGAACCTCGCCCAGGTCATGGTGCGCCACCTCGCAGCCCGACTGCCCGATGGCCCCGAGCGCGCCCTCGAAGCGGGCCAGGCGTGGGGGGAGAGCCTCAGGCAGGAGCTGGTCGCCGAGGATCCTTCCCGGGAGCCGTTGGACCGGCTGGTGGACGGGATGGCCTCCCTCGGGTACGAGCCGCAGCTCGTCGGCGACGCCGACCCCGTCCTCGACCTGCTTCCGTGCCCGTACGGACCCCTGGCCAGCGACGACCCGGAGATCGTGTGCCAGATGCACCTGGGGCTCATGCGAGGCGTCCTCGGTCCGGACCAGCCCTGGGAGGTGACGAGCGTCGAGCCCTGGGTCCAACCCACGACATGCCGCGTCACGCTGCGCCGCAGGGTCCCTCTCGACGAAGGTCGCGTGCCGACGGATGCGTGAGCTGCTCACTGTCGAGGAGTACGCAGCGGAGCTGGTCTCACTCGTCGTCCCTGACCCGCGCACGGAGAGGCTGCCGCTGACGCGCGCGCTGGGCCGGGTCCTGGCTGAGGACATCCGGAGCACCACTCCCGTACCGGTCTTCGACAACTCGGCGATGGACGGCTACGCCGTGAGATGGGCGGACGTGGCGGCGAAGCCGGTGAGGCTGCGCGTCGTGGGTGACGTTCCGGCCGGAAGCGACGCCGACCCGTCCGTCGGCCCTGGCCAGACCGTACGGATCATGACGGGAGCCGCGTTGCCGTCGTTCGCCGACACGGTCGTACCGGTCGAGCACACCCGTGGCGACGGGGATGTCGTCGTCGTGCTCGAGCCGCCGCGCCCGGGGGCGCACGTGCGGCACGCCGGCGAGGACGTGGCCGCAGGCGAGGTCGTGGCGCGGGACGGCACGACCGTGACCCCCGGCATCGCAGGGGCCGTCGCGGCTGCCGGCCAGACCGAGGTGGTCGTCAGGCGCCGCCCGGTGGTGGCCGTCTGCGTCACCGGCGACGAGCTGGTCCGAGGCGGAGGGCCGCTGGCGCGAGGACAGATCCACGAGTCGAACGGCCCGGCTGTCGGCGCCACGCTCGAGCGCCTGGGTGCGGAGGTCGCCCGTACGGACCTGTGCGAGGACCGCGCCGAGTCCCTCGTCGCCTGGCTCGACGAGGCGGCCCCGGACGCCGACCTGGTCGTGCTCACCGGCGGGGCGAGCGTCGGCGCGTACGACGTGGTGCGTGACGTCATGAGCGGTGCGGGCGGCCTGTTCCGCCACGTACGGGTCCAGCCGGGAAAGCCGCAGGGCTGGGGACGCTGGGGACGCACGCCCGTCGTCTGCCTCCCGGGCAACCCCGTCTCCGCCGTCATCAGCACGGAGTTGTTCGTACGGCCGATGCTCGACCGCATGCTCGGGCGACCGGAGACGCCGTGGCTCACGGGTGTCGCCGGCGCGGCCTGGCGCTCGCCGAGCGGACGGCGCCAGGTCGTGCCCGTGACGCTCCGTACGGACGAGTCCGGCCGGCTCGTCGCCACGCCCGCGCACCGGGGCGGCTCCGGGTCCCACCTCGTCACGTCGCTGGCGCTCGCGGACGGGTACGCCGTCGTGGCGGAGGAGACCACCGACGTGGCTGCCGGTGACATCGTGGGCGTGAGGTGGCTGTGATCGACGACGTCGACGCGGTCGTGCTCGCCGGGGGCCGCGGGTCCCGGCTCGGCGCGCCCAGCAAGCCCGATTTCGTCGTGGGCGGGCGCCGGCTCCTCGACGTGGCGCTCTCGGCCGTCGCCTCAGCCCGTCGCACCGTGGTCGTCGGCCCCGGGCCGGTGCCGCGGGGGGTCCTGCTCACACGGGAGGACCCGCCGTACGGAGGACCTGTGGAGGCGGTCGCGGCCGGTCTCGCGGCTCTCGACCGCCACGCGCCGTGGACCCTCCTGCTCGCCTGCGACCTGCCGGGCGCCGAGGCCGGGGTGGAGCGCCTCCTGGCGGCCGACCCCGGGCCGGACGTCGACGGCGTCTGCCTTCGCGACGGCGACGGCCGGCTGCAGTGGCTGCTCGGCTGCTACCGCACCGACGCTCTCGTCGCGCGGCTGGCTGACCGCGGGGACCCGGCCCTGACCGCGATGTACAGGCTCCTCGAGCCGTTGAGACTCGTAGGCCTCGAGGCGGCCGCGGACCTCACGCACGACGTCGACACCCCGGACGACGCCGAGGACTGGGTACGACGTCTGGGAGGGCACCGATGAAGATGCGTCCGCTCGTGGAGCCGGGACCCGAGCTCAACGACCCCGACCGGGAGAGGTTCGCGCGGCACGACCCCATCCCGGAGATCGGCGTCGAGGGGCAGCGGCGCCTGCGGGCAGCGTCGGTCTGCGTCGTGGGTGCCGGCGGTCTCGGCAGTCCGGCACTGCTGTACCTGGCAGCCGCGGGTATCGGGAGGATCGGCATCATCGACTCCGACGCCGTCGAGCTCGTCAACCTCCAGCGCCAGGTCCTCCACACGACGGCGGGCATCGGCACTCCCAAGGCCACCAGCGCGGCGGCGGCCATCGCCAGCCTCGACCCGGGCATCGACGTCGTCGTCCATGAGGAGAGGCTCACCCAGGGGAACGCGACCGCGCTGCTCGGCGGGTACGACGTCGTCCTCGATGCCGTGGACAACTACCCGACGCGCTACCTCATCGCCGACACGTGCGCCGACCTGGGGGTCCCGGTCGTCTGGGGAGCCGTCCGTGTGACGCGCGCCCAGGTGAGCGTCTTCTGGAGCACCCCGCGACCGGCGGACGGCGCGGTGGCCGGGCTCACACTCCGCGACCTGTACCCGGA
>JAJZQV010000185.1 GCA_021803025.1 Actinomycetes bacterium | reverse complement strand
GTCGTGGACCGTCGGCGGACCAAGCCGCGGAAGTACTCCTATGACGCGCTGAAGGTGCTGCAGGTCGTGTGGGCGACGGCTGGCGGGTCGTGCGGGAAGTACCTGGCCGAGGCGATGACCGGATGGTTGGACGCGATGGCCCGCACCTCACCCCCACTGTGCAACTCAGGCCTGGCATGAGGCGGGGCGTGCGCACGGAGGACGAATGACCGCAGGGGACTGGTGAGGTCCGGTGGCATTCTGGGGGTCTCCGCCGTCCTCCTGGGCGGCGTGGGCTCGTGCACGACGGCCCCGCGTCCGCGGCTGACCCCATAGGGGTGGACCCCAGGCCTCAGAAGGTGACCTGGCTCTCACGTCCCCTCTCCGGACTCACCACCGATGCGCGACGTCCACGACGAGCCGGCTGCTGCTGCCCGGGCCGGCCAGGACGAAGACCCGGAAGGGCAGGCGGGCACGAACGCCGATCCCCACGGAGCTGTTGCCCTCGTACGTGCCCGCCCACACGACCTGGCGGAACGTCCGGTACCCGCTCACGTTCGTGAGCTCGTCGGGGTTGGCGTACAGGTACGTCTGCGTGCCGGTGTCAGGGTCGTACCCCGGGTTCATCACGGTGATCTGCAGAGCAGCACCGCCGCGAGTCGGCACCGCGAAGCCGCCGCCCTCGGTCGACACCTGGGCCACGTAGCGCACGGTGTACGCGCCGACGGGCCCGGACACGTCGATGACCAGTCGGTCGTAGCAGGTGTGGCGACCGGTGCGCACGTTGTAGACCCAGTCGCTCGCGGACGGATAGGTCGGCCCGGCGCCGGTCTTGGCCAGCGACCCCCAGTAGATGCCGCAGTAGGGACGGGTGGCGGCCTGTGCCGCCGGGGCCGTCGTCAGGCCAACGCTCATCACGATCAGGACTCCCAGCAGGAGCCTCAGCAACCTCTTCATCTCAGCCTCTCCTTCGCTCGGGTACGAGCTCAAGGTGACGGGGCGTTCGGCGCCGTCGGGCTGGTCGGGATCCAACTCGGGGTGATGAGTCAAGACGTCCCTGCGATCAGGATCTCACCGCACCCAGTGGAATGGAACAGCCTCAGAGCCTTGGCGCCGGGCCGGCCTGGAGCGTACTTCGGCCGGGTGCGATGGCTGGCCCGAAGAGGCGGCCGCCTGGCGTCGGGGGAGGACGACGGCACCCGGACGCGTACCGGCATGGACCGCCTTGGGCCTCAGCGGCAATTAAGTCTCCCATTAGGCGCCCTTGACACTGCCGATGCACGGATACCCGCAGGAATCAACCCCTTGGCGTCGCCGGGCAGGGGGGATATGTTGCCAAGTGCTGGTGCATTCTTCATATGTCCCGGGGTGAGCGGCGTCGTCTCGACAGGACCGGACGGGCGGGACAGGGGCGGTGGGACTGGGGGTACGCCAACGGGACAGATCGCGACGTGGCATGGTGCTGGCGAGTGAAAGAGGGGACATGCCAGAGGGCGTGTTTGTGCACGACAAGGGACTCTGCGAGAGCGAGTCCGTGGGTTCGGGGACCAGGGTGTGGGCCTCAGCCCATGTGCTGCTCGGAGCCGTGGTCGGACGCGACTGCAACATCTGCGACGGAGCCTATGTCGAGGGCGGTGCCGTCGTCGGCGACCGCGTGACAGTCAAGAACCAGGTCATGATCTTCGAGGGCGTCACCATCGAGGACGACGCCTTCCTCGGTCCCGGCGTGATCTTCACCAACGACGTCAAGCATGGAGACGCCCTTGACCGTACGACGGTGCGTCGCGGAGCAACCCTGGGCGCCGGGGTGGTCGTGGTCTGCGGGACGACAATCGGCGAGTACGCGTTCGCCAGTGCCGGTGTCGGTGTCGTCGCGACCCGCAACGGATCGCCGCACTCCTTCGTTGTCGATAATCTGGCCGGTGCATCGGGGGTCTCCGAGTGCGGCCGGCGCCCGCCGGGCGGACCTCATACTCCTCGACGTTTGCCAGGTTGGAGTCACGTCGACAGCTTCCTGAGTCGGAGGATCCGTCGGACGAGATCCACGCTCTCCGCGCTGTGGGGAATCGCAGCGTCTGGCGGTGCGCGCGATGGGGTGATCTGCCGGGTTGCGGGGAACGTGACAGGTATCACCTTCCTGCGCAGGTTCTCAGGGGCCGAGTCTCGGTTGGCGGTACACAAGACCTCATCCTTCGGGAGGCGTGCCCACCGCACCATCCACGGGCGTTGGAGCCTTGCACCGGCATCGGTGGCTGTTGCCACCTGGCCCACCAGCATCGGATCACAGAAGTGACCACGCCTCCTGCCAAACGCAAAGGGATGCCCGGCTCGAATAGGCCAGGTCATCTGTTGGTCTCTGGTATACGCACGGACTTGGTCAACGAGATTGACGCACTGGGGCGCATCCAGGAACGATTCGGCGCTGGCCAGGCACCCCTAGGGGTGGCTTCAATTAACTTGGATCATGTACATCATTTCGGCGCGAGCGGGGCCTGGGCGGGCTCGCTGGGGACGTCAGTTGAGTGGCTTAATCTCATCGACGGGGCACCGATCGCATCAAAAGCTCGTAGGCTCTCGGGGGTCGGCTGGCCGCGGTTGGCTGGCAGCGACCTGATCGGACCGATTCTCGATCTTGCCGAGAGGGATGGAATCCGTGTGGGGTTCCTGGGTGGCTCTGAGGAGACGAGGATAAAGCTCCTTGAGACACTCGGTGAAGATCGACCTAGTACGTTAATAT
>JAJZQV010000083.1 GCA_021803025.1 Actinomycetes bacterium | reverse complement strand
TCGGCGGGTCCTCGGAGGAGCTGGGGTCAACGGGCAGTCCGGCGTGTTGGTCCGCACCGCGCCGTTGCCAACGAGACAGTGCAGGTCTACGGTGTAGACATCGGTCCCGGCGGAGCACCACTGCGTCCCGTCATCGATCGTCGAACAGGCATCCTGAGGAGCCGATATGAGAACCTCCCGCATCAGACGGTCGAACCCCCTCGTCGTGGCAGGCCGGAGCGTGGCAGCCCTGGCCGTCGTGGGACTGCTCTTCTTGGTCGGGTCCAGCGCCGTCGCGGCGCCCACCGCAGTGGGGCTCGGAACGGCGGGCAGCTTCGGCGTGCTCGCCGGCTCCGGCATCACCAATACCGGCCCGACGACGATCACCGGCGACATCGGAACGTTCCCGACCACCTCCATCACGGGAGCCACGTCGCTGACGCTGAGCGGTACGAACCACGGCGGCGACAGCGTCACCCAGGGCGCGAAGACAGATCTGGTCACCGCCTACACCACGGCAGCCGGTGAAGGACCGACGACGGCGATCCCGGCCGACCTGGTCGGCATGACCCTGGTGCCCGGCGTGTACAGCTCTGCTGCAGCTATCGGCCTGTCCGGGGTTCTGACCCTCGACGGCGCCGGAGACCCCTCGGCGGTCTGGGTCTTCCAGGCCGGCTCGACGCTGATCACTGGTTCGGGCAGCAGGGTCGTCCTGCTCAACGGCGCGCAGTCGTGCCACGTCTACTGGCAGGTCGGCAGCTCCTCCACGCTGGGTACCAGCTCCACCTTCGTCGGCACGATCATGGCGCTGACCAGCATCAGCCTTCAGCACGGGGCCCAGCTCGACGGCCGCGCGTTGGCCCGCAACGGCGCCGTCACGTTGGACAGCAACACCATCACGCGATCCGCCTGCTCCACATCGACGTCGACCACCACGCCGACCTCGACTGCAACGTCGACGTTGACCACCACGCCGACCTCGACTGCAACGTCGACGTTGACCACCACGCCGACCTCGACTGCAACGTCGACGTTGACCACCACGCCGACCTCGACCGCAACGTCAGCGTCGACCACCACGCCGGCATCGACGTCGCCGTCCAACAGGACCGGCGCGGCTCAGATCACCGCCGTCCCGCGCGGTCCCGTCGACACAGGTGACGACAGCATCGGCTGAACCCAGCGTGACCCCGCAGAAGACACCGCGACCACCGGGGAACGGATCCTTGGCTGGACTGCCGAATGGGAGCGGTCGACCCGGTCGGCGCTTGAGTAAAGGGCGTACGAGCATGCGAGGCGAGCACAGCGAGCGTAGAGCACGCCCCGTTGCGCGCCGCGTGGCGACGCTGGTCCTCGCCCTCGCTGGTCTGCTGGCCGTGTCGGGGTGCTCGAACCGGAGCGCCCCGACTGCCCCGCCACTGTCCGCGTCACCTGCCCCTGTGACAACGCCGACCCACTCTGGGACTCCTGCTGAGGCGGCCACGCCCTCGGCCACCCTGGCGCAGCCGGCTCCGACCCTGATCAGCATCCCGGCCATCGGCGTGAGCTCCACCCTGGTGAGACTCGGGCTGACCGAGGACGGCGCTCTCGAGGTTCCCACTCAAGCCATGGCGGCCGGGTGGTACACCGGGTCTCCCGTGCCTGGAGTGGTGGGTCCGTCGGTCATCGCCGGTCACGTCCACTGGAGCGGCGTGCCGGGGGTGTTCGCCCACCTCGCCGACCTGAGGCCGGGAGACCGCGTCATCGTCTCCCTGTCCGACGCGACAACAGTCGTCTTCGCCGTGGACCGGGTCGCCAGCTACGCCAAGTCGCAGTTCCCCACCGGGCTCGTGTACGGCGACATCGCCTACCCGGGTCTACGAGTCATCACCTGCGGCGCCTACGACGCCGTCGCCCACGCGTACGAGGCCAACGTGGTCGTCTTCGCCACACGTCTCACCCCGTGACTGGGACGGTGGCGACGCCAGTCACGGGCGTAGCCGGATCCTCACGAGCGCCCAGCCGCAGATGCTGGAGGAACTGGCCGTCCGGCCCGGGGCAGCTCCCGGCAACGGCTATCGGTCGAACACGGTCGTCACGGACGCCTCCGGAAGATGCAGATCGCCGTCCCCCGAGAGCTTCACTCCGCCGACGCCGGCGGCCCAGACCCCGAGTTGGGTCGCGGCGGTGGTGTGACCTCAGCGCGGAGACGGATGACCGGGTCTGCTGTGGGGAAGATCGGCTGGATTGCGGCACGAACACTCATGGGTCGTGGGGGGATCTCGAGGCGAGGAGCACCGGGCAAGATCACGAATCTCGGCCGTCTCGATGCGTGCGGAGTGCGTCTCATGGGCGCGGGGGTCGATCGAGACGGCCAGAATCGGCGATCTCGCTTGTCCATAGGACCAGGTCGGACCAGTGGAGAAGCCGGGCACACCGGCAGCCAGACCATGCTCACCCAGAGAATCACCAGCCCCGGTCCCCGGGCTCGTACGGGCAGCAACCGTACGGTCCGCAACCGCCCCAGGGCTGACGCGCGACGGTGCGGTAGCGTCCTCGCGACGAGAGGGGCGCGCGCGATGACGGTGCTGGTCGGGCTGGACGTGCTGGGGCAGGGCGTCCGCGACGTCGCGATCCGCGACGGCGTCATCGTCGAGCCGGACGGAACCGAGACGCGCGTCGACTGCCGGGGCCTCGTCGCCCTTCCGGCTCTCGTCGACCCGCACACGCACCTTCGGGACCCTGGTCCGGGAACCGCCGAGACGATCGAGAGCGGTTCACGGGCCGCCGCGCGAGGCGGGTACGGCGCGGTGTGCGCGATGCCGAACACGGTGCCGGTCGCGGACACCCCGGAGATCTGTGCGTACGAGAGACGGCGCGGGGCCGAGGTCGGCCTGGTCGATGTGGTCCCCATCGGGGCGGTGACGGTCGGGGAAGAGGGCCTCGAGGTCGCCGACATCGCGGGGATGGCTGCCGTCGGGGTCCGGATGTTCTCCGACGACGGCAGGTGCGTGGCCCGCTCCGACGTCATGCGTGACGCCCTCCTCGAGATCGCGAAGCTCGGCGGGGTGCTCGCCCAGCATGCACAGGACCCGCTTCTCACGGTCGGGGCCCAGGTCGACGCGGGCGTGGCCGACAGGGTCGGACTGTCGGGCTGGCCGGCCATGGCGGAGGCGGCGATCGTGGCACGCGACGCGATCATGGCCGCCGAGCTCGGATGTCGAGTCCACGCGTGCCATGTCTCGACGGCGCAGACGGTGGCGGTCGTGAGATGGGCGAAGTCTCAGGGCTACCCGGTCACCGCCGAGGTGACGCCCCACCACCTCATGCTCGACAGCTCGACCGCGCTGACCGGCGACGCCGCGTACAAGGTCAACCCGCCCCTCCGCTCGGTCGAGGACGTCGAGGCCGTACGGGACGCATTCGTGGACGGCACGATCGACGTCGTCGGCACCGACCACGCGCCGCACGCCCCCGAGACGAAGCGCGGGGACTGGTGCGAGGCGTCGATGGGGATGCTCGGCCTCGAGACCGCGCTCGCGGTCGTCGCCGACCTGTTCGTCCGTACCGGCCGGCTCAGCTGGGCGGAGGTGGCCGAGCGCATGTCCTCCGCGCCTGCCCGCCTCGCGGGGCTCGACGGCCACGGGCGGCCGATCGAGGTCGGCGCGCCGGCTAACCTGTGCCTCGTCGACCCGCACCGCACGTGGCGCACGTACGGGCGCGAGCTCGCGAGCATCGCCGAGAACACTCCGTACGAGGGCGTGGAGCTCTCGAGCCGGGTCGTCGCCACGCTCCTTCGGGGCAAGGTCACCTTCGACCTCGACGACCGCTTCTCCTGACCGCGTTCGGGCCGCCAGGTTCGCGGGAGGACCGCGGGGTGTTCCCAGGGCGCCGGCCAGCCTCCCCGAGAGCGCTCAGGACCGCTTGTCGGAGAGCGCCGACGAGTCTTCGCGAGCGGCGTTGCGGGCGTTCGCGAGAGAGAAGTGGTGGGCAGGACCGTCGTACCGCGCCATCGCCGACACTCGCGACCACGCCCGGGCCAGACGGCCGGGACCGCGCGGACGCGCGGCAGGGGCGTGCCGGCCCTGGGCTGCGACCTCCGCGTACAGGTCGAGGATCGCCTGGTCCTGCCCGGCCTTCGTGTACTGGGCCGCGAGCTCGCGGCTGACCTGTGACGCCCTCGCGCGGGCCCGGGGGTCACGGACACGGTCCATGAGCCGCAGCATGGCGCCCGCCAGGGCATCGGGTGTGGGATCGCAGAACTCGCCGTTGACCTTGTCATGCAGCACGAGGCCGAGCTCCCTGTCGCACACGATGAGCGGCAGGCCCGCGTGTGCGGCCTCGTGCAGCACGAGGGCTTGCGTGTCGGTGAGCGAGGGGAACACGAACACGTCGCTCGCCGCGTAGTACGGGCCGAGGTCGCTCCGGTCGACCTCGCCCACGAGCCTGATCTCAGGGTGCCGCTTGGCCCGCAGCAGGCGGGCTCGCAGCGTCGGCACCTTCTTCCAGTCGCCGACGATCATGAGCTCGGTGCCGGGGACCGTCTTGCGGACGATGCGGTACGCGTCGAGGAGGAGTCCGATCCCCTTCTCGGGCGCGATCCGCCCGACGTACGTGAAGCGCACGCCCGGGCTCCGCGGCACCTCCGGGCCGGTCAGCGGGAGCGGGTCGACACCGTTCGGGATGATCCGCACGTCGATCTCGGGCGCCGCGGCCAGCACGCGCTTGGCGGTCTTGGGGGATGGTGTCGTGACGACGGTGGCGGCGGCCAGCATGGCCGTACACGCTCCGAGCAGGTCCGCGGCCATCCGCTGGCGCCCGGCTCGGCGGAACGCCCGGGCGCTGGCACGCGCCCGGCTCTGGTCGAGCGCACCGCTCCCCGCCCGGACGCGCCAGGCGTGGTATGCCGCGGCCAGCACCGGCGTGAGCAGCGCGTAGTGCTCGGCGTACGCATCCCAGTCGGTGTGCCAGGTGACGATGAGGGGGATCCCGGTGCGGCGCGCCAGTGCCACCCCCATGAGCCCGACGAGCCCGAGACCGTGCACGTGGATGACGTCCGGTCGGAGGTCGCCCACCTTGGCGACGAGGGGCTCCGCGTACGCGCCGGACGCGACGCGCGCCGGTACCCCGAGGATCCGTACGCTCGGCAGCCTCACCTCGGTTCGCCCAGGGTCGTGCGCGTACGGGTTGGGCCCGCTCGACCTCGGCGCCACGACGATGACCTCGTGACCCGCCGCCAGGAGGGCTCCCTCGATCTGCTGCACGGCGTAGAGGATCCCGCTCCGACCCGGACCGTAGTTGTCGGTGAACTCGGCGATCCTCAGCGAACGGGTCACCCGGTCAGCCTATCCAGATGCCGCCCCCGGTACGTACCGACCACGCACTTCGCTCCGCGTTCACGGGAGTCTCGGGCCGTTCCCCGCGAGTCGTCCCCATCCCGCTCCGGCGCCCTCTGTCCGGCGTATCGTGCGAAGCCGTGACCACTGTCATCGAGACCCGCGACCTCACGAAGTCCTTCGGTCGCACCCGCGCCCTCGATGGTGTGGACCTGATCGTCGAGCAGGGCGAGGTCCATGGCTTCCTCGGGCCGAACGGGGCCGGCAAGACCACGACGATCCGCGTGCTGCTGGGCCTGCTCAAGGCCGACGCGGGCACCGCGAGGATGCTCGGAGCCGACTCCTGGACCGACATCGTGTCCATCCACCGCCGGATCTCGTACGTCCCGGGCGACGTCACGCTGTGGCCGAACCTCACCGGCGGCGAGGTCATCGACCTCCTCGGCAGTCTCCGGGGCGACCTCGACGGGGCCCGGCGCTCCGAGCTGCTCGAGCGGTTCGACCTCGACCCGACCAAGCGGTGCCGCAGCTACTCCAAGGGGAACCGGCAGAAGGTGGCCCTCGTCGCCGCGCTCGCGTCGCGCGCCGAGGTGTTCCTCCTCGACGAGCCGACGGCGGGCCTCGACCCCCTCATGGAGGCGGCCTTCGCGGAGGTCGCCCGTGGCCTCGTCCAGCGAGGTGCCACGATCCTCCTGTCGAGCCACATCCTCTCCGAGGTCGAGAAGCTGTCCGACCGGATCAGCATCATCCGGGCGGGCCGGATCGTGGAGGTCGGCACGCTCGACGAGATGCGCAGGCTCCACACGACGACCATCACCGCCTCCGTACGTGGACCGGTCCCGGGCCTCGACACGCTCGCAGGCGTCACGGACCTCGTCCGGGACGGCAACCGGGTCCGGTTCTCCGTCGACACCGACCACCTCGACGCGGCGGTCGCGGCCGTTGCCGCAGCCGGCATCGACTCGCTCCTGAGCGAGCCGCCGTCGCTCGAGCAGCTCTTCCTCAGCACGTACGAGACGGCGGGGACGTCCCGCACGGCCGGCGTGTACGAGGGCGGTGCCCGGTGACCGGATGGCGTGGCCTGCTGCGGCTCGCCTGGCGTCGGGACCGGATCATGATCGGGGTCGTCCTCCTCAGCATCTGGCTGCTCAGCTACTACTCGGCCGTGGCGGTCCCCACCATCTACACGAACCGCAACGAGCTCGTCACCGCGAACGCGGCGGCCAACGCCAGTACGGGCGTGGTCGCCATGTACGGGCACATCTACGACACAGCGTCCCTGGGCGTCGCCGCGAACAAGGTGGCGATGCTGGACTTCCTCACGCTGGCGTTCCTCGTCATCGCGATCGTGCGGCGGCACACGCGAGCCGAGGAGGAGTCCGGGCGGTTCGAGCTCCTCGGAGCCACCCCGGTCGGGCGGCTCGCGCCGCTGGGCGCCGCGATGGTCCTCGCGGTCTCCACGTCGTTGGTCTCGGGCGTCGTGGCGATCCCTGCCGTGATCGCCGGAGGCTGGCCGGTGGCCGGGTCGGTCCTGTTCGGTCTCGCGCAGACCGGTGTGGGGCTCTCGTTCGCGGCGCTCACCGCCGTCGCCGTGCAGCTCTCGAGCACCTACAGAGCCTGCGGCGCATGGGTATTCGGTGCCCTGGGCGTGACGTTCGTCCTGAGGATGGTCGGGGACGTCAGCTGGGACCGCCCGGCGCGGGTCGTGACCTGGTTCAGCCCACTCGGGTGGGCGCAGCAGGTGCGCTACTACGACGGGGACAGGGTGTGGCCTCTCGTCCCGCCTGTCGTGCTGCTCGTGGTCGGGAGTCTCGTCGCCGGCTGGCTTCAGAGCCGTCGGGATCTCGGAGCCGGGCTGCTGCCCGACAGGCCGGGGCCCGCGACCGGGAGGCTGGGCACCTCCCTGGGGCTGGCGTGGCGGCTGCAGCGCGCGGGCTTGTTCGGCTGGCTGGTCACGTACGTGCTCCTCGGCGCACTGTTCGGCGCCATCGTGGACACCATCGGCGGTCTCATGTCGGGCGCAGCCCTCGACCTGCTCAGCACGCTGGGCGGCGTCGGGACCTTCAACGACATCTATCTCACGCTCGTCGGGGTGATGGGGGCCTTCGGCGCTGCGGCGTACGGGGTCGCGGCCGTTCTACGGCTGCGCTCGGAGGAGTCGACGGGCCACCTCGAGTCGGTGCTCGCGACCCCCGTCACCCGGCTCCGGTTCCTCGCCTCGCACGCCGCCATCGCGTTCGCAGGGAGCACGGTGCTCCTGGCGCTGCTCGGACTGACGATGGCGGCCGCGCACCGGACCGGCTCCTCCGGCTACTGGCGTGAGGCCGGCCCGGCGTTCGCGCACCTGCCGGCAGTCTGGGTGATGGTCGCGGCCGCGCTCGTCGTCGTGGCATGGCTGCCTCGGCTCGACTGGCTCGGCTGGGCGCTGCTCGCCGGCGTCGTGCTGCTCGGGGAGCTCGGCCCGCTCATGAAGCTGCCCGACTGGGTGCTGAAGGTCTCCCCGTTCTCGCACACCCCGAAGATCCCCGTCGAGGCGATGACCTGGACCCCCGAGGTCGTGCTCACGGTCCTCTCGCTCGCGTTCGTCGCGGCGGCGGCCGTCGGCTACCGGCGCCGTGAGATGCCAGTGGTCTGACGTCCGGCGATCAGCCGACGACCTGCCACGTGGCGGTGATCGCACCGGTGCCCAGAGACGCGATCTGGGAGAACGCGCCGCGCGTGAGGTCGAGGCAGCGACCCGCCACGTACGGGCCGCGATCGTTGATCCGTACGACCACGGACAGCCCGTTCGCAGGGTTGGTGACCTTCACCATCGTGTTGAACGGCAGCGTCTTGCTGGCTGCCGTCATGCCGTCAGGGTTGAAGGCCTCGCCGTCGGCGGTCCGCGTTCCTGTCGCGTACCACGAGACGCCGCAGCTGTTGCCGCTCGCCGGAGCGGTCGCGGCGGAGGCGGCAGGGGCGGGGGAGACCGCCGCGCCCGTCCCGACCAGCGTCACCTGTGCCTGAGCCGCCGCCGTGACCACCGAGCTGACGCGGACCTCGCTCGAGACCTGCCCGTCACGTACGGTCTGCTGCCAGGTCTCGGTCGAGGTGCCGTTGACGCCCGGTGTCTGTACCTTCCTGGCGCCGGCCGGCAGCGTGGCGACGTTCTGGGTCGTCGTCCTGTACGGGATGGTGACGCTCTTGGAGACGGTTCGGATCTCGACCCGGACGACCGTGACGGTCGTCGCCGCGTCGAGAGGGGTGGACAGGTCCGGCGCCACCTCATCGTGGGTCCCGAGCGTGACACCCGCCGCTCGCAGCGCATCCGCGACGGTGCCGGTCGCGGTCACGGACGCGGTGGCGCCGTCCGCTGTGACGGTGACCTCGCGGGGGGAGCTGACGTCGAGAGAGATGCCGTCACGGCCGATCGACATGGAGCGGGACGCGTTCACCGCCGCGCCGCCATCGACGCCGAACAGCCCCAGCGCCTCGTCGACGGTCGTCGCGGTCGTCCACATCGTCGTCTGCTTCCCGTCGACGGTCACGGTGACCGGTCGTCCGTAGCGGACGGAGATCGCGCTGCCCCGTTCGACCTTCGAGGCGAGCGACGGCACGACCGTGTCGTGGTCGCCCACGGTGATGCGCTCCTGGGCGAGCACCTGGCCGACCGTCGGGGCGAGCGTCCGTACGGAGGTCTCCCGACCGTCGACGGTGAGCGTGACGTCCGAGGCGAACGCCTCGGTGGCGCTGTAGGCACTGAGGCCTCCGACGAGCACGGCTCCCGCGGCGACGACGGGCAGGAGCTTCCGGGACAGGAGTTTCCGCAGCACGGCTGGACCTCTTCTCCTCCAGGGGGGGCGGTCGGCGAGAGGAAGTCTAGGCCATCCTGAGAACACGCACAAAGGATGCTGAGATGTTCTCAGGGCGAGGACGGGTGCCGACGACCAGGGCGGACGACCAGGGCGAGTGCGAGGGTGAGAGGCGGCGAGGACCAGGACCAGGGCCACGGCACGGGGAATGGCCGTCCCGGTGTGGCGGACGTGAGGGGCGCGCGGAGGTTCGGCGGATGACCGAGACGAGCTCGTACGGTCAGGCGATCGGCTGGAAGCGACGCAGGCGCAGCGAGTTGGACACGACGAAGACCGAGCTGAAGGCCATCGCGGCGCTCGCGATCATCGGGTTGAGCAGGCCCGCGGCGGCGATGGGGATCGCGGCCACGTTGTAGGCGAACGCCCAGAAGAGGTTGCCCTTGATCCGGCGCAGTGTGACGCGCGAGAGCCGGATCGCGTCCGCGGCGTGGACCGGGTCGCTGCCCATGAGCGTGAGGTCGCTGGCGGCGATCGCCGCGTCCGTACCGCTGCCCATGGCGATCCCGAGGTCGGACTGCGCGAGCGCGGCGGCGTCGTTGACCCCGTCGCCGACCATCGCGACCGTGGCCCCGGACGTCTGGAGGTCGCGGATGACGGCCACCTTGTCGGCGGGTGAGACCTGGGCGATGACGTCGGTGATGCCGAGCTGCTGGGCGAGGTGCTGCGCCGCGGCGGTCGAGTCGCCCGTAAGAAGCACCGGACGAAGCCCCAGCTCCCGGTAGGCCGCGACGGCCTTCGCCGAGGTCGGCTTCAGCGTGTCGGCGACGGATACCAGGCCGCGCGCCTTGCCGTCCCAGGCCACGAGCACGACGGACCGTCCGAGCGCGGCCGCGGCGTCCGCGGCAGCGGTGAGCTCCGCCGGGACGGCGATGCCTTCGTCGGAGAGGAGTTCGGGCGAGCCCGCTACGACGGACAGGGGTCCGACCTGAGCTGTCACACCGCGTCCGGGAACGGCGGTGAAGCCGGTCGCGACACGAGAGGATCCCATGGCGGCGATGGCGCGGCCGATCGGGTGCTCCGAGCCAGTCTCAGCAGCGGCGACGACGTCGCGGAGGGTCTCGCGGTCCGTGCCGGCGAGTGGGACCACCTCGGCGACGCTCATGACGCCGGTCGTGAGCGTGCCGGTCTTGTCCAGCACGATCGTGTCGACGAGCCTGGTCGACTCGAGGATCTCGGGTCCGGAGATGAGGATGCCGAGCTCGGCGCCCCGGCCGCTGCCTACCAGCAGGGCCGTCGGCGTGGCCAGTCCGAGCGCGCACGGGCAGGCGATGATGAGGACGGCGACCGCGGCGGTGATCGCGGCATCCATGCCCGCTCCCGCCAGCATCCACCCCACGGCGGTGAGGACGGCGATCGCGATGACGATGGGCACGAACACGCCGGAGACGCGGTCGGCGAGGCGCTGGACAGCCGCCTTGCCGGTCTGCGCCTGCTCGACGAGCCGGGCCATCTGGGCGAGCTGGGTGTCGGCCCCGACGCGCGTCGCGCGGACGAGGAGGCGGCCGGTGGTGTTGACGGTACCGCCGACGACCGGGTCGCCGGGACCGACGTCGACGGGTACGGACTCGCCGGTGACGAGCGAGGCGTCGATCGCCGAGAGGCCTTCGACGACGACGCCGTCCGAGGCCACCTTCTCGCCGGGCCGTACGACGACGAGGTCCCCGACCACGACCACGTCGGCCGGTACGGACAGCTCGACGCCGTCGCGGAGGACCGTGGCCTGCTTGGCGCCCTCGTTGAGGAGAGCCTCCAGAGCCGATCCAGCCCGGCGACGGGCACGAGCCTCGAAGTACCTGCCGAGCAGGATGAACGTCACGATCGCGACGGCGGCCTCGAAGTAGATCGAGTCGCCCACCATGCCGCGCATGAGCCGGAACTTGACCTCGTGGGTGTAGCCGATGCGGCCTGCGGAGCCCCAGACGAGGGCGTACACCGACTGGAGGAACGCGGCGATCGTCCCCACGGACACGAGCGTGTCCATCGTCGTCGCGCCGTGACGCAGGTTGACCCAGGCGGAGCGGTGGAACGGCAGTCCCGCCCAGGCGACCACGGGCGTGGCCAGGAGGAGCGAGACCCACTGCCAGGCGGGGAACTGGATGGCCGGGACCATCGCGAGCAGGATGACCGGCACGGCCAGGACGGCGGAGACGATGACGCGGCGCTTCAGCTGTGCGGCCGGGTCGGGCGGCTCCGGGGCGTCCGGCTCCGGCACGCTCGCCCCGTACCCGGCCGCCTCGACCGTCTTGATGAGGTCGGCCACAGCCGTACCCGCCGGTGCGAGGACGAGCGCCTTGTTGGTGGCGTAGTTCACGCTCGCCGACACGCCCTCGACCCTGCCCAGCTTCTTCTCGATCCGTGCAGCACACGAGGCACACGTCATGCCCATGACGTCGAGAACGATCGACTCACGGGCGTCGGGGTGTGTGCTGACGGGGGCCGGCATCAGGCCGGTACGACCTCGTAGCTGCCGGCCTCCGCGACGGCGTCCTTCACGGCGCCGAAGTCGATGGGAGCGTCCGACGTGATGACGAGCCGGCCGTCCTCGAGGGTGACCTCGACACCGGTGACGCCCGGTAGGGCCTCCACCTCCTCGGTGACATGGGCGACGCAGTGGCCGCAGGTCATGCCGGTGACGGTGTAGGTGGACTGCATGGGGTTCTCCTTGGTTTCAGCGAACGAGCCGGGCGATGGCCTGGCTGGCTTCACGGATCTTCTCGTCGGCCACGCTGCCTCCCGTACGCACGGCGTCCTTGACGCACGAGCCCAGGTGGTCGTCGAGCATCGCCAGGGCAAACGCCTCGAGTGCCTTCGTCACAGCGGAGACCTGGGTGAGGATGTCGATGCAGTACTTGTCGTCGTCGACCATCTTCTCGAGACCGCGCACCTGGCCCTCGATGCGTCGGAGGCGGTTGAGGTACGCGGTCTTCACCTCGTCGACGCGAGGCGTGGTGACGTCAGCCATGAGGCAACTATACCCGTACCAGGTATGGGTGGCGGAGGCCGGGGTCGCGGTCTGCGCCGGAGATCCTCCCTTCTGGGCGGCACGACCCGCCGGCGGGTGCGGCGTGGCGCGAGGTGGGCGTACCTCTGCGCAGAAGGAGGCCCGTTTGGGCGCGGCTGACAAGCCGGATGGGAAGATTCACATGTGTCCTTGAAAGTGTGGACAAACGGCTGAGAAGGGGGTGTCATACAGCACCTGCGAGTGCCCTGTCCACCTGCGACCGGCGTGTCGTGGACCGCCCGCGCTCCACAGCACAGGATTCTCTCGTCCACCGGCAGTCAGCAGTATCGTCCCTTGTCAGAGCACTGTCTCGCGCGCCCTTCCCAGGATCTCCACATGTTCTCCCCAGGTTCCCCATGGTGCGGTGAGGCGGGGCCACGCTCACGCGTGAACGGCATCCCCACACCGTCCACAAGGGCTGTGGATAACTCCTGTCGAATCCTTCGGCGTGTCGCCCCGTCGGTCCCTACGGTGAGCCTCTGACCGAGGGCCCAGCAGGGACCCGGGCGGGGATTGTCAGTGCTGGTGTCTAGCGTGAAAACCAGGTGGTTCCCGGCGGTCTGGAAGGGGGAGCAGGGCATGACGTTGGCCGAGGTGCGCGACTTCGCGCAGACTGACCGCACGCCACCACAGGACGTACCGGCTGAGCAGTCGGTGCTCGGGGCGATGATGATGAGCAAGGACGCCATCGCCAACGTCGTGGAGACGGTCAAAGGCCGTGACTTCTACCGGCCCAGCCACGAGCTGATCTTCGACGCGATCCTCGACCTGTACGGCAAGGGTGAGCCGGCGGACCCGATCACCGTCGCTGCGGAGCTGACGAGGCGCGGGGAGATCGGCAAGGTCGGCGGCCACGTGTACCTGCACGACCTCCTGTCCAGCGTGTCCATCGCGGCCAACGCGAGCTACTACGCGGAGCTTGTCCGAGAGAAGGCGATCCTGCGTCGGCTGGTCGAGGCATCCATCCGGATCGCGCAGATGGGCTACGAGGGCACCGGCGAGGTCGCCGACATCGTCGACCTGGCCCAGCAGACCATCTACGACGTAGCGGACGGCAAGACGAGCGAGGACTACAAGCCCCTCTCGGAGCTCATCGAGCCCACGTGGAACGAGCTCGAGGCGATCGCGTCCCGGGGCGGCCGGCTCGCTGGCGTCCCTACGGGGTTCGCCGAGCTCGACGAGCTGACGAACGGCCTCCACCCGGGTCAGATGATCATCATCGCCGCGCGGCCCGCGATCGGTAAGTCGACGCTGGCGCTCGACTTCGCCCGCTCGGCCGCCATCAAGAACCGGCTCACCACCGCCGTGTTCTCGCTCGAGATGAGCGCGTCCGAGATCATGACGCGTCTGCTCAGCGCTGAGGGCGGCCTCAAGCTCCACCACCTCCGTACCGGCAAGCTCTCCGACACCGACTGGGAGCAGCTCGCGAAGGTGACCGGCCGTATCGAGTCAGCGCCGCTGTACATCGACGACTCGCCGAACCTCACGATGATGGAGATCCGGGCCAAGGCACGACGGATGAAGCAGCGGTACGACCTGAAGCTGGTCGTGATCGACTACCTCCAGCTCATGAGCAGCGGCAAGAAGGTCGAGAACCGCCAGGTCGAGGTCTCCGAGTTCTCCCGCCAGATCAAGCTCCTCGCCAAGGAGCTCGAGATCCCGGTCATCGCGATCTCCCAGCTCAACCGCGGCTCCGAGCAGCGCACGGACAAGAGGCCCATGCTGAGCGACCTCCGCGAGTCCGGCAGCCTCGAGCAGGACGCGGACATGGTGATCCTGCTCCACCGGGAGGACGCCTACAACAAGGACGAACGACCCGGAGAGGCCGACTTCATCGTCGCCAAGCACCGCAACGGCGAGACCCGTACGATCACCGCCGCCTTCCAGGGCCACCTGAGCCGTTTCGTGGACATGCAGCTGGCGTAGCCACGGGCTGCTGTCGCGGTGACCCGGGGCCGGAACTCCGCTTCGCGTCACGAGGCTGCGGGCATGTCCGCACGTCCACGATGACGAGGACCGGAGCACCGGCGGTCCCGGAGCTGGGGGCCATCAGGGCCGCCAACATCGCGAAGGTGGTCGCACAGGCGGCGTGGACCTTCCCCCGCACGGAGCGCTCCGCCCTCAGGGGACTGACGCGGCCGACGGTCACCGCCGTCGTCACGAAGCTGCTGAGCGACGGGGTTCTCGAGGAGGTCGGTCGCGCGATGGTCGCCGGTCAAGTCCTCGGTACCGCGTCACCAGGACCTCACCGTGGTTGGGTGCCGCGAGGACTCGACGACCACCAGAGCGATCCGGATTGCCCTGCAGCTTCTTCCCACGCGCCTTGGTCCTCCGGCTCAGCATCCTGCACGGTGGGGACTGACTCTCAGGGAAACGTGGGCGTCAAGGAGAGGCGCCGTCAAGGAGAGGTGCCGTCGGTCACAGGAGAGGCGCCCAGGCTCGCGTTTCCATAGCCTCCCTCAGGCCTCCTCGGTCCCTGACCTGGCGGTCTGTGGCTGACTCCCGCGTTGTGGTGGTTATGAGCGTCTCGTGAGCGCTGGCCCCGGTCGACTTCCGTGACCTGGTGGTTACGGCGCCGGTCTCGGGCCTCATAACCACGAGAACACGGAAGTCGGCGTCCCCGGGGCTGGCCGGACCGCTGATAACGACGCGTTCACGGAAGTCGAGGTCGCGCACGGTGGACTCCGCTTCCGACGCCGGGCGCGGCCGGTACCGGAGCAGCACGCCCTCGCCGGGCTGTCGGCGAGACCCGTGAGCTGACTCCCACAGGCCCGCCTCCACGGCCCGCCGGTGGCTCCCGCGGGGCGGCGACGGTTGGCCCGCCGACCCAGGACGCACGTCCTCCTGTAGCGTCGGGCGGGTGACCAGCACTGTGAACGCCTCCGACCCCATCGTCGTGACCGCCGTCTTCCATCCCGCCGAGGGGTCTCACGACGCCGTGGTCGCCGCGCTCAGGCCGGCGATCGCTGCCGTGCACCGCGAGCCCGGCTGCCTGCTCTACGCCATTCACGACGCGCCTGACGGCACCATCGTGATGATCGAGAAGTGGGAGAGC